>NZ_JBHXRL010000015.1:0-190813 GCF_042717315.1 Streptomyces sp. NPDC058650
GCGGGGGGGGGGTTTTTTTGGGGGGGGGGGGGGGGGGGGTGGGGGGGGGGGGGGGGGGGTTGGGGGGGGGGGGGGGGGGGGGGGGGCCCGGGGGGGGGGGGGGCCGTGCGGCGGCGGGGGGCCGGGGACGGGGCCGGTGCCGGGTCCGCCGCCGTGGAGGAGCGGGCCGCGCTCCACGTCTCGGGGTCCGTGATGTCGACGCCGCTCGACGCGCGCGGGGCGACCGGCGCCGTGACGTACGTGGGGAGCGGAACCGGGACCGGCTCCCAGCTGTCGCCGCGGGCCGGGCCGCGCTCGCGCTGCTGGTCCACCCACTCCGCGTGGTCCGTCTGCTCGACCAGGGCGCGGCGCCCCGCCTCCTGCGGGGACACGGGCGACGTCGAGACCGGGTCCTGATCGGCCTCCGGTTCGGGTGTCGGGGTGGGCCGCCGGCTCTCCCGCAGCCGGGCCGCCGCCGCTTCCGCGCGGCGCCGGTCCATCACGTACACGAAGCGGCGTCGCTCCCGGACCCGCAGGTGCACGATGTACACGCTGAGGAGCAGAGCCGGGACGGCGGGCGCCCACAGGAAGGCGACGCCGCCGACGGCCGCGACGACCGCGCCGAGGGTGAACCCGGCGAAGAGGAGCGTCGTGGTGCGCCGGCGCCGGGCGAGGAGCTTGCCCCGGCGGGCCCGCTCGGCCGCGGCGCCGCCCGTGGAGGGGCGCGCGGGTGCGGGGGCGGGTTCCGGCGTCGGTTCCGGCTCGGGTTCCGGGAGTTCGAGGCGCGCCTCGGTCCTGGCCGCGGGCGCGGAAAAGGCCCGGACGTCGACCGAGCTCAGATGCTCGGTCGCCGCGTCCGGGTCCACGTCGGGCGTCGGACCCTCCGCCGTACGGTCCCGCTCCTTGAGCTCCTTGGCGTACCGGCGCTCCATTCCCGCCCGTCCGGACAGCAGCCGGATGGCGGTGCTGAAGCGTTCCGTCGGACGGGCTTCGTTCAGCTCGTCCTGCCTGCGGAGCCACATCGGCACCAAGTAGGCGGCCCAGGCCCCGACGATGACTGCGTAGATGAGGCCGCTGCTGCTCACGCCTCACACGGTAGAGGGGTTCGCGGGAGGCCATCGGCCAATTGGCCCGGTGTGTCGCACGATCTGGCTGATATCACTGAACTTTTTTGTGATTGTTCAGATCGTTTGCGTGCCAACTACCGATTAAATTCGAACGTTTATGCCATTCTTCTCTGGCGCCAGCGCCGCAGCAATCCCTCCGGCACCTCCTCCACCGTCAGCGTGAAGACCAGGTGGTCACGCCACGCGCCGTCGATGTGGAGATAGCGGGGCCGCATCCCCTCCTCGCGGAAGCCGAGTTTCTCCACGACCCGCCGCGAAGGGCCGTTCTCCGGGCGGATGCACACCTCCATCCGGTGCAGTCCGACCGTGCGAAAACAGTGGTCGACGGCGAGCGCGACCGCCGTCGGCATCACCCCTCGCCCGGCCACCTCGCTGTCCACCCAATAGCCCACGTGCCCCGAGCACATCGAGCCCCAGGTGATCCCCGCCACGGTCAACTGCCCGACGAGACGCCCCTGGTACTCGATGACGAACGGCAGCATCCGGCCCGCCTTCGCCTCCGCCCGCAGATGGCGGACCATCTGACGGTACGTCGGCCGCTGCGCGACCGGGCCGCCCGGCGCCGGCGGCGGCACCGTCGCCTCCCAGGGCCGCAGCCACTCGCGATTGCGCCGGTTCACCTCGCGCCAGGCCCGCTGGTCGCCCATCTTTATCGGGCGGAGGACGACGTCCCCGTCCACCAGGACCACGGGCCAGGGCGGGATCATGACGGTCTCGGGTGGTCGCCACCACGGATCTGGTCGACGGCGTGCCGGAGGATCGGCTCCAGGACCGCGAGCCCGTCCCGTACCCCGCCGGGAGACCCCGGCAGGTTGACGATCAAGGTGCCGCCCGCGACGCCCGCGAGCCCGCGCGAGAGCGCCGCCGTCGGCACCTTCTCCCGGCCGTACGCGCGAATGGCCTCCGGGATGCCCGGGATCTCGCGCTCCAGGACCCGGCGGGTGGCCTCCGGGGTCTCGTCGGTGGGCGAGATGCCCGTACCGCCGGTGGTGACGATCGCGTCGTACCCCGCCTCGACCCCGGCCCGCAGCGCGGCCTCGACCGGCGCCCCGTCCGGGACGATCTGCGGGCCGTCCACGGCGAAGCCCATCCGGGTCAGGCCCTCGGCGATCAGCGGACCGCCCTTGTCCTCGTACACCCCGGCCGACGCGCGGTTCGAGGCGGTGACGACCAGGGCCGCGTACGGCCCGAGAAGAGTGCCGCCGAGCCCGTCACCGAGCGGCTCCGGGGCCTCCTCGTGGGGGTGCGCCCCGCTCACCCGGCCCCCGCGCGTCACGACCCGCTCCGCGTCCAGTGGCCCGACTTGCCGCCCGTCTTCTCCTCCACCCGTACGTCGGAGATGACCGCGCCCTTGTCGACCGCCTTCACCATGTCGACGACCGTCAGGGCCGCCACCGAGACCGCCGTCAGGGCCTCCATCTCGACGCCCGTGCGGTCCGTGGTCTTCACCGTCGCCAGGATCTCGACCGCCTCGTCCGTGACCGCCAGGTCCAGGGTGACGCCCGAGACCGCGAGCGGGTGGCAGAGCGGGATCAGGTCGGGGGTCTTCTTCGCCCCCATGATCCCGGCGATGCGGGCCGTCGCCAGCGCGTCGCCCTTCGGGACGCCCTCGCCGCGCAGCAGCTCGATCACGCGCGGCGAGACGAGGACCCGTCCGCTGGCCCGCGCGGTGCGGGCCGTGACGTCCTTCGCGGAGACGTCGACCATGCGGGCCGCACCCGCCTCGTCGATGTGGGTGAGACCTTGCTGCGTGCTCATGGCCGTGACACTCCCGGTCGCTGTATGGGGACGACACCGTACCCCCACCCTCGCCCCCTCAGCCGAGGAGGACCACTTCCAGCTCGCTGCCCGGCTCGACGCTGTCCGTCTCCTCCGGGACCACGAGCAGGCAGTCCGCGTGCGCGAGGGCCGCGATGAGGTGCGAGCCGGCACCGCCCACCGGAGTGACGGTGCCCGCCTCCGGGTCGTACGCGCCCCGCAGGAACTGACGGCGGCCGGCCGGGGACGAGAGCGCCTTGTCGGCGGCGAGCACCGCCCGGACCGTGGGTCTGTGCAGGTCCTCGACGCCCATCAGGGCCCGGATCGCGGGCCGGACGAACAGCTCGAAGGAGACGTACGAGGACACCGGGTTGCCCGGCAGCGCGAGCAGCGGGATCTGCTCGGCGCCGATCGCGCCGAAGCCCTGCGGTTTGCCCGGCTGCATCGCCAGCTTCCGGAAGTCGACCTGCCCGTCGGCGCTCAGCGCCTCCTTCACGACGTCGTACGCGCCGACGCTCACCCCGCCCGTCGTCACGATCAGGTCCGCCCGGATGAGCTGGTCCTCGATCGTGGCCCGCAGCGTCTCCGCCTCGTCGGTGACGGCGCCCACCCGGTAGGCGAGGGCGCCGGCGTCCCGCGCGGCCGCGGCCAGCGCGAAGCTGTTCGAGTCGTGGATCTGGCCCTCGCCCAGCGGCTCGCCGGGCTGGACGAGCTCGCTGCCGGTGGAGATGACCACGACCCTCGGGCGGGGCCGCACGCGGACCGTGCCCCGGCCGATCGCCGCGAGGAGCCCGATCTGCGGCGGACCGAGGACGGTGCCCGCCGCGAGGGCCAGCTCCCCGGCCCGTACGTCGCTGCCGCGCGCGCGGACGTGCGCCCGGGCCTCGGCGGACCGGTGCACCCGCACCTCGCCGCCCGCGCCCTCCGGGGCGTCGCTGGCGGCGCGCATGCCGGTGGCCGCGCCTCCGCCCGTACCGCCGTCGGTCCACTCGACGGGGACGACGGCCTCGGCGCCGGGCGGCAGCGGGGCGCCCGTCATGATCCGGGCCGCCTGCCCGGGGCCGACGGTCGGCAGCCCGCCGTCACCGGCCGCGACGTCGCCGATGACCGTGAGGACCGCGGGGAACTCCTCGGTGGCACCGGCGACATCGGCGACCCGCACCGCGTACCCGTCCATGGAGCTGTTGTCGAACGGCGGCAGCGCGACCGGCACCGTCACGTCCTCGACGAGGACACAGCCCTGCGCGTCGAGGAGTTGGAGCTCGATGGGTTCGAGCGGGCCGACCGTCGCGAGGATGTCGGCCAGGTGCTCGTCCACCGACCACAGACCGCGGGCCGCGCCCGCGCAGGGGTCCGCCGGGCCGTGATCGTCACCGTGGCCGTGCTCATGACCGTGGCCGTGCTCGTCGGACGGCGACGGTGCCGCGATGCTGCTCAAGGTCCTACATCTCCTCGCTGACGTATTTCCGGAGCCAGGCCCGGAAGTCCGGTCCCAGATCTTCACGTTCGCACGCGAGTCTGACAATGGCACGCAGATAGTCCCCGCGGTCACCGGTGTCATAGCGGCGGCCCTTGAACACCACACCGTGCACCGGGCCGCCGATCTTCTCGTCGGTGGCGAGTTTCTGCAGGGCGTCGGTCAGCTGGATCTCCCCGCCACGGCCCGGCTCGGTCTCCCGCAGCATCCCGAAGACGGCCGGATCCAGCACATAGCGGCCGATGATCGCGTAGTTGCTGGGCGCCTCTGCCGGCTCCGGCTTCTCGACCAGGTCCGTCACCTTCACGACGTCCGGGTCGGCGGTCGCCTCGACGGCCGCGCAGCCGTACAGATGGATCTGCGAGGGCTCGACCTCCATCAGCGCGATCACGCTGCCGCCCTCGCGCTCCTGGATCTCCACCATCCGCGCGAGGAGCGGGTCGCGCGGGTCGATCAGGTCGTCCCCGAGGAGCACCGCGAAGGGCTGGTCGCCGACGTGCGGGGCCGCGCACAGCACCGCGTGACCGAGGCCGCGCGGGGCGCCCTGGCGCACGTAGTGCATGGTGGCGAGGTCGCTGGACTCCTGGACCTTGGAGAGGCGCTCGTCGTCGCCCTTCCGGATCAGAGCTTCCTCCAGCTCGTAGTTCCGGTCGAAGTGGTCCTCAAGGGGACGCTTGTTGCGACCGGTGATCATCAGAACGTCCGAAAGGCCGGCCGCGACGGCCTCCTCGACGACGTACTGGATGGCCGGTTTGTCGACGACCGGCAGCATCTCCTTCGGCGTCGCCTTGGTCGCCGGGAGGAAGCGGGTGCCGAGGCCCGCGGCCGGGATGACAGCCTTGCTGATCCGGCCGAGCCTGGGGAGCGACTGATTCATGAACTGCACCTTAGTCGTTCGGAATGAGAGAAAGATGTGGCTTCGATTAACTTCATCCACATAAAGACAGTTACGAGAGTTTCGTGAATTCAGATGAGGCCGTCATGACACCCGAGACACCCGAGTTGTCCGAAAAGACCCTGCTGCGCAAGCGACTTCTGGCCGCCCGAGCCGCGCTGAGCGCCGAATCCCTCGCGGACACGGCCGAATCCCTCGCCCGCCGGGGAGTGGAACTGGCCGAACTCGCCGAGGCGTCCACCGTCGCCGCCTACGTGTCCGTGGGCCGCGAGCCGGGCACGCGCGCGCTGCTCGACGCGCTGCACGCGCGCGGGGTGCGGGTCCTGCTCCCCGTACTGCTCCCCGACAACGACCTGGACTGGGCCTCGTACGAAGGTCCGGAGCGGCTCGCGAAGGCCGGCCGCGGACTCCTCGAACCGGTCGGTCCCCGTCTCGGGCCCGAGGCCGTCCGCGCCGCCGACGCCGTCCTGCTGCCGGGCCTCGCGGTCGACGCGCGCGGGATGCGGCTCGGGCGGGGCGGCGGCTCGTACGACCGGGTCCTCGCCCGGCTCGCGCGGGCGGGCGCCGACCCGGCCCTGGTGGTGCTCCTGTACGCGGACGAGGTGGTCGCCCGGGTCCCGGAGGAACCGCACGACCACCCCGTACACGTGGTGGTGACCCCGGAGGGGGTCACCCGATTCCGTAGGGCCCCTACGGCTTGAGGACCAGGGTGTCCTTCGTCGACGCGTCGACCGCCGCCTTGCCGTAGGCCCAGTCGTAGAGCTCGCCCTTCGCCCACGTGTCCGTCTGGTCGGTGTAGTGGTCGTGGAAGGCGTGGCCCGAGGACCCGGTCAGGTTGACCCACCGGGACTTGTCCCAGTCGCCGACGTTGACCACCATCCGCATCGACGGCACCCAGATGACCTCGTAACCGCCGGCCGCGTTCCAGCCGGTCGCGTCGACCGCCGCCTCGCCGCCGCCCAGGTTCCACGGGCCGCGGTTGAGGAGCTGCTGCACGAAGCCCGGTCCGGCGGTGCCGAGGGTCTGGTTCTTCAGGGTCAGCTGGTGCAGCCGGCCCCAGCTCCAGGTGGAGATGTCCTTGCCGAGCTTGGCGGTCAGCTCCCAGCGGGCGTCCTTCATGGCCCGGGCGAGCAGCTGGTCACGGGTCTCGGTGGCCGCGTCCGTGCGGTTGCCCGGGGTCGTCCACCACTCGCTCTGCTCCTGCTTGAGGAGCGGGCGGACCACCTCGTACCAGCGGTCGCCGCCGTCCGGCTGCGCCGAGTCGGGGTCGCGCTGGCCGCACTCCCGGACGAGCTTGTTCTGCTCGTCGACCGGGCCGGTGGCGTCGGCCGGGCGGACGGTGATGCAGTCGCCCTCGGCCCGCAGTTCCTTGGGCAGCTTGTCGCCGAAGGCGAGCTTGAGGACGTTGCGCCAGACCGCGTTGAAGTAGGCCGCGGCGGCCGAGTCGGGCTCCTGGGTGTAGTCCCAGCCCTCCAGGAGCTTCTGCGCCTCGCGGACGTACGGGTCCGAGATGTCGACCTTCAGCAGGAGCGGGTTGAGCAGCGTCGCGATCTCGCTGCGGTTGTCCGTCTGCATGGTCCGCATGTCGTCCGGCGAGATCTTTCCGCCGTCCTTGGTCTTCGACTCGATGAGGTCGTTGATCCGCTGGCTGCGCGAGCCGTAGCCCCAGTCCTTGGTGAGCAGGTCCGGGTAGCTCTTCTCGTCGATCACGGCCTGGTTGGCGGTGACGATGTAGCCGCGGTCCGGGTTGAACTCGTACGGCAGCTGCGCGAAGGGGATGTAGCCCTTCCACCGGTACGAGGAGTCCCAGCCCGGCGCCGGGAGGGCGCCGTCGCCCTTGGTGCGCTGCGGGATCTTGCCCGGGGACTGGTAGCCGATGTTGCCCGCGGTGTCGGCGTAGATGAGGTTCTGGGACGGGACCTCGAAGTTCTTGGCCGCCGCCCGGAAGGTGGTGAAGTCCTTGGCGCGGTCGAGCGCGAAGATCGCGTCCATCGACTTGCCGGGCTGGAGCGCCGTCCACTGGAGGGAGACGCCGTAGCCGGTGCCGCGGTCGGGGGCGGCGTTGCCGACGGGGGCCTTCTGGCCGACCTTCTCCAGCTCGGAGGAGCGGTCGGAGACGAGCGGGCCCCGCTCGGTGGAGCGGACCGTGATCTTCCGGTCGTCCCCGCCGGCCACCTTGATGACCTCGTCGCGGATCGTGAACGGCTTGACCTTGCCGTCGACGAGGTAACCGTCCGGGCCGATCTTCTCCAGGTAGAGGTCGGTGACGTCGGCGCCGAGGTTGGTGAGACCCCAGGCGATCTTGTCGTTGTGGCCGATGATCACGCCGGGCGTGCCGGAGAAGGTGTAGCCGGCGACGTCGTAGCGGCAGGTGGCCGAGACCGAGCGGCAGTGCAGACCCATCTGGTACCAGAGCGACGGCAGCTGCGGCGCGAGGTGCGGGTCGTTGGCGAGGAGCGGCTTGCCCGAGGTCGTCTTCGCGCCGGACACGACCCACGAGTTCGAGCCGATGCCGTTGCCGTTGGGGCCGAGGAGGGCCGGGATGCCGTCCAGGACCTCGGAGAGCGCGCCGAGCTGGGCGTCCACGCCGCCCTGGGAGGAACCGGTGGAGCTGCCGGGGCCGGTGGGGTTGGTGCCCGGGGTGTCGCCGGTCGTCGACCCGTCGCCCTCGCCGCTCCCGTCGCCCTCGCCGGCCTCGGCCGACGGGTCGAAGGAGCCGGTCGTCTCGTCGACCGCGCCCTTGTCGACGATCGGCTGGTGGAGCGCGTACGGGTACTCCGGGTAGAGCTGCTTGATCTGGCTCGCGCTCAGCCGGCTCGTCATCAGCGAGCGGTCGATCTCGTCCTGCATGTTGCCGCGCAGGTCCCAGGCCATCGCCTTGAGCCAGGCCACCGAGTCGACCGGGGTCCACGGCTCGATCGCGTAGTCGTTGGTGAAGCCCAGGGCCGCGTACTCGACGGAGATGTCCGCCGGGTCCCGGTCCTTGAGGTAGGCGTTGACGCCCTCCGCGTACGCCTGGAGGTACTTCTTCGTCTCGGCCGACAGGACCGTGTCGTACTCCTGCTGCGCGACCCGGCGCCAGCCGAGCGTGCGCAGGAAGGAGTCGGTCTCGATCTGGCTCTCGCCGAACATCTCGGAGAGCCGGCCCGCCGTCACGTGCCGGCGGACGTCCATCTCGTAGAAGCGGTCCTGTGCCTGGACGTAGCCCTGGGCGCGGAAGAGGTCCGTCTCGTTGTCCGCGTAGATCTGCGGGACGCCGTTCGCGTCCCGCTTCACCGTGACGTCGGCGGAGAGGCTGTCGAGCCGGATCTCGCCGGTGGTCTGCGGGAACGAGCCCCGGACGGTGGTGACACCCCAGTACCCGCCGAATCCGATGCCCGCGACCAGCGCAAGGACCAGGACGAGGAGGAGCAGGCGGGCGCGCCGCCCTTTCTTCTTGGCGGGGGGCGCGGTCGTGTTGGAGGGCATCGCTGTCCTTCGAGGGGCAGGGTGGTCCTGGAGTACGGGAGCAACCTTAGGCGCAGCGTCCGGAGGGCCCGGACTCGGTGTCAGGAAGAGAACCGTACTGATGAGCGGCCCGATGCAAAGGAGGCGTCAAGAAAACGTTAAAGATTAGGTAAGGTAACGAAGTGTCGGCCGCTGGAGGAACGATCCAGCTGCATGCGAGGGGAAGGATCGGCCACTGACTGTCCACCAGCTCAATGAACTCCTGCTCATCTGCTCCCTCGTGTTGCTGATCGCCGTCGCGGCCGTGCGGATCTCGTCCCGGAGCGGGCTCCCCAGCCTGCTGCTCTACCTCGGGATCGGCATCGCGATAGGGCAGGACGGCATCGGCAACGTCGCCTTCGACAACGCCGAACTGACCCAGGTCATCGGCTACGCCGCCCTCGTCGTGATCCTCGCCGAGGGTGGCCTCGGCACGAAGTGGAAGGAGATCAAGCCGGCACTGCCCGCCGCCGTCGTCCTCTCCACCGTCGGGGTCGCCGTCAGCGTCGGCATCACGGCCACGGCCGCCCACTACCTCGTCGGCCTCGACTGGCGGCAGGCGCTGATCATCGGCGCCGTCGTCTCCTCCACCGACGCCGCCGCGGTCTTCTCCGTCCTGCGCAAGGTGCCGCTGCCCTCCCGGGTCACCGGTGTCCTGGAGGCCGAGTCCGGCTTCAACGACGCCCCCGTCGTCATCCTGGTCGTCGCCTTCTCCACCGCGGGCCCCGTCGACGCCTGGTACGTCCTCGTCGGCACGATCGCCCTAGAGCTCGCGATCGGCGTCGCCGTCGGTCTCGCCGTCGGCTTCCTCGGCGCGTACGGCCTCCGGCACGTCGCGCTGCCCGCCTCCGGCCTCTACCCGATCGCCGTCATGGCCATCGCGGTGGTGGCGTACGCGGCCGGCGCCCTGGCCCACGGCTCCGGCTTCCTCGCCGTCTACCTGGCCGCGATGGTCCTCGGCAACGCCAAGCTGCCGCACGCGCCCGCCAACCGCGGCTTCGCCGAGGGGCTCGGCTGGATCGCCCAGATCGGCATGTTCGTCCTGCTCGGCCTGCTCGTCACCCCGCACGAGCTCGTCCACGACTTCTGGCCCGCCGTCGTCATCGGCCTCGTCCTGACGGTGGTCGCTCGGCCGATGGAGGTCCTGGTCAGCCTGGCGCCCTTCCGGATCCCCTGGCAGGAGCAGGCCCTCATGTCCTGGGCCGGACTGCGCGGAGCCGTCCCCATCATCCTCGCCACCATTCCGATGGTGGCGCAGATCGAGGGCAGCGAGCGGATCTTCAACATCGTCTTCGTCCTCGTCGTCGTCTACACCCTGGTCCAGGGGCCGACCCTGCCCTGGCTGGCCAAGGCGCTGAAGCTGGGCGACTCGGCCGAGGCCGCCGACCTCGGCGTCGAGTCCGCACCCCTGGAGCGGCTGCGCGGGCACCTGCTCTCCGTCGCCATCCCCGAGGCCTCGCGCATGCACGGCGTCGAGGTCGGGGAGCTGCGGCTCCCGGCCGGCTCGGCGGTCACCCTCGTCGTACGCGAGGAGAAGAGCTTCGTCCCCGGTCCCGCGACCGTGCTGCGCCGCGGCGACGAGCTCCTCGTCGTCGCGACCGACCCGGTGCGGGACGCCACGGAGCGTCGTCTGCGGGCGGTCGGACAGGGCGGCAAGCTCGCCGGGTGGCTCGGTACGGGGGGCGTGGAGGTCAAGGCGCACACGGGAACGGCGGCGCGCTTCCACCTGCCCGGCGGGCACGGCGGGAGCCACCATGAGCACCGTTCGCGTGGCTCCTCCCGCGGCCCCGAGAAGAAAACATCCGGTTGATCCCAGGCATCAATTCAGGTGCGAGAGCGTTTTCCCAGGCGGGAAGACGCTCTTCCCTGTACCCTGAAGGCACACCTGATCGAACCAACTCTGCCTGACGCAGAGCTGGCGCGACCGTATGGCGGCCGAGGCGCCCCTCCGTAGTGGGGCCGGCCCGGTATCTACCGCAGTAACGCGCATGAGGACAGCTCTCGGCGACACCCGCACCACAGTGCCGGGGCGCGCTACCAGGCGGCAGAAAGGCCAGGACCGTGGCGTCCACGGTCATCTCGGACAAGCGACCCGGCTACGGGCAGCTCCTGCGCACCCCCGGTGCGCTGTCCTTCCTGCTCCCCGGCTTCGCCGCCCGGCAGCCCTTCGCGATGCTGACCATCGGCATCGTCCTGCTCGTCCAGCACACCACCGGCTCCTTCGGCAGCGCGGGCGCGGTCGCCGCCGTCACCGGCGTCGCCATGGCGATCTTCGCCCCGCAGAGCGGCAAGCTCGCCGACCGCTTCGGCCAGCGCGCCGTCCTGATCCCCGGCGTCCTCGTCCACACCGCGTCCGTCTCCCTGCTGGTGGCGCTCGCGCTGAGCGGCGCACCGCTCTGGGCGCTGTTCCTGGCCGCCGTACCCGCCGGCGCCTCCGTGCCCCAGGTCGGACCGATGGTCCGGGCCCGGTGGGCCGCGAAGCTCGACGGCACGCCGCTGATGCCGACGGCCGCGGCCTTCGAGTCCGTGACCGACGAGTTCACCTTCGTCGTCGGTCCCGTCCTCGCGACCGCCCTGTGCACCGGCATCCACCCGGCCGCGGGCCTGATCGCCGAGGCCGCCCTCACCCTCGTCGGCGGCCTGTTCTTCGCCGCGCAGCGCGCCACCCAGCCCGCGTTCGGGATCGCCGCGGCCGCCACCGCCGGTCCGCACCGCTCGGCGCTCTCCATCCCCGGCGTCCGCGTCCTGATCGTCGCCTTCCTCGGCATCGGCGCCGTCTTCGGCGGCATGCAGGTCTCCCTGACCGCCTTCACCGAGGAGATCGGCAACCCCGGCGCCAACGGCCTGCTGTACGGGATCTTCGCCGCCGGCAACATGCTCGCGGGCATCGCGATGGGCGCCATCGCCTGGAAGATCGGCCCCCGCCGCCGTCTGATCCTCGGCTACGTCGGCCTCACGGTCGCGGCCTCCCTGCTGTGGACCGCGCACTCGGTGCTCCTCCTCGGCGCCCTGGGCCTGGTCGTGGGTCTGTGCATCGCCCCCGCCCTGATCACCGGCTACACGATCGTCGAGACCCTGATCCCGGCGTCGGCCCGTACCGAGGCCTTCACCTGGCTCACCGGCGCCGTCGCGCTCGGCCAGGCCGCGGCCGTCACGATCGCCGGCCGCCTCGCCGACTCGCAGGGATCGAGCGCCGGGTTCCTGGTGCCGGCCGTGGGCACCGTCCTCGCCCTGGCCACGCTCCTCGCCCTCCGGTCGCGGCTGAAGCCGCGCGAGACCAGCCGGGTCGCGGCACGTGGTATCGGTCACCGCGTGCCGGTGGCGGTGGACTGATCCCACGGAATACGTCAAGATGGATCGTCGTTAGCACTCGATGAGTGTGAGTGCCAGGAGGAAGTCACGTGCCGACCTACCAGTACCAGTGCACCGAGTGTGGCGAGGGCCTTGAGGCGGTCCAGAAGTTCACCGATGACGCGCTGACCGAGTGCCCCAGCTGCGCAGGACGCCTGAAGAAGGTGTTCTCGGCCGTCGGCATCGTCTTCAAGGGTTCCGGCTTCTACCGGAACGACAGCCGCGGCTCGTCGTCCAGCAGCTCGCCGGCCCCGTCGAAGTCCGCGACCCCGTCGTCTTCGTCCTCGACGTCCTCGACGTCGGACTCGAAGCCGGCCGCGTCGTCGTCCTCGACCGCTTCCGCGTCGTCGTCGAGCGCCGGAAGCTCGACCTCGGCCGCCTGATCCCGCTCGTCACCGAGGGCCCCGTCGCTTGCCGCGACGGGGCCCTCGGTGTTTCCCGGCCCCGCGCATAGGGTGATCGCCATGGCGACCCATGATGCGTACGCGGACATCGGCGTGATCGGCGGCTCGGGCTTCTACTCCTTCCTGGAGGACGTCACGGAGGTGTCCGTGGACACCCCGTACGGCAGCCCCAGCGACTCCCTCTTCCTCGGCGAGATCGCCGGCCGACGGGTCGCGTTCCTCCCCCGTCACGGCCGGAGCCACTCCGTCCCGCCGCACGGGATCAACTACCGCGCCAACCTCTGGGCCCTGCGCTCCGTGGGCGTACGACAGGTCCTCGGGCCCTGCGCCGTCGGCGGGCTCCGCGAGGAGTACGGACCGGGCACCCTCGTCGTACCGGACCAGCTCGTGGACCGGACGAAGACCCGGGCGCAGACGTACTTCGACGGGGAGCGGCGGGCCGACGGAGCCGTCCCCAACGTCGTCCACGTGACCTTCGCCGACCCGTACTGCCCCGACGGGCGGCGGGTCGCGGTCAAGGCAGCCCGGGGGCGGGGCTGGGAACCGGTGGACGGCGGCACCATGGTCGTGGTCGAGGGGCCCCGCTTCTCCACCCGGGCCGAGTCGCGGTGGCACGCCGCCGCCGGCTGGTCGGTCGTCGGCATGACCGGTCACCCCGAGGCGGTCCTCGCCCGCGAGCTGGGCCTCTGCTACACCTCGCTCGCGCTGGTCACGGACCTGGACGCGGGCGCCGAGACCGGCGAGGGCGTCTCCCACACCGAGGTGCTGCGGGTGTTCGGCGAGAACGTGGGACGGCTGCGGGACGTGCTGTTCGACGCGGTCGGCGCGCTCCCGGCGACGGTCGACCGGGACTGCCTGTGCACGGAGGCGCACGACGGCTGGGACCTGGGGATCGAGCTGCCGTAGAGCGCGGCGGTGTCGGCCGAACCACCCTCGGGGGTGAGGGAGTTGTCCACAAGCGGCGGGTGATCCCCAGGCCGGAGCGAGGATGTGGCGGGGCCGGGAGAGTGGGGCGTGGCCCTACTCCCGACCAGGACAGGCGGTACTCGCCATGATGCGCACCTCCACTCCTCTTTCCGCTTCCTCCGTTCCGGCGCCGTGCGTCGTGCCCGCCTTCGAGCCGGTACGGGGTCGGGGCGCGCGGCGCGGGCCGTTCAGGGCCCTGCGGCGGGGGTGGCGTGCTCCTGTGGTGCTGCTCGCTTTGACGCTCGCCGCCCTGGCGGCGGCGGGCACGGGGTCGGGCTCGGGCTCGGGGGCCTCGCCGACCGGGGCTGCCGTGACGCCCCGGGCGCGGCCGCCCGCCCCGGTCGCCGTCCGACTGGTGTCCGCGCCGGTACGGATCGCCGACGCCGAGACCGTACGGCTGCTGCGCGCCGGCGACCGGGTCGACGTGATCGCCGCGCCCAACTCCCCGATGGGCGGCGGCGGTGAGGCCCGCGTGGTGGCGACAGGCGCCCGAGTGGCCGAAGTTCCGCGCTCGGGCGAGACTCGTTCGGACGGAGGGGCGCTCGTCGTCCTGTCCGTGCCACGGTCGACCGCTGCGGCGCTGGCAGGTGCCGGTGTCACGTCCCAACTGGCGGTGACGCTGTGCTGATTCGCACTGGCTCACTGTCAAGTCGCCGGTCCGTGTGTACGGATTGGACGCCTCTGCGCCGTTCACGGCGTAATGGCTCCGCACACAACACACACGACGAGAACGAAAGGCACCTTGGTGGCCGAGAAGAAGGAAAACTTGCTCGGAGGCTTCAAGGCCTTCCTGATGCGTGGCAACGTGATCGACCTGGCGGTCGCGGTCGTGATCGGCGCCGCGTTCACCAACATCGTGAACTCGGTGGTCAAGGGCCTCATCAACCCGGTGGTCGGTGCCTTCGGCACGAAGAACCTGGAGAGCTACGCGTCCTGCATCAAGGGCACCTGCGCGGTGGTCAACGGCGAGGTGCAGGGCGTCCAGCTCCAGTGGGGCCTGGTCCTCAGCTCGGTCCTGAGTTTCCTGATCACCGCGGGCGTCGTCTACTTCCTGATGGTCCTGCCGATGGCCAAGGTCCTCGCCAAGCGTGCCGCGCACGACAAGGCGAAGGAAGGCATCGCAGAGACCATGGAGATCAGCGAGCTGGAGGTGCTCAAGGAGATCCGCGACCACCTCGTCGCCCAGCGCGGCCCGTTCGTGGGTGCGGGCACGGGCGTCACGCCGAGCTCCAACGGCTCGGGCTCCGGTGCGACCTCGGGGACGCACTCCACCTCCTGACCGGCACTGCGTGCCGGGCTCAGAGGTGGTGCGGCGGCTTCTCGTCGAGGAAGCGCGCGAGGTCGGCGGCGCTGTCGCTGCCGGCCGGAGGCCGCTCGCCCCACCCGCGGTCCGTGTCGTCCGCGGACTGCCGGTCCAGCGGATCGTCGAAGTCGAGTACCGGCTTCGGTGTGTTCTCGGGGGTGGGTCGGGAGCCGGTTCGCTTCGCGTCTCGCGGTACGTGGGCGGGGGCGGTACTCATACCTTCAGGGTACGCCGCTCCCCCCGCCCCGTACCCGTCTCATACCCCGCCTCATGTCCCGCCTCATGCCGCGCTGATCAGCGGTCCTTCGGGTCGATGAGCCAGATGCCGAGCACGACCAGGAACGACAGGACGAGGAAGCCGGCCCCCCACCACGCGGTGCCGGTGTCACCCGCCATCCACTCGTCCACCACGATCGTCAGCCCCCAGAGCTGGCCGATGACGACCGTGAGCGCCAGCGCGAGGCGCGCGGACAGCTTCGAGGAGCGCTCCGGCTCCTGCTCCGTGCCGGCTCCAGGGCCCGGACCGGTGTGCCGGATCCGGGGGTCGCCGTAGCCGCTGGTGGGCCGGATCTGCGGATAGCGCTCGTGCACCGGCCGGTTAAGACGCGGCTGGGCGCTGCCGGGGGTGTACGCGGGCGGCCGCGGGGACTGCGGAGCCCCGGGCGCTCCGGGTGCTCCGGGTGCTCCGGGCGCGCTTGGTGCTCCCGGTACTCCGGGCGCGCCTGGTACTCCGGGTGCTCCCAGTGCTCCCGGTGCCTCCGGGGCTCCGGGGTCCCTCGGGAAGGGGGTCTCGCTCATGTCCGCTCACTCCTCTCGGCCGTCTTCCGGCTTGGGGTGACCGGGCCGGCCGGGCCGCCCGCGCCGAAGCCGGGGCAGCCCGGACGGTCCTCGCCGTTCTGGCGGCAGAAGCCCTCGACGGCGCTCTCGCCCGAGCGGGCCGTGCCGATCGCCCAGACACTGCCGTCGACCTGCTCGACGAGGATCACCTTCGGCAGGCCCCTCGGCGGCGGGCCGGCGGTGACCTCTCCCGTACGGGCGTCGAAGATCCCCTCGTGGCAGGGGCAGTACAGCTCTCCCTCGCTCCCCCGCTCCTTGCGCCACAGCACGGCGCAGGCGAGGTGGGTGCAGACGGCGGAGTAGCCGGCGAGGGTGCCGTCGTCCATGCGGACGGCGATGGCCCGGTCCTCTTCGCCCGGATAGCGGAAGGCGAGCGACTCCCCCGGCTCGATCCGGTCGGCGACCTTCTTGATCTCGGGGGCCCCTTCGCTGTCGCCGTGGCGGTGCAGGATGCCGGAGGCGACGGCGACGCCGCCGACGGCCAGGCCGCCGGAGACGGTGGCGACGATCCGCAGGTAGTCGCGGCGGGTGGTGAGGGAGTCGGCGGCGATCCGGTCGCGGAGCGCCTCCTGGGCCGCGTCGGCGCGGGGGTCCGGCGCGGGCGGCTGGGGGTCGGTGACGCTCATCGGACGTCCCTTCCGTTGATCTCGACGACGGGCAGACCCCCCGGCACCGGCCACTGGACCTTGTCGGCGGGGACGACCATCGCGACACCGGTGGTGACGGTGGTCGTGCCGAAGGTGAAGGAGTCGGCGACCTGGACGCCGGGGCGTTCCGCCTGGAGCTCTTCGAGGGTTCCGTAGAAGAGGGCGCCGGTGGGGCAGACGGTGGCGCACATGGGGGCGAGGCCGTAGGCGGTGCGGTCGTAGCAGAGGTTGCACTTCATCTGGAGCTTCGCCTGGAGGTCGATCTTGGGGACGCCGAAGGGGCAGGCGTTGACGCAGTTGGCGCAGCCGATGCAGCGGGTGGTGTCGGCCTGCTGCACGACGCCGTCGGCGGTGACGAGGATCGCGTCGGCGGGGCAGACCTCGGCGCAGGGGGCGACCGGGTCCTCGCAGTGCATGCAGACGGTGGGGAGGGAGGCGACGGAGTGGCCTTCGTCGGGGTAGTCGAGGTGGATCATCGACTTGCCGCGGTGGGAGTCGCATTCGCGGCAGGCGGAGACGCAGGCCTGGCAGCCGATGCAGCGGCCCGGGTCGATGAAGATCGTTCGGCCCATCATGTGCGGGTCAGCTCCTCTCGGCGGTGCCGCGGCCCTGGGGGGAGGTGGGGGGCAGCGGGTCGAGGCGCGAGACCTGGGTCTCGGGGTAGGCCTGCTGTCCGGGGGCGGTGGGCGGCGCGGGGACCTCGTCGACGTGTTCGGCGGCCTCGATGCGGGCGGCGCAGACCTTGTACTCCGGGATCTTGGAGCGCGGGTCGAGGGCGTCGATGGTGAGGGCGTTGGCCGAGGTGGGGACGGGCCAGTGGTAGGGGACGAAGACGGTGTCGGGGCGGATGGCCTCGGTGACGAGGGCGGGGAAGACCTCGCTGCCGCGGCGGGTGACGACGCGGACGGGATCGCCGTTGCGGAAGCCGTGGGAGGGATGGACCTCGACCCAGGGGCGGGGGGTCTGTTCGACGAGGGCGCCGAGCCGGCGGGTCTGGTTGCCGGAGAGGAAGTGGGCGACGGTGCGACCGGTGGTGAGCGAGAGGGGGTACTCCTCGCTGTACGGGTCCATCGGCGGGTGCCATTCGACGACCTGGAGGTGGATCGTGCCGTCGGGGTGGTAGGTGCGGCCGTCCTCGAAGAGGCGGGGGGTGCCGGGGTGGTCGGTGCTGGGGCACGGCCAGGCGATGCCGCCGGTCTCCTCCAGGCGTTCGTAGGTGATGCCGTAGTAGTCGTTGACCGTGCCGGCGGAGGCGACGCGGAGCTCCTCGAAGACGGAGCGGGAGTCCGGGAAGTCGAACTTGTCGCCCGCGCCGAGCCGTTTGGCGAGTTCGCACATGACCCAGGTGTCGGTGCGGACGCCGGCGGGGGGTTCCTGGGCCTTGTTGTGCTTGACGACCCGGGCCTCGGCGTTGGCCATGACGCCCTCGTCCTCGGCCCAGACGGTGACCGGGAAGACGACGTGGGCATTGGCGGCGGTCTCGGAGAGGAAGAAGTCGAACTGGGCGTGGAATTCGAGGGTGTCGTAGCCGTCCTTGACGGTGGCGTAGTTCGGGAGCGAGACGAAGGGGTTGTTGCAGATGCCGACGAGGCCGCGGATCTCCTTGCGCTGCATCTGCCAGACCATCTCCATCATGGAGGTGCCGGCGAGCGGGAGTTCGGCCTCGTCGACGCCCCAGATCTCGCAGATCTGGCGGCGGTGCTCGGGGTTGGTGATGGAGCGGCCGCCGGGCAGGAGGTCGGATTTCTGGCCGTGTTCGCGGCCGCCCTGACCGTTGCCCTGGCCGGTGATCGTGCCGTAGCCGGCGCCGGGCTTGCCGATGTTCCCGGTGGCGACGCAGAGATTGATGATCGAGAGGCAGTTCTCGACGCCCTGGGAGTGGTGCTCGACGCCGCGGGCGTGCCAGGCCATGGCCTTGCCCGCGCCGGCGAACATGCGGGCTACCTGGACGATCTGCTCCTCGGGTACGCCGCAGATCGTGGCGGAGCGGGAGGGCGGATAGTCGGCGACGGTCTTCTTGACCTCCTCCCAGCCGGTGGTGTGGGCGGCGAGGTAGGCCTCGTCGGTGAGGCCCTCGGCGACGACGACGTGGAGGACGGCGTTGAAGAAGGCGGAGTCCGTGCCGGGTTTGATCGCGACGTGGACGTCGGCGGTGCGGGCGATGGCCGTCTCGCGGGGGTCGACGACGATGAGGGTGGCGCCCCGGTCGCGGGCTCCCCACAGGTACTGGGTCATGACCGGGAAGCACTCGCCGACGTTGGAGCCGGCGATGAGGAGGCAGTCGGTGAGGAGGATGTCGGAGAACGGGTTGCCGGCGCGGTCGATGCCGAAGGCGAGCTTGTTGGCGCCGGCGGCGGAGACCATGCAGAGACGGCCGTTGTAGTCGACGTGCCGGGACTTGAGGGCGACGCGGGCGAACTTGCCGACGAGGTAGGTCTTCTCGGAGAAGAGGCTGGCGCCGCCGAGGAGCCCGAAGGCGTCGTTGCCGTACTCGCCCTGGATGCGGCGGATCTCGGCGACGGTGTGGTCGAGGGCCTCTTCCCAGCTGACCTCGCGGAACTCCTCGTCGCGGTTGGCGCGCATGAGGGGTGCGGTGAGCCGGTCGGGGTGGTTGACCTGCTGGTAGGCGTTGATGCCCTTGGGGCAGAGCCGCATGCGGTTGATGTCGTGGTTGCGGGGCTCGACGCCGAAGACCTTGCCGCCGCGGTCGACGCGGAGGTACATGCCGCACTGGACTCCGCAGAAGCAGCAGTGGGTGGGGACGAGGGTCTCGCCGTTCTGGTCGGCGTGCCAGCGGTCGGCGGGGATGCCCCCGGCGTCCCGGAAGGCGCGGGTGCCGGGCGGGGCGAGGGAGGGGTCGAGCGGCAGCGGCTGCCCGGAGGTGGTCGCGGGGTCGGTCGCGGTCACTTGAAGCCCTTCTTCACGTGGTCGAGGTAGGCGGTGCCGCGGAGGACGCGCTTGCAGCGGGGGCAGTACTCGGCCCATTCGTCGAAGCCCAGGTCGAGGTCGCGCATGGTGCCCTGGAGGTTCTCGACGTAGGGGGCGGTGTCGATGGGCTCGTGGCAGCGGCGGCAGGCGAGGACGGTGTCGGCGGAGCCGCCCTTGCCGCGGGAGGTGTATTTGAAGAGCTGCATGCCGACGGCCGCGGGCCGCTGGACGATGTGGAAGAACTTCCCGAAGGGGATGTAGATGAGGGTGAAGACCACGGACACCATGTGGAGGATGGCGAGGAACTCGTAGCCGCCGCCGTGCAGGAAGATCGACGAGAAGGTGAGCAGGAGCCCCGTCACGGAGATGACGATGAGGGCGAGGAGGGGCACCAGGTCGTAGGCGAAGCGCTGGCCGGTGATGGCCGCGCGGTCCTTCATGCGGCGCCAGAGGAAGTAGGAGGCGCCGGCGATGACGAGGACGGCGGCGATGTCGAGGCCGTGGAACATGAGCCAGCCGAGGATGCTGAGCGCGTCGAAGCCGATGACCTTGAGGCCCCAGATCCGCATCTCGTAGCCGGGCCCCGAGCCGGTGGACGAGGTGAAGGTGAACCAGCCCCAGGTGAGGGGGAAGGTGATCGCGGCGGCCAGCAGACAGCCCCAGAAGACGAGCTGGTGGGCGGCCCAGCGGGCGTGGGAGCGGGCACCGAGGAACTTCTGGAAGCCGAGATAGGTGGCGATCATCCGGGGCAGGGCGGTGGGGGCCCTGCGGAAGTTCGCGGCGGAGAAGAAGGACCGCCAGCCCTGCTTGAAGAGGCGGCGGGCGCCGGGGGCGGAGATCCAGACGGTGTACCGGTAGGCGACGCCGAAGGCGAGGAAGACCGTGGCGACGGCGTACGGCAGGAGGGCCGAGTCGAAGTCGCGCAGCAGGCGGCTTCCGAAGACGATCGCGAGGATCAGGAGCACGGAGACGGCGGTGCCCGCGAGGACCGCGCGGCGGCGCACGGCGGCGGGGGTCTGCGGCGCGGGTCCGGCGGCTGCGGGGTCCCCGGGCACGGCGGCGCCGGGGGCGGGGTCTCCTGGGGCCGCGGCCGGGTCTCCGGGGGCGGGGCTCGGCTCGGCTGTCTTCGGTGGCTCGGTCACGCGGCCACGGTAAGGGTGTACGTACCACTTCGTCCTGTTTTATGAGGTGGTGGGGTGAGCGCGTCGCTCAGACGGCGTGCAGGCCGTGGGAGAGGAAGACCCCGCGGGCCTCGGCGACCTGCTCGGGCGTCGGGGACGGGGTGTCGTGCAGGGTGAACGGCTTGGCGAGTGCTTGCCACTTCGCTTCGCCGAGCTTGTGGAAGGGGAGGATGTCCACGCGGGAGACGTTGCCGAGGCCGGCGGCGAAGGCGGCGACTCCCTCGACGTCGGCGGGGCCGTCGGTGAGCCCCGGCACGAGCACGAAGCGGACGTGGACCTCCTGGCCGAGTTCCGCGAGGCGCCGGGCGAAGTCCAGCGTCGGCCGCAGCGGCCGACCGGTGACCTTCTTGTACGTGTCCGGGCCCCAGGACTTGATGTCGAGCAGGACCAGGTCGGTGTCGCGCAGCAGGGCGTCGGTGGCGCGGGCGCCGAGGAAGCCCGAGGTGTCGAGGGCCGTGTGGAGGCCGAGCTCGTGCTTCATCCGGTGCAGCAGCTCGCCGGTGAAGACGGGCTGGAGGAGGGGCTCCCCGCCGGAGATGGTGGCCCCGCCGCCGGACGCGGCGATGAAGCGGACGTACTTGCCCGCCTCGGCGATCACGTCGTCGGCGGAGGTGCGCCTGCCGTTGCGCATCCTCCAGGTGTCGGGGTTGTGGCAGTAGAGACAGGTGAGGGGGCAGCCGGAGAGGAAGGTGACGAAGCGGGTGCCGGGTCCGTCGACACCGGTGGACAGGTCCCAGGAGTGGACCGAGCCCTCGGAGGGCCGGTGGGTCGCCGCGGCGGCCGGGGTCGCGGGTCCGATGGTGAGGCTGGTCATGGCAGGACCTCCTTGGGAGGGTGTCGGGCGCGACCCGGGGCCCGGGCCTGGGGCGAGGGCCGCCGGCCCCGGGTGATCGGAGGAGCTACAGCGAGCCGTGGAAGGTGCGGTTCAGGACGTCGAGCTGCTGCTCGCGGGTGAGCCGGACGAAGTTGACCGCGTATCCGGAGACCCGGATGGTCAACTGCGGGTAGTTCTCCGGGTGCTCCATGGCGTCCAACAGCACGTCGCGGTTGAGGACGTTGACGTTCATGTGGAAGCCGTCGCTCGCCATGTAGCCGTCGAGGACGCCCGCGAGGTTCCTGATCCGCTCCTCGGGGGTGCGGCCCAGGCCGTCTGGGGTGACGGTGTTGGTGAGCGAGATGCCGTCCTCGGCGTCCTCGTACGGGAGCTTGGCGACCGAGAGGGCCGAGGCCACGTAGCCGTGGGTGTCGCGGCCGTTCATCGGGTTGGCGCCCGGGGAGAAGGGCTCGCCCGCGCGGCGCCCATCGGGGGTGTTGCCGGTCTTCTTGCCGTAGACGACGTTGGAGGTGATGGTCAGGACGGACTGGGTGTGCTCGGCATCGCGGTACGTCGGGTGCTTGCGCACCTTCCGCATGAACTCCTCGACCAGCCAGACGGCGATCTCGTCGACGCGCTCGTCGTTGTTGCCGTACGCCGGGTACGCGCCGTCGATGACGTAGTCCGTCGCGAGACCGGTCTCGTCCCGGACCGGGGTGACCTTGGCGTACTTGACGGCGGCGAGGGAGTCGGCGGCGACGGAGAGACCGGCGATGCCGCAGGCCATGGTGCGGCGCACGTCGCGGTCGTGGAGCGCCATCTCGATGCGCTCGTAGGCGTACCGGTCGTGCATGTAGTGGATGACGTTCAGGGCGTGGACGTAGACGCTCGCGAGCCACTCCATCTGCTCGTCGAACCTGGCCATGACCTCGTCGTAGTCGAGGACCTCGGCCGTGATGGCGCCGCCGGCCGGGCCGACCTGGGCGCCGGACCTCTCGTCGCGGCCGCCGTTGATCGCGTAGAGGAGGGTCTTGGCGAGGTTCACGCGGGCGCCGAAGAACTGCATCTGCTTGCCGACGGGCATCGCGGAGACGCAGCAGGCGATGGCGGTGTCGTCGCCGAAGCGCGGCCGCATCAGCTCGTCCGACTCGTACTGGACGGAGGAGGTGTCGATGGAGACCCTGGCGCAGAACTCCTTGAAGCCCTGCGGGAGCTGCGGCGACCAGAAGACCGTCATGTTCGGCTCGGGGGCCGGGCCGAGGTTGTAGAGCGTCTGGAGGTAGCGGAAGGAGGTCTTCGTGACGAGCGGGCGGCCGTCCTCGCCCATGCCGGCGATGGACTCGGTGACCCAGGTGGGGTCGCCGGAGAACAGCTCGTCGTACTCGGGGGTGCGCAGGAAGCGGACGATGCGGAGCTTGATGATGAAGTCGTCGACGAGCTCCTGGGCCTGCTCCTCGGTGAGGAGACCGGCCTCGATGTCGCGCTGGAGGTAGACGTCGAGGAAGGTGGACGTCCGGCCGAGGGACATCGCGGCGCCGTTCTGCTCCTTCACGGCGGCGAGATAGGCGAAGTACAGCCACTGGATCGCCTCGCGGCCCGTGGTGGCGGGGGCGGAGATGTCGTGGCCGTAGGAGGCGGCCATCGCCTTGAGTTCGCCGAGGGCGCGGATCTGCTCGGAGAGCTCCTCGCGGAGACGGATGGTCTCCTCGAGGGAACGGTTCCCGGCGGGAAAGGCGTTGAGCTCCTCCTTCTCCTCCTTCTTCACCGCGATCAGGCGGTCGACGCCGTAGAGCGCGACACGGCGGTAGTCGCCGATGATGCGGCCGCGGCCGTAGGCGTCGGGGAGGCCGGTGACGATGCCGGCCTTGCGGGCGGCGCGGATCTCGGGGGTGTACGCGTCGAAGACACCGGCGTTGTGCGTCTTGCGGTACTCGGTGAAGACCTTCTCCAGGTCCGGGGAGACCGGGTAGCCGTAGGTCTCCAGGGCGCCGGCGACCATGCGCCAGCCGCCGTACGGCATGATCGCGCGCTTCAGCGGGGCGTCGGTCTGGAGGCCGACGATCAGGTCCTAGTCGCGGTCGATCCAGCCGGGGGCGTGGGCGGTGATGGTGGAGGGGATGTCGTACGAGATGTCGTGGACGCCCTTGGCGCGCTCCTCCGGGAACTTGTCCGCGATGGACTTCCACACGGCGGTGGTCCGCTCGGTGGGACCGGCGAGGAAGGAGTCGTCGCCCTCGTACGGCGTGTAGTTCTGCTGGATGAAGTCGCGGACGTCGACGGCGTCGCGCCAGAGCCCGCCCTTGAAGCCCTTCCAGGCCTGCTCGTTCACCGTTGCCGTCGCCGTCGTCGCTGCCTCAGCAGGTGTCGCAGTCACTGCCCGCACCGCCTTCTTCGCTTCATTCGATCGCGGTTCTTCCTCCCTCCATTTCACTCCTATCGATCGATCATTCCGGTCGGCATTGGTCACCGGTCGGCGGGCTTTGGTCCTGTTCCGGGGACGCCGGAAGGCCCCGCCGTGGCGGGGCCTTCTCCTCCAGGGAGAACAGGGGCTCAGCTGGGCGCCTCGGCGCTCTTGCGGGCGTAGAACCACCAGGTCACGACCATGCAGCTGACGTAGAAGGCGACGAATCCCCACATCGCGCTGGTCACGGCCACCGAGCCGAAGAGGGCCGGGATGAAGAAGAAGCCGTAGGCGGCGATGGCCGAGGTGAATCCGGTGACGGCACCCGACTCCATTTCCGCCTGCTTCAGCGCCCTGGCGTATTCCGGGGTGCCTTCCTCAAGGCCCTTCAGGTGCGTGCCGCGGAAGATGACCGGGATCTGCCGGAACGTCGAGCCGTTGCCGATTCCGGAGAAGAAGAACGCGGCGAGGAAGCAGAAGAAGAAGCCGTAGAAGGAGCCGCCGTCACTGCCCGAGGGCAGGAAGGTGATCACGCCGATGATGGAGACGGCCATGCCCACGAAGGACAGGATCGTGACGCGGGCGCCGCCCCACTTGTCGGCGATCCAGCCGCCGCCCCAGCGGGCGAGGGCGCCGACGGCCGGACCCATCCAGGCGTAGGTGGCGACGGAGTAGTCCGGGAACGTGGTCTTGATGAGCATCGGCAGGGCGGCGGCGAAGCCGATGAAGGAGCCGAAGGTGCCGACGTACAGCCAGGTCATCAGCCAGTTGTGCTTGCGCTTGAAGATGATCTTCTGCTGGCTGAAGGGGGTCGAGGCCACCTTGAGGTCGTTCTGCCCGAACCAGGCGACGGCCGCGAGGATCAGCAGGATCGGCACCCAGAGGAACGCGGCGTTCTGCAGGTGGACGGGGGTGCCGTCGGCCTTGTGCTGCGCGGAGCCGATCGCGATGGTCGACCAGGTGATGACGATCGGGGTGAGGAGCTGGACGACGGAGACGCCGAGGTTGCCGAGACCGCCGTTGACGCCGGTCGCGCTGCCCTTCTTCGCCTTGGGGAAGAAGAAGCCGATGTTGGCGAGGGACGAGGCGAAGTTCGCGCCGCCGATGCCGCAGAGCGCGGCGATGGCGACCATCACGCCGTACGGGGTCGTCGGGTCCTGGATGGCGATGCCGAGCCAGATCAGCGGCACGATCAGGACGACCGTCGACAGCGCGGTGAAGCGGCGCTGGCCGACCATCGGGCCGAGGAAGGTGTAGAGGATCCGGGCGGTGCCGCCGGTCAGACCGGGGATGGCCGTCAGCCAGAACAGCTGCGAGGTGGAGAAGCCGAAGCCGACGTCCTTGAGATTGGTCGCGGTGACCGACCAGACCTGCCAGACGACGAAGGCCACGAGCAGCGCCGGAACCGCGATCCAGAGGTTACGGGTGGCGACCTTCTTGCCGATGGACTTCCAGAAGAGCTCGTTCTCGGGCTCCCAGTCGGTGATCGGCTTCCCGGGGCGGTACTGCTCCGTGTCGTACGACGGGGCCGGTCCACCCGTCCTTCTGCTGCCCTGGTCCTGGGACTGGACGACGGAACTCATGGCGCTTCCCTGCCTTTTCGCCTTCTCGGCCTTCGCAGACTTTCTTGCTCTTCCAGGCTGCGCTTCGGGGTAAGGAGGCCGTGAGTGCCGATGGTCGCCGGTCCGCCGGGCGGAGGTCCCGTCAGCGAGGGGTCGGAGGAACCGGCAGCACCGGGAGGGACACCTCCGGGTCGTCGAGGTACGCCCCGGTCCGCAGGTCGAACTCCTGCTGGTGCGGCGGGGAGGCCACCACCCGCCCCGTACGACGGCGCCCACCCCGTACCGCGTGCCATATTTCAGGAAGCGCCGGGCGCTCTGCTGTGCTGGGACGCATGAAGCAACCTTTCCTTCCCCTCACCGCCCGCTCCCGCGAGGAGTCACACCGGGCCGCCACCCCCCTGGAACTCTTCTTCGACCTGTGCTTCGTCGTCGCCGTCGCCCAGGCCGGCGCCGAACTCGTGCACGCGGTCGCCGAGAACCACGCCGGCGAGGGGATCCTCAACTACGCGATGGTCTTCTTCGCCATCTGGTGGGCGTGGATGAACTTCACCTGGTTCGCCTCGGCCTACGACAACGACGACGTCCTCTACCGCGTCGTCACGCTCGTCCAGATCGCCGGCGTCCTCGTCCTCGCCGCCGGCGTCTCGCGCGCCTTCCAGGAGCACGACTTCCTCGTCGTCTACCTCGGCTACCTCGTCATGCGGCTCGCGCTCGCGTTCCAGTGGCTGCGCGCCGCCCACCACGCCACCGACCCCGCCGAGCGGACGATGTGCCGGCGGTACGCGGGCGGGGTCGTCGCCGTCCAGATCGGCTGGCTCGCGCTCGTCCTCGCCCCGGAGCCGGCCCGCGGCTGGATCTTCCTCGTCATGGCGCTGGCGGAAATGGCCGTGCCCGTGTACGCGGAGAAGGACGCCCCCAGCACCTGGCACCCGCACCACATCGCCGAACGGTACGGCCTGTTCACCATCATCGTGCTCGGCGAGACCGTCGCCGCCGCGACCGTCGCCGTGAAGTCCGGCGTCGTCGAGAACGACGCCCTCGGCGAGCTCCTGCCGATCGCCGTCGGCGGCCTGCTGCTCGTCTTCGCCGCCTGGTGGATCTACTTCGTCGTGCCCGCCCACGACCGGCTGACCTCCAGCCGCCAGGGCTTCCTGTGGGGCTACGGCCACTACGTCATCTTCGCCTCGGCCGCCGCCGTCGGCGCGGGCCTGGAGATCGCCGTCGAACAGGCCGTGGGCGAGGCCCACATCTCGACGCTCGCCGCGTCCGCCGCCGTGACGATCCCGTCGGCCGTCTTCCTGCTCTCCGTCTGGCTGCTGCACGCCCGCTACTTCAAGATCGGCATCGCCCAGCAACTGGTGCTGCCCGTGGCCTCGCTCGCCATCCTGATGTGTACGTTCGCGGGCCGCTGGGCGGTCCTCGCCGCGGGGCTCGTCGCGGCGGCGACGGTCGCGACCGGGGTGACCCTGACCGCCCGGAACCCGGCGACCCGCACGACGACCGCCTGAGACCCCGGAATCCCCGGAATCCCCGGAGACCCCGGAGACCCCGACCGCCCCCTGCACGACAATCCGTCCCATGACCCCCGGCCTTGGTGACGCGATGACCGACAGCGGCTTCGTGGTCGTCTCCGGACTCCCCGCCGGCGGCAAGACCACCCTGGCCCGCGCCCTCGCCGCGCGGCTCGGCCTCCCCGTCCTCGACAAGGACGTGATCCTGGAGTCGCTGTACGACTCCCTCGGCGTCGGCGACCAGGCGTGGCGCCGACGGCTGAGCCGGGCCGCCGACGAGGTCCTGTACGCGCTGGCCGCGGACGCGGGCCGCGCCGTGCTCGTGAACTGGTGGCACCGGGACATCGCCCCCGACCGGCTCCGCGCTCTCGGCGCCCCGCTCGTCGAGGTGTTCTGCGCCTGCGACACCGCGCTCGTCGCCGCACGGTTCCGGGCGCGCGAGCGCCACCCGGGCCACCTCGACCGGGAGCTCACCCCCGAACAGCTCGACGAGCGGATCGCCGTCTGGGCCGCCCGTCCGGGCCCGCTGGGTCTCGGCGGGCGGCTCGTGGTCGTCGACACGAGCCGGCCCGTCGACGGCGCCGGGCTCACCGCCCTCGTCGAAGAGGTCGGCACGCTCCTCGGAACCTGAACACCTGCTCTGCCAGGGGCCAAGGCGCGTGGTAGGCAGGGGACATGACACAGCGCGAGGAGACGGACAGGCCCGGCCGCGAGGTGGACGGGATCACCGACGTGAGCGGGGTGCGCGTGGGGCACGCGCGCGTGGCCGGGCCCGGGGCACTGAGCGGCACCACGGTCGTCCTGGCCCCGGCGGGCGGGGCCGTCGCGGCCGTGGACGTGCGGGGTGGCGGGCCGGGCACGCGGGAGACGGACGCGCTCGACCCGCGGAACGTCGTCCAGCGGATCGACGCGGTGGTCCTGACCGGCGGCAGCGCGTACGGCCTGGACGCGGCCGGCGGGGTCATGGCCTGGCTGGAGGAGCGGCACCGGGGCGTGCGGGTGGGTCCCGACCCGTCCCACGTGGTGCCGGTCGTGCCCGCCGCGTGCGTCTTCGACCTGGGGCGCGGCGGCGACTTCTCGGCCAGGCCGGACGCGGCGACGGGGCGGGCCGCGGCGGAGGCTGCCGAGGCGAGCGGGGACCACGCGCGCGTGGAGACCGGGGCGGTCGGCGCGGGCACCGGGGCCGTCGTCGGCGGGCTGCGGGGCGGGGTGGGGACGGCGAGCACGGTCCTGGAGTCGGGCATCACGGTCGGCGCCCTGGTCGTGGTGAACGCGGTCGGTTCGGCCGTCGACCCGGCGACGGGCGTCCCGTACGGGAGCTGGTTCGAGGGCGGCAGGCCCCGCTTCCCCGCGGAGGCGGTGCACGAGGCGGCGCTGCGGAGGCTCGCGGAGGCCCGGGCGGTGAGCGCCCCTCCCCCGCTGAACACGACGCTCGCCGTCGTCGCCACGGACGCGGTGCTCACGCGCGCGCAGGCGCAGAAGGTCGCGGGCACGGCGCACGACGGCATCGCGCGCGCCGTGCGTCCGGTGCACCTGATGAACGACGGGGACACGGTCTTCGCGCTCGCCACCGGGCGGCGGGAGCTGCCGGAGGAGCCCGGCCCGCTCGCCCTGAACGAGATCCTGGCGGCCGGCGCGGACCTGGTGACCCGGGCGATCGTCCGGGCGCTGCGCGCGGCCCCGGGCGGGCTGCGCGGCCCGGGCGGCGACTTCCCCTCGTACGGCGAGCTGTACGGCGAGCCGCATGCCGAGCCGACTCCGTACTCCCGGTAACCACAAGGGAGTTGACGAAGAACCATGCGGGAACTTCCCGTGGACGCCCTTCGTTTTCCTGAACCCAGGACACGATGTCAGACCCAGGGACTACGTTTAGCAAGCACCAAGTGACATGCGGCGACGGCCTGGAGACCCTCTTGAACGATCCGCAGGATCCTCACGATCCGTACGAGACGACCGAGACGCACCTTGAACGGCTCCTCGGCAGGGCGCTCAACTCCTTCGACCTGCCCGACTCCACCGTCGAGCGCCTCGGCACGGCGCTCGCCCACTCCAGCGCGCTGCACTCCTCGCACCACAGCGCGTCGCTGCACCGGACCACCTACCGCCACACCTATCTGCTCGCCGACGGCAGCGCGCTCAGCCTGTGGGAGCTCACCCACAACACCGGACGGGACGGCACCGACCAGCACGAGCTGTACGCGGAGGAGTCGGAGGCCCGCCTCGCGGCCTCGCGCCTGCCCGCCGGACCGCTGCCGGGCTGGACGGCGGAGCGCGCCGACGGCAGCGCCCTCGACAGTGACGACGACGATGACATGGCGCTCCTGAGCGCCCTGCTCGCCCGCCCCATACCGGCCCAGCCCCGGATGTACGTACCGGACAACTCCGCCGACCACGCGCGCCGCGTCCTGCGGCGCGCGGAGAACGCGGACCGGCCGGGCGAGCGGACGGCCCGGCGGCTCCGCCTGGCCTTCGCCCACCACATCACGCAGGCCTTCGGGCGGCAGTGCGCGGTGGAGGGGGGCCGGGACGCCGGTTTCACCCTCTACGAGCACCAGTTCCTGCTGCTCGACGGCAGCGAGGTCAGCCTCTGGGAGATCGAGCACACGGCGACCCCCGACGGCCGGCACATGTGCGAGGTGTACGAGGACGAGCGCTCGGCCCGCGCGGCGATGGAGACCCGCGCGCGCGTCCGCTGACACCCACCCCGTCCCCGCGCTCTCCCTCAGACGAGCGCGGGGACGTTGTCGGCGTCGGAGTCGGGGACGTCGACACCGGCTTCCGCCAGCTTCCCCACGGCGAACGCCCGGTTGGCGCGGGTCTGTTCGCGGTACGCCGCGGGCAGGTCCGGCAGTGCGAGCAGCCGGTCGCAGGCGGCGAGCGAGGCGGCGTGGTCGCCCGTCCAGTACGCGGTGATCGAGTACTCGAAGAGCAGCCCCCACCGGTACACCCACGGCTGCATGAACAGCAGGTCGTCCGGCTGCCTCCCGTCCCGGACGGCGGAGACGACGGCGTGGGCGGCCTGGTACCGGCGCATCTTCCGCAGCCGCGCCGCCAGCTCGTAACAGGCCTCCAGCCGCTCCGGCCGCGACTCCCAGGCCCGCGAGAGGGCGTCCATCGCGGACGGCCAGTCACCGGACTCGGCCCTGAGGACGCCGGACTGGAGGAGGGAGTAGTAGACCTCCTCGCCCCAGCCGCCCATGGCGGCCCGCCGCTCGTAGAGGGTGACGGCCTCGTCGGCGCGGCCCATGTCCCGCAGGGTCTGGGCCAGGTAGAAGACCGTACGGGGGTTGGCCGGGTCCCGGTCGAGCTCGGCGCCCAGGAGACGGGCGTCCCGCTCGAACTTGTCGTGGCGTGACCCGCCGTCGGCGTAGTCCTGGATGACCAGGGCGTCCAGGTTCCGCTGCGCGTGGTCCCGGTCGGCGGTCAGGTACTCGTGGGTGACCCCCTCGTACCGCCACGGCAGACCGCCCCTGACCAGGCGCTTGATGCGGTACTCCAGGGATCCCTCGTGGCGGATCATGTACGCGTCCGCCGTCAGCTCCGGCAGCGGGCCGTCCTGCCGCAGGACGTGGTCGGCGTCAAGGAGCAGCAGGTAGTCGGCCCGGCCGCGGGCGTGCGCGATGTTCAGGCTGCGGTTGTGGCCGAAGTTCACCCACGGCTCCTCCCGCAGCTCGCCCGGGATGCCCGCGAGGGCGGTGCGGATCAGCTCCTGGGTCCCGTCGGTGGAACCGGTGTCCGAGATGACCCAGGTGTCCACGAGACCGCGGACGGAGGCGAGGCACCGCTCGATGACCTTGGCCTCGTTCTTGACGATCATGCACAGGCAGATGGACGGCTGCACGGCAACACCACTTCCGGTGGGGGCGGGAGAGCTGTCGGGGGGTGGGCGACCCTACGGGCGCCCGCCGAGGGCGCGGTGTCGGCACGCCGACGGGCGGTCCGAAATTCGCCTTCGTGTACGCATCCATCCGGCTAGCGGCGCTACGCCATGGCGTTGGGAGTGCCGCGAGACCGTCAAGCCTTCGCGTCCGCGATCCGATGATCCGACTGGGAAGCACGAACGGGCTTCCCGGACACCACTCGGACCGGCCGCCGCAGGGCGGTCGGTGGAAGAAGGAGCATGCATGCGTCCTGATGCCAGGACCAGGTCCCCGCTGGGTCCCCTGCCCCGACGACGCCCCTGGGTCGTCGGCGGGGCCATCGCCTCCGTCGCACTCGTCCTCACGGGCTTCGCCTCACCGGCGGCCGCCGCCTGGGACGCCCCGGGCAGGGCGACGGCGGGCCCGTCGACGGGCGACCACTGCGAGGAGCGCCCCCCGCACCACCAGGACGGGCCGCCGCCGCACCACGAGGACGGCCCCCCGCCGCACCACCAGGACGGCCCGCCGCCCTGGGAGCAGCACGGCGGACCCCGCAGCATCGGCCAGAGCGGCTCACCGGAGGTCGACAGCCTCCAGGCGTTCCTGGACCACGAGATCCAGCCCCTGCTCGAAGGCCAGGAAGCCCGCACCCTGCGTGCGGTCCCGGTCGGCGGCGACGACTGCAAGGTGGGCCCAACAGGCCCGACCGGCCCGACCGGCCCGCCCGGCCCGAAGGGGAACACGGGCGACACCGGAGCGACGGGTGCGACCGGGGCCACGGGTGCGACGGGCGCGACGGGCGCCACGGGTGCGACGGGCGCGACGGGTGCGACGGGCGCGACGGGTGCGACGGGCGCGACCGGGGCCACCGGCGCGACCGGAACCGGTGCGACCGGTGCGACCGGTGCGACCGGTGCGACGGGAGCAACGGGAGCCACCGGAGCAACCGGAGCAACCGGAGCAACCGGAGCAACCGGCGCCACTGGAGCCACGGGCGCAACCGGAGCCACCGGAGCCACCGGCCCCTGCTCCGACATCGACACCTACAGCCCGTCCAACACCGAGGACTTCCAGGCCGTCCTCACGAACGGGGTCGCCTACGCCGGCAAGGCGAGCGTCCCGGGCGGAACGATCGTCTGGCACGACCTCACCGACGCACTCCTCCCGCCCAACGAGAACGTCCCCGTCAACTACCCGTCCAACGCCTGTGGCATCGCCATCGAGGCCCAGGGGAACGACGCGTTCGTCAAGGTGGTCACCACCGACGGCACGGTCTTCCAGACCGCGGGCAACGTCATGGGCGGCGTCTTCCTCTGGAACCAGCCCTGGGTCCAGCAGACGACCCCGACACCGGGCTCCCTGCGAGCCATCCCGTTCAAGGGTGACCTGAAGACCGGCGGCCTGGTCAACCGCAGCTGACGGATACGGCGAAGGCCCTGGTACCGGGACGATTCCCGGGACCAGGGCCCTTCGCCGTGAGGGAGTCAGTGCACCAGCACCGGCTCCTTCTCGATCACGGCGTCGCCGTCGCCGTCGCCGTCACCCTCGTCGTCGCCGCCCTCCAGGTGCTGCTTCGGCTTCGCCGGCAGAGCGAACATCACCAGGAAGATCACGGCGAGTACGCCCGCCGCCCAGCCGAGCGAGTTCTGGAAGGCGTCCGTGAACGCCGCGCCCACCTCGGCCGGAGCCTGCGCGAGGTTCCAGTCGTCGATCACGCCGAAGAAGACCACGGACACCAGGCCGAGCCCGAGCGCGTTGCCCATCTGGCCCGTCGTGTTGATCAGGCCCGACGCCGAGCCCGCGTGCTCACGCGGCACCTCGGAGAGGACCGCGTCCGTCAGCGGGGCCACGATCAGGCCCATGCCCAGACCCATGACCACCAGCGGCGGGATCATCTGCCAGGACTCGATCCCGGTCCCGTACCGGCCCGCCACGAAGAAGTAGAGGAGAACGCCCGCGATCATCGTGAGCGCACCCGCCTGGAGCACCTTGCGGCCGAAGCGCGGCACCAGCTTCTGCACCGAGAGACCGGCAGCCACGGAGACCGCGATCGAGAACGGCACGCCGGTGAGACCCGCCTTCAGGGCGCCCCAGCCGAGGCCGATCTGCATGTACAGCGTCCAGACCAGGAAGAAGATGCCGAGCACGACACCGAAGGTCAGCTGCACGGCGATACCGGCGGCGAAGCTCTTCACCTTGAACAGCGACAGCTCGACGAGCGGCGAACCGTCCTTCTTCGCCTTGTACTTCTCGTACGCGATGAGCGCGGCGAACACGAACAGGCTGCCGATCATCATCAGATGGCCCCACAGCGGCCAGTCCAGCTCACGGCCGCGCGTCAGCGGGTAGATCAGCATCAGCAGCGCCGCCGCCACCAGGAGCATGCCGACGATGTCGAGGCGGAGCGCCTTCGGCGCCTTCGACTCGGTGATGAACTTCCGTCCCAGGATCAGACCGGCGACGCCGACCGGCAGATTGATCAGGAAGATCGGACGCCACTCCAGACCGGCGATGTTCCACTCCGTGAGCAGCGCGCCGAGCAGCGGACCCGAGACGGCGCCGAGGCCGATGATCGCGCCGAACATGCCGAAGACCTTGCCGCGCTCGTGCGCGGGGAAGGTGACGTGGATGATCGAGAGGACCTGCGGCACCATCATCGCCGCCGCCGCACCCTGGAGGAGGCGGGAGGCGACCAGCATCTCCGAGTTGGCGGCGAAGCCGCAGAGCGCGGAAGCGATCGTGAAGGCGGCGGTGCCGATGAGGAAGAGCCGCTTGCGGCCGTAGATGTCACCGAGCCGGCCGCCGGTGATCAGCCCGGTCGCGAAGGCGAGGGCGTAGCCGGCGGTGATCCACTGGATGGCCCCGGAGGAAGCGCCGAGGTCGTGCTCGATGCTGGGGATCGCGATGTTGACGATCGTGGCGTCGACCAGATCCATGAAGGCGGCCGTCATCACGATGGCGAGGGCGATCCACCGCCTCTTGTCGCTCGTGTCCGTGGGGGCCGCATCCGTGACGGCTTCGTGTGAACTCATACGAAGAAGATAGAAGTCATCTAGGTCAAATGATGTCCTAGATGGGGCTCATCCTGGGAGACATGACAGATACCCCGGTTCGACTCCTGAATCTGCTGTCGCTCCTCCAGACCCCGCGCGAGTGGCCTGGAAGCGAGCTCGCCGAACGGCTCTCGGTCTCCCCGCGCACCATCCGCCGGGACGTCGACCGGCTCCGCGATCTCGGCTATCCGGTCGAGGCGAGCCTCGGCGCGGTCGGCGGCTACCGCCTCGTCGCCGGTACGGCCATGCCGCCGCTCCTGCTCGACGACGAGGAGGCCGTCGCGATCGCCGTCGGCCTGCGGGCCGGTGCCGGGCACGCCATCGAGGGCATCGAGGAGGCGTCCGTACGGGCCCTGGCGAAGCTGGAGCAGGTCCTGCCCGCGCGGCTCCGCCACCGGGTCTCCACCCTCCAGAACGCGACGCTCCCGCTGACCAGGGGCGACGGCGCCACGGTCGCGCCCGCCACCCTGACGACCCTCGCGGGCACGGTCACGGGGCGGGAGAAACTGCGCTTCGGCTACCGGGCGGGCGACGGCGTCGAGTCGAAGCGGCTGGTCGAGCCGTACCGGCTGGTCTCGACCGGGCGCCGCTGGTACCTCGTCGCGTACGACCTGGACCGCGATGACTGGCGGACCTTCCGGGTGGACCGGGTGAGCGACCCGCTCGCGACGGGCGCCCGCTTCACCCCGCGTGAGCTCCCGGCCGGCGACGCGGCCCAGCTCCTGGTCCGCTCCATGTCCCGGGCCCAGCCCGAGCTGGAGCTCGACGTCAGCTTCGAGGCCCCGGCCGACTTCGTGACGGCCAGGCTCCCGTCCCACCTGGTGCCGGCGGCGACGGGCCCGACGACCTGCCGCCTCCGCACCCGTTCCGCCGACTCCGTCGAGTGGCTGGCGCTCCGCCTGGCCCTGGTGGACGCCCCCTTCACGATCCACGGCCCGCCCGCCCTCCACGGCTACGTGGACGAGCTGGCGACCCGCCTGGCGGCGGCGACACGGGGGTAGGGCCGGGGCACCGGCACGCGCAGGGGCCCGGGGACGGTGGCCCCCAGGCCCCTTGCGTCGCGGTCGCGGTCGCCGGCGCGCCACGGGCGGAGGCCCCGACAAGCGCCGCGCCACGGCGCCAGGGAGTGGGACCCCGGTCGCCGACCGCTCTAGGCCACCGCGTCGAAGCCGGTGTCGGCGGCCATCTTCTTCAGTTCCAGCAGGGCGTGCTTCTCGATCTGGCGGATCCGCTCGCGCGTCAGGCCGTGCTGCTTGCCGACCTCCGTCAGCGTCCGCTCGCGCCCGTCCTCGATCCCGTACCGCATACGGATGATCGAGGCCGTGCGGTGGTCGAGCTTGGCGATGAGGTCGTCGAGCTCCTCGCTGCGCAGCAGCGTGAGCACCGACTGCTCGGGCGAGATCGCCGAGGTGTCCTCCAGGAGGTCGCCGAACTGGGTCTCGCCCGCGTCGTCCACCGACATGTTCAGCGAGACCGGGTCGCGCGCCCAGTCCAGGACGTCGACGACCCGCTCCGGCTTGGTGTCCAGCTCCGCCGCGATCTCGACCGGCTCCGGCTCCCGGCCGTGCTCCCGGTTGAACTCGCGCTGCACGCGCCGGATGCGGCCCAGCTCCTCCACCAGGTGGACGGGGAGCCGGATCGTCCGGGACTGGTCGGCGATCGACCGGGTGATGGCCTGACGGATCCACCACGTCGCGTACGTGGAGAACTTGAAGCCCTTCGCGTAGTCGAACTTCTCGACCGCGCGCACCAGGCCCGCGTTCCCCTCCTGGATCAGGTCGAGCAGCGGCAGCCCGCTGCGGGGATAGCGCCGTGCGACGGCGACCACGAGCCGCAGGTTGGACTTGATGAAGAGGTCCTTGGCACGCTCGCCATCGGCGACCAGCGCTTCGAGCTCCTCACGAGCCGCGCCTCCCGCCTCGCTCTCTATCTCCCCGTCCAGGATCTGCTGGGCGTACACGCCCGCCTCGATCGTCTGGGAGAGCTCGACCTCCTTGGCGGCGTCGAGCAGGGGTGTGCGCGCGATCTCGTCGAGGTACATGCCGACCAGGTCGCGGTCGGCGATGTCCCCGCCCACGGCGCGAACGCTGCTGGCCCGGCTCGCCCCGCTCTTGGCGGAGGTCTGACGACGGGCGACGGCACGGGTTGCCATGCGTGCTCCCTTGCTGAGTAGGTCGCGACACCCTTTCGAGTGCCCTGCATCCGACGGAAACAACGACTGGAATCAGGACAGAATTCCCACCCGGCACATGGATTTTCGCGATCATGCAGTATCCTGCGCGGCCGCCGCCCCTTCAGGCATGCCGCGGAAACCCACGGAGGCGCAGGTCAGACCGGGCACGGAGGGTGAGGCGGCGCCGCTCGCGGGGGCTCCGACCACACTGTCGGTGAGATCGCGATCACATGCGGCGCCATCCCTTCAGACGTCGCCGGGGGCGTGGAGGTTGCTTGCGCCGTCCTCGGCCCCGAGGCCTAGGACCCCAGCCCGTTACGCCCCGGCCCGCCCCGCCCTAGCGTCGTCCCCATGAGCGACGAGAGCGGCAAGAGTCACGAGAGCAGCAGGAGCCACGACACGACCGGCATCCTCGACGAGGCCCTCGAACGCCTCCACACCACCGGCCCCGAGCGCGACGGTCGCCTCACCAACCACGCCCCGATGGCCGTCGAGGCGCTCGTCCGCAACGGCCGGTCCGAGACCGTGCACCGCTGGCTCGACCGCTACGCGCACAAGCTGGAGGAGCTCCCGCCCGCGAACCGCCCCGTCACGGCGGACGACTGGCGCGAGGCGCTCGGCGACCCGTCCCGGAGCACCGACTGGACGCGCTTCTTCGCGCGCGAGCTGGCGGACCGGCCCTGGCGCTCGGTGCTCGCCGAGTGGTGGCCCCGGCTGCTCCCGGGCATCGCGGGCGGGTCGACGCACCCGGTGATCCGCACCGGTCATGCCGTACGGACGCTGCGGACCTCCCCGGAGACGGCGCCGCGCCGCGCCGAGCTGGCACACGCCCTCGGCTACTGGGCGGCCCGCCACCAGCCGCTGCACCCGCTCGCCCGGCTGGCCGTGGCGCCGAGCGCGGCGGCGGCCCTGGACGCCGTACCGCCGATTCCGGAGCAGGTCGGCGGGATGCGGGCCCGGCTCGACCGGCTGACGGCGTTCCCCGTCTGGGGCGCCGCTCCGGACCCCGACACAGCCGAGGACCGGCTCACCGAGCTGGTGACGGCGGCCACCCATCGGTACGCGACGCACGGCCACGGCGAGCCGATCATGCTCGTGCACGCGGCGACGGCACCGAACGCGGTCCTCCGCGCGCTGCCCGCGCTCCCCCGTGACCTGTGGGTACCGAGCCTGGGCGCGGCCTGGGCGGCCGCGGCCGCGGTGACGGCGGCCTACACCCCGAGAGACCCGCTCCCGTACAAGAAGATCGATCTCACCTCCGAGGAGGTCTTCGCGCGGGCGGCGGCGCACGGCGACGACCACACGATCAAGTTCACCGACACGGCGCTCGACGTCGGCGACCCGCTCGCGCTCGCCGCCGCCGTCCGCTCGATCGAGCTGAACCCGCCGGTCTTCTAGCCCCTTACCCGAACTGGACGGACCGCTTGGCGAGCCCCATCCAGAAGCCGTCGATCACGGACCGCCCGGCGTCGAGGTCGCCGGCCGCGTCCGCCGCGCCCATGGTCACGAAGAGGGGAGCGAAGTGTTCCGTACGCGGGTGGGCGAGGCGCCCGGCCGGGGACTTGTGCGCGAAGTCGAGGAGCGCGTCGACGTCCTGGGCCTCCAGGGCGCGGTGTCCCCAGTCGTCGAACTCGGCGGACCAGCCCGGCACGCCGCCGCCGGTGTGGCGGAGGGCGGCGAGGTTGTGGGTGAAGAAGCCGCTGCCGACGATCAGGACGCCCTCGTCGCGCAGCGGGGCGAGCTTGCGCCCGATGTCCATGAGCCGGCGCGGGTCGAGCGTGGGCATGGAGATCTGGAGTACGGGGATGTCGGCGCCCGGGAACATCTCGACGAGCGGCACGTAGGCGCCGTGGTCGAGCCCCCGGTCGGGGATGTCCTGCACGGGCGTGCCGGGCCCGCGGAGCAGCTTGCGGACGGCCTCGGCGAGCTGCGGGGCGCCGGGAGCCCCGTACCGGACCCGGTAGTAGTGCTCGGGGAAGCCCCAGAAGTCGTAGACGAGGGGCACGGTCTCGGTGGCGCCGAGCGCGAGCGGGGCCTCCTCCCAGTGGGCGGAGACCATGAGGATCGCCTTGGGGCGGGGCAGGTCCGCGGACCAGGCGGCGAGCTCGCCGGGCCAGACGGGATCGTCGGCGAGCGGCGGGGCGCCGTGGGACAGGTAGAGGGCGGGCATCCGTTCCAGCGTGGCGTCCATGGCGACGACCTCCGGCATCCTCGTGGTACTTGAAACTTCAAGCTAGATGTCTGCAGAGTAAACGTATGTAGTTCAACTTTCAAGAACGAGTCGTACGATAGGACCCATGGGAGACATGACCGAACCGCGCTGGCTCGACGACGAGGAACAGCGCACCTGGCGCGCCTACCTGCACGCCACCACGCTCCTGGAGGATCACCTCGACCGCCAGTTGCAGCGTGACGCCGGGATGCCGCACATCTACTACGGGCTGCTCGTCCAGCTCTCCCAGGCACCCCGCCGGCGGCTGCGGATGACCGAGCTCGCCAAGAGCGCCAAGATCACCCGCTCCCGCCTCTCCCACGCGATCGCCCGGCTGGAGAAGAACGGCTGGGTGACGCGCGAGAACTGCCCCTCCGACAAGCGCGGCCAGTTCGCGCGGCTCACGGACGAGGGGATGGACGTCCTGCGCCGCACCGCGCCCGGCCATGTGGCGGCCGTACGCCAGGCCCTGTTCGACCGGCTCGCACCGGAGCAGGTCGAACAGCTCGGCGCGATCATGCGGGTGATGGCCGAGGGCCTCGAACCGGCGGGCCCGGACGCGGACCTGCCCTGGCTCCGCTGAGCACACGGCTCGCGGGGCCAGGGCAGGGAGCGCCTGGAGTACGGGATCAGTGGGCGATGACGGGCACCTTCACCTCGTCGTCCGCGCCCTCACCGGACCCGGCGACGACCCCCATCTCCGGCTTCCCGGTGTTGATCAGCACGAAGGCGATCGCGGCCGAGACGGCCAGGATGCCGACGGCCCACCAGATGGCCGCGGCGTAACCCTCGACCATGCCCTGGAGCTGGACCAGCTTCTGCGCGGCCGGGGTGGTCGCGCCGGCCGCGTGGTCGGCCAGGTAGGCGGTGGTCGCCGAGGCGGCGATCGTGTTCAGCAGGGCCGTACCGATGGCCCCGCCGACCTGCTGCGAGGTGTTGACCATCGCGGAGGCCACACCGGCGTCCCGCGGGTCCACGCCGAACGTCGCGAGCGACATCGCCGGCATGAACGCCGTACCCATGCCCAGACCGAGCAGCAGCTGCGCCGGCAGGATCAGACCGGCGTACGAGGTGCCGACCTCCAGCTGCGTGAGGAGCAGCATGCCGACGGCTGCGGTGAGGAAGCCCGGGGCCATGAGCAGCCGCGGCGGGACCCGGGTCATCAGCCGCGTACCGATCTGCGTCGAACCGACGATCATGCCCACGATCATGGGCAGGAACGCGAAGCCCGTCATGACGGGCGAGTACCCCTTCACGATCTGGAGGTAGTACGTCAGGAAGAGGAAGAGGCCGAACATCGCGATGACGGCGAGACCCAGCGACAGGTAGACGCCGCCTCGGTTGCGGTCGGTGAGGACCCGCAGCGGCAGGAGCGGCGACGCGACCCGCGACTCGGTGAACACGAACACCGCGAGCAGGACGGCGGAGCCGACGAAGAGGCCGATCGTGCCGGCGTCGCTCCAGCCCTCGGACTCGGCGCGCGTGAAGCCGTAGACGAGCGCGACCAGACCCAGGGTGGAGAGGATCACGCCGGGGATGTCGAGCGAGGAGCGGTTGCGGCCGCCCGCGGGCTCACGGATCACGAAGTACGCGCCGACGGCGGCGACGATCGCGAACGGGATGTTGACGAAGAACGTCCAGCGCCAGTTCAGGTACTCGGTGAGGAAACCGCCGAGGATCAGACCCACGGCGCCGCCGCCACCGGCGATCGCGCCGTAGATGCCGAAGGCCTTCGCGCGCTCCTTGGCGTCGGTGAAGGTCACGGCGAGCAGCGACAGCGCGGCGGGCGCGAGCAGCGCGCCGAAGGCGCCCTGGAGCGCGCGGGCACCGAGCATCATGGCCTCGCCGGTCGCGGCCCCGCCGAGGGCGGAGGCGGCGGCGAAGCCGATCAGTCCGACGACGAAGGTCCGCTTGCGGCCCCACAGGTCGGCGATGCGTCCGCCGAAGAGGAGCAGACCGCCGAAGGCGAGGGCGTAGGCCGTGATGACCCACTGCCGGTTACCGTCCGAGATCCCGAGGTCCTGCTGGGCGGAGGGAAGCGCGATGTTCACGATCGTCGCGTCGAGCACGACCATCAGCTGGGCGAGGGCGATGAAGACGAGCGCTTTCCAGCGGCCGGGGTCGGCCTCGGCCTGGCTCGCGGGGCTCTCGGGGATTTTGGACATGGGGTAGCCACCTCTTGGCGCGTACAGGTGAAAAAAGGACGTAAGGGAGTACGAAGGGACGTACGTACGGGAAGTGCGGGTGGGGTGCTTCCGGGGCGCTAGGGAGTCGTCACGACCGCCGGCAGGAGTCGCGCCTCAGGTCCTCCAGGGTCGCGGCCGTCCCCGGCAGCTCGGAGCGCGCGGGCGCCTCCAGGCCGTCGAGGAACAACTGCAGGTGACGGTGGACGAACTGGTCGAAGTTCACGCAGGCCGTGCCCGGCAGCGGACGGGTCAGCTGCGAGACCGCCACCATCAGGTCCCCGACACCGACGTCGGAGCGGAGCCGGCCGGCGCGCTGCGCCCGCTCGACGAGGCCCTGGACGGCCTCCTCCAGGCGGTCGCGCTCGACGGTCAGATCGGGGTGGTCCTGGTCGAAGGCCCCGTCGAGCATCGGGCACAGGGCGCCGATGCGTTCGTCGGCGGCGGCGTGGGTGAAGCGGCGGAGGGCGGCGAAGGTGTCGGCCTCCTCCTCGACGGCACGCTCGGCGAGTTCGGTGACGCGGGCCATGAGGGAGAGCACGACCTCGCGGACGAGGTCGGCGCGCTCGGGGAAGTTGCGGTAGAGCGTGGCGTTCCCGACGCCGGCGCGGCGCGCCACCTCGTCGTACGGCACCTGGGGGCCGAACTCGACGAACATCTCGCGGGCCGCCGTCACGATCCGCTCGCGGTTGCGCAGGGCGTCCGCGCGCGGGCGGGGCACGCGGCGGACGGGCGCGGAGTCCGGGGCGCCGGCCACGGGGGCGCCGGCCAGGGGGACGCCCGCCACGGGGGTACCGGCCACGGGAGTACTGGTCACGCCACGACCTCCTCGGTCATCGTCGATTCGCCGCCATCCGGGGACGGACTCCCCACTTCGCGGAACACAGGGTTAAACGGGGACACGGTCCCCGCTTATTTCCCTCCCTCATGTGACGTGGGTCACGGCCGACACGCCGCGCGGAATCCCCACACGATCGGTCCACCCGGCGCGCGCCTCCGAGCCGCTCACCACAGGCTGATCGCACGACACGGATCTCCGTCCCCCCGCGCGGGAGGTCCGTGCCGCAGACCTGCCCCCACCGGAGAGGCGCCCGTATGCAGCACCCCCGCCGACGGATACGCAGGCCCGTCGCCCTGGCAGCGACCACGGCCCTCTCCCTCGCGCTGCTCGCCTCCGCGAGCACGACGCTCCCCGACCCCGCCCCGGCCTCGGCCGGCCCCGTGGCCGCCGCGCCGAGCGGCGCGCAGCTCGGGCCGTGCCGGATCGCCACCACGATGGGCGTGCAGATGTCGGAGGGGCTGCCCACCGCCCCCGGTTACGTGCGTTCCACGGGCCGCGTCAGGGCCCTCACGCTGATGGTCGACTTCACGGACGCCGTCGGGGAGGGCACCGCGATGAGCCGTTTCCGCGAGTTCTTCCCGCAGACCTCCGACTGGTTCCACACCAGCTCGTACGGGCGCCTGAAGTACCAGGCCGAGGTCCCGATGGCCGACTGGCTGCGGATGCCCCGGCCGTTCTCCGCGTACGGGATCGAGCGCGGCTCACCCTACGAGCCGGGCTACCGCTCCCTCGTCGAGGACATCGTGAAGGCCGCCGACGCGAAGGTGGACTTCAGCGCGTACGACCTGGTCAACGTCCTCGTCACGCCGAACGCCGGGCCCTCCGCCCTCGACACCGTCCTGTCCGTGACCTTCTCCGGCAACGACGACGCCCCGTACGCCGACGGCGTGCCGCTCGCCAACACGTCCTTCGTCTACAGCCGTCAGGACGACGGCTCCGGCAGCTTCGCGGAGACCGGCTACCGGGTGCTCCCCCACGAGAACGGCCACGTCTTCGGCCTGCCCGACCTCTACACCGCGGACGGCGGCGGCACCGTCGGACACTGGGACATCATGTCGGAGGACTGGGGGGCCAACAACGACCTGCTCGGCTGGCACAAGTGGAAGCTGGGCTGGCTCGACAACGACCAGGTCAGCTGCGCGTCCGGCCCCGGCTCCACCGACTACACGCTCACCCCGCTGGCCGTCCCCGGCGGCCCCAAACTCGCGTTCGTCCCGCTCTCCGGCACCTCGGGGTACGCGGTCGAGGTGCGCAGCAAGGGGGGCAACGACGAGGCGGTCTGCGAGCAGGGCGTCCTCGTCTACCGGGTCGAGTCCGACGTGGACACCGGCCACGGCCCGGTGACCGTCTCCGACAGCGACCGCTCCAGCGGCGGCTGCACGCGGCGCCCGAACGTCCACGCGGAGCTGTCGGACGCCCCGTACCGCCCGGGCGAGACCTTCACGGACCGGGCCGGCGGCATCCGGATCAGCGTCCTCGGCGAGGACCCGGGCGGCGCGTACCGCATCCGCATCACCCGCCACTGAACCGCGCCCGCGTCACCCGCCGACGAGCCGCGTCCGCGCCACCCGCCGCTGACCCGCGTCCGCGCCACCGCCGCCGAACCGCGTCCGCGCCACCGCCGCCGAACCGCGCCCGCGCCACCGCCGCCGAACCGCGCCCGCGCCACCGCCGCCGAACCGCGTCCGCGTCACCCGCCGGCGAAAGCGTCCTTCAGCTCCCGCTTGAGAAGCTTCCCGGTCGGATTCCGCGGCAGCTCCTCCTCCCGTACGAGGACCCTGGCGGGCACCTTGAAGGCGGCGAGGCGCGCGCCGACGTGCGCCCGCAGCCGCTCGGCGGCGGTGTCGGCGGCCGCCCCGTCCCGCAGCCGCACGACGGCCACGACCTCCTCGCCGAGCAGCGGATGCGGGACGCCGAGAACGGCGGCGTCGAGGACGTCCGGATGCTCGTGCAGCACACCCTCCACCTCGACGCAGTACACGTTCTCGCCGCCGCGGATCACCATGTCCGTGAGCCGGTCGACGACGCTGACGCGCCCGTCGTCGTCGACGCGCGCCAGGTCACCGGTCCTGAACCACCCGTCCCCGGTGAACGCGGCCCGGGTCGCGGCCTCGTTCCCCCAGTACCCGCGAACAAGCGACTGCCCCCGCAGCCACAGCTCCCCCACGCCGTCCCCGTCGGGCCGGTCGATCCGCACCTCGGTGGCGGGCGAGGGACGCCCGACGCTCCCGGGATGGGCGCGGTACTCGGCGCCGACGTTGGACAGGACGCCGCCGCAGGTCTCGGTCAGCCCGTAGCCGTTGCGGGGCTCGACGCGCTCGCCGTACGCGGCGGTGATCCCGGCGACGATCCCGGGCGGGGCGGCGGCGCCGCCGGTACTCAGCAGCACGAGACTCTCCAGCCCGTCCTTCTCGGCACGGGCGGCCTCAAGGAGCTGGAGCGCGGTGGTGGGCACCCCGGCGTAGTGAGTGACGCCGTGCTCCCGGATCAGCGCGAGAGCAAGCCCGGCATCCCACTTCCGCATCATCACCAGCGTCCCCCCGGCCGCCATGACGGCATAGAACGAGGTGAACGCGGCGACGTGGAAGAAGGGAAAGGTCGTCAGCGAGACGGGCGCGGGCCCGGTGCCGGGCACCTCGCCCCGGGCGAGGGCGGCAGCCGCGGCGAAGTACCGGGGGTTCATGGCGGCCCCGGCCTGCGCGAGGTGCGTGGCGACGGCGCCCTTGGGCCGGCCGGTGGTGCCGGAGGTGTAGATGACGGTGGCGTCGTGCTCGGGCAGGACGTCGACGGCCGGCGGCCCGAGGGAGGGGTCGAGGTCGGCGACGTACGCGACGAACCCCTCCTCCGCCTCCCCCTGGAAGACGATCCCGGGTACGCCGTTCTCCCGTGCCCAGCCCCGCACACGCTCGACCCGCTCCCCGTCGACGAGCAACACCGCAGGCGCGCAGTCATCAAGCGCGTACGTGAACTCGTCCTCGGTCCACCAGGCGTTGAGCGGTACGGCGACGAGCCCGGCGAGCTGGGCGGCCCAGAAGGCGACCTGCCACTCGGGAAGGTTCCGCATGGCGACGACGGCCCGGTCCCCGGGCCGCAGCCCGTACTCCCCGACGAACCGCCGGGCGAGCCCGCAGGCGGCGTCGAAGAACTCCCGATAGGTCGTCCGCCCGGCCTCGGACACCAGGAACACCCGGTCCCCATAGGCCCAGACGACCTCCACGAACTCCCGCAGAGTCCGCGGCCCCGAGACGTACACACCGTCCTGAACGGCGAAGGGCGCCCCGTCGACGGTCAGCCGCTCCACCCCACCCGACACCACCACGAGACCTCCTGAGCGCTCGCTCACCCCAGCGCGGCGACGCTATGCGCCTCCGGTTCGGGGGTCAACCCGCGGTCCGGAAGGGTGCGACGGTCACGTGGTGGCCACTCCAGGGACACTCCGCGCAACGTGACACCCGTCACATCGCGACCTCTGCGGTAGGCGTCCGTTTTACTCGGGCATTACTCTCCCATCCACCATCCGGACGCGCGGTCACCCGCCTGACCAGCGGAGCGCCACGCCGGAGTGCAAGCAGAGCTCGGGGGGCTCGAACATGGCAGTAACAGGCATGCGCGTATTGGGACTCTCCGAACTGGAGGAGTCCATCTACCGGCACTTCCTGCGGAATCCCGACACCACTGACGGAGACATCCACCTCCTGCTACGGGCCGACCGCGAGGCCGTGGCCACCGCCCAGGACCGGCTGCGCGAGCTCGGCCTGCTGTACGGGACCGACCGGCAGACCGTGTGCCCGACCGATCCGGCGATCGTCGTGGACCGGCTCACCGAGCTACGGCTGCGCGAACTGCACCAGGAGCTCCAGGAGGTCACCCGATCCCGGCACCTGGTCGCCGACCTGCGGGACGAACAGAGTCCGGCGCTGGCCTCGCCGCAGTCCGTCGAGCGCATGGAGAACGTGGCGCAGATCCGCAGCCGGATCGACGACCTCGCCTTCTTCGCCCGCGAGGAGATCCTGTCCGTCGAGCCGTACACGGTGCTGACGCCCGAGAACATCGCGCACTCGCGCCCGCTGGACCTGCGCTGCCTGAGCCGGGGCGTCCGGATCCGCAGCGTCGTCCTCCAGGAGGCCCTCGACGACCCGCTGACCGTCGGCTACCTGCGGGAACTCACCGCCAAGGGAGCGGAGATCCGGGTGTCGGAAGACCTCTCGGAGCGCGTCCTCGTCTACGACCGGCGCACCGCCCTGGTCCCGATCGATCCCGAGGACACCTCCCGGGGCGCCCTGGTGGCCCAGGAGACCGGCCTCGTCGCCGGCATCATCGCCCTCTTCGAGAAGATCTGGTGTCAGGCCACGGACCTGTCGACGATCACCGCGGACGACGAGAAGTGCCAGGGCGGTCTGGCCGAGACCGAGCGGGACGTCCTGAAGTCCATGTGCCACGTCGGCAAGGACGAGATCGGCGCCCGGGACCTGGGCATGTCGGTACGGACCTACCGGCGGCACGTGGCCGACCTCCTGCGCGTCCTGGGCGCGTCCAGCCGCCCGCACGCCGCCCTGCTGGCGCGCGAACGCGGCTGGATCTGACGGTCGTTCGCGGCGCCTACGAGACGGCCGCGCCCTGGAGGTCCTGGACGGCCCGGCGTACCGCGGCCGACACCGGGGCGGCGCCCTCGGACAGGGCCGCAAGCCGGTCCTTGAGCACCCGGCGCCGATCGGCGGCCAGCACCGTGCCCAACTGGCCGCCCGCGTGGGCGAGCCCGGCAAGCAGCGCGGCCCGGCCACCGGGGGCGGGGGCTGCCGGGTCCTCGACCGCGGCGGCCACCGCGGCGCGCACCTCTCCGGCGGCGGTGAGACCGGACGGAGTGAGGCCGGCCCGGTTCAACGGGAAGACCCCGAAGACCCGGTCGGTGCTCCTCTCCAGGAGTCCGTCCTTCTCCAGGCCCCGCAGCACCTCGTGGATCGACGCACGACCGTCCTTGCGGACCCAGTGCAGCCACTTCCTGCCGGGCTCCGCCGCGATCCGCCGCCACACCTCCTTGAGCGCGGCGTCCTGCGGAGCCTCGCCCACGGCCCCGGCGGTGCCCGCCTCGTCCGTCAGGGCGCCGCCGTCGAGCAGTTCGGCGAGCAGCGCACCGCGCACCGCCGGGGCCAAGGACTGCCGGACGGGAAGCCTGCCGCCCTCCGCGTCGAAGGCGAGCAGGATCATGTCGCCTGCCAGGGTCGTCACAGGTGTCACAGGTGTTCCTCTCATCCGGGCACCGCACCGGCAACAACCGCCGGTTTCCTGGCAGTCTGCCCTGCCAGCATGCCGAGCGCCGCTTCCTCGCCGGGCGGGAAGCCCAGCCGGTTCATCACCATGTGCAGGTGGTGGAGCACCTGATGGTCCCGGGAACCGGGGGCCCGCAGGAGGAGTTCGGCCAGCGCGTCGGCGTGCGCGTCGATGCGCTCGCGCGCACCGGGTGCGGGCACGCCCTGCTCCCGGACCCCGGCCGAGACAGCACCGAGCAGGGGCCTGAGCTGCTCCCCGCCGGCGGCCAGGCGCAGTTGCCAGCCCCACCGGGTGCGATGGCGGACCCAGAAGACGTCCCGCTCCTCCTCGGTCAGCACCCTCGCGGTGAGCGCCCGGGCGAAGTAGACGGCGTGCGCGGCCCGTTCGTAGCGCCGGGGCAGGGCGGCGAGGTCGAGCCCGGCGCAGAACGCGCTGTCCAGGTGGAAGATGCGCTCGGCGACGGCGACACCCGCCGGGCCGCCGTACTTGGCCGACTCCGGTGCGTACAGCGCGGGGGTGACGCCGCGGGCCGGCGAGCCGGGCGGCAGCGCGCCGGGCAGCAGGCCGACGGAGTCCTCGGGCCGCTCCTCCAGCGTGCTCAGCAGACCGGTGAGCTCCTCGCGGGCGGTGGCGTCCAGCGCGTCCACCGCGTCGGCCCCGGCGCGCAGCCGCAGCCGCAGGTGGTGGCCGGTGGCGTCCCAGTACCGGATGAAGAACCAGTCCTCGCTGCCCAGCCTCCCGGCCTGCGCGGCCAGCCACGGCACGAGGGTCCGCACCGCGGCGTCCATCAGCCGGGGACCACCGGGGTAGACCCGTACGTACCACCAGTCCCGCTGGGGAACCGCCATGCTCATGCTTCCTCCTCCGGTCGCCGCCAACGCAGCAGCGCGATGTGCTCGGCGGCCCGCGTGCCGCCCGCCGCGTCCCGCAGCGGATGCGCGGACCTGGCCGGCAGCGCCTCGACCAGGCGCAGGTGGCCCGTGGCCGGGCCGGCCCACTGGGCGAGCACGGACAGCGAGAGCGGCGAGGTCAGCGAGACCCACAGGGGCTTGCGGTCCGTGCCCTGCTCGCCCGGCCCGAAGCCGGTCAGCCGGTGACAGAAGACCTCCTCCGGCAAGCCGTGCGCGCGCCGGAACGCCTCGGCGCGCAGCGCGGTCTCGGCGTCGCTCTCGCCCGGCCTCGGCACGGGCAGTTCGGCCGCCGGGACGACCCACGAGGCGCGGGAGACGGTGACGCGGCCGAAGCCGGTCCGCGGCATCGGCACGATCTCGTCGGTGCGCTGCTCCTGGAGTCCGAACGGCAGGACGTAGTCCGAGTGCGGCGAGCCGTTGACCCACGGGTCGGCGAGCACGGCGAGCAGCCGGGCGAACGGCGGGAAGAGGTGCGGCGGGACGAGACCGAGGTAGGCGAGGCCTACCGGGTCGCCCGCGCGGTCGCGCAGCGCGAGGGTGCCGTCGCCGGGGTCGTGCGTGAGGACGGTGTCGGCCAGGTCGAGGCCGTCGGCTGCCGGGATCTCGCCGGGCAGCAGCAGGGGCGGCAGCAGGCCGGCCGACCGCGACTGGGCCGTGTTGATCTCCGTCCACAGGACGAGTTCCCGGCAGGTCCGGCCGGGCCAGCAGGCACGGACGTGCTCGCGCAGCCGGTCGCGGAAGCCTTCGCCGAGAAGCGGCCCGAAGCGGGTCACGAGCCCGCCCGTACCGGGATTGAACTGGTTGACCACCAGCTGGTAGTCGCCGCCGCGCACGGCCTGCGGGCCGGTCGCGGCGAGCTGGAACAGCACCGCCGCGGCGGGCGGCGCGCTGCTCGGCCCGACCGGCAGCCATGCCCGCTCCCCCGCGGTCTCCCGCTCGGCACGGTCGGCGACGGAGGCCTGGTCGAGGTCGGGCTGCGCGTCACCGTCGACGGCGACGCGCATGAGGAACCCGAGCACGTCGGTGCAGGTCCCGCCCGGCCCGTACTCGGCCGTGAAGCGGTCCACGAGCACGTCGTAGAGGTGTGAGCGGAAGACGAACGGGCGCATGCGGCGGCCTAGTTCGGTCAGGTCGGCGCGGACCTCCGGCACGTCGAGGATCCGGGGCAGGGCGAGGTCGCTCGCGACGTCCTCGTACAGCACCTCCCCGGACGCGAACCGGTCGAGACCGGCCCGTCGGGCCCAGCGACCGGCGGTGCGGCGGGCCCGGGTGAGCGTCTCGGTCCGTTCGTCCTCGCCGGCGGCGCAGAGGGCGGCGGCCGAGTCCCTCAACTCCCGCACCTCGCCCGCGATCCCGTCCTCGGGGTGTCCCGCGAGCAGCTCCGCCACGGCGCCCATCGGGTCGCCGCCGCGCCGCCAGGGCGGTACGGGTGCGATCAGCCCGGTGTCGAGCAGGCGCCGGAAGCGGCGGAAGGGGTCGGGGCCGCCGAGCCCGGACAGCAGCCCGTCCAGGGAGTGTTCGGCGTCGGGCGCGAAGCCGGACAGCCAGGGCGCCGCGTGGTCGGCCTCCACCACCCGGTCGAGCCGCCAGGCCAGACCGCCGTCGGCGACGGGTTCGGGCAGCAGGACGAGACCGCCCGGGGCGTCGGGACCACCGGGCCGGAGCGGCGCGAGCCGGTAGCGCAGCAGACCGGCGGTACCGGCCTCGCGCGCCAGGCAGCGCAGGGCCAGCTGGGCGAGGGCGGTGGCGGCGTAGCTGTGGGCGGCGGGGGCGGAGGTGTGGACGGCGGGCGTGTCGGCGTGGGCGGTACGGACCGCGGACGCGTCGGCGTGGGGGGCGGAGGTGTGGACCGCGGACGCGTCGGCGTGAGGGGCGGGGGCCGCGGCCTCGGCGGCGCCGGTCGAGCCGCCCTCTCCGACGGTGGTCAGCGTGGAGAACGGGCTGGTCTTCACCGCGGCCCGGGACACATAGGAGTAGAGCGTGCGCAGGTTGCGGGTCTCGGCGGGGCGGCGGCGCGGGCGGCCGTGCCGCAGCCAGTCAGGGGCGGCCAGCGCCGCGGCCCGGGCGAAACCCGGATCGGCGAGGTGGCCGGCGAGCGCGGCCGGGGCCGCCGCACGGTCCTCGGCCAGCAGGACGTCGAGCCGCCGGGCGGCCTCGTCACGCAGCCGTACGGCCGCCTGCCAGCCGCGGAAGCCGGCGGCCGCCTCGGGCCCTGCCAACTCGGCGATACGAGGCGGCAGTTCGTCGCCCCACGGCAGGGCCCGCAGCCGGTGCGCGGCCCGCTTGGCGGCCAGCACCTGGCGGCGCAGCGGCACTTCGTCGTCCAGGAGGGGCACCAGCGGGAAGCAGGCGTCCTCCACGGCGGGCCGCCTTCGCTCCAGTTCCGCGTGGGCGTCGGCGGCCTCTGCGATCGCCCGTCGCGTGGCGGACCCGATGAGGTCCAGGGCCTCGGTGGGCAGACCGCCCACCCGGGTCAGCAGCGGTCCGGAGATCTCGGGGTCGGTCACGGCATCGACCGTCCGACCAGCTCGAACGACCAGATCAGCGACTGGACGACGAAGTAGCCGAGCGCCACGGTGTAGACGCAGCACACGATGCCGTACGTGACGTGCAGCCGGCGGCTGCGGGTCGGCATCCGCTCCAGGAAGCCCGGCAGCGGGCGGCCCAGCAGGCGGTGCTTCAGCAGGGTGAAGGCGCGGCCCCGCGCGTCGACGAGGCCGAAGCCGGCTTCCAGCGCCGCGTAACCGTCGCTCGGGAGCATCGGGTTGATGTTGGTGACCAGGTTGAGCATCTGGAAGATCAGCAGCGCCCCGGCCACCTGCGCGACCGGTCCGTCCGTGGTGAGCACGAGCAGGGCGGCGGCGCCGGTGAACCAGCCGTCGCTGAGCGGTCCCGCGAGGGCGAGCAGGACCCGGCCGCCTCGGGAGCGGACGCGGTAGGCGTCGGTGCGGTCGACGTAGGCGAGCGGCAGGAAGTAGAAGAGCAGCGCCACTCCCAGGCCCCGCACGGGCACCTTGAGTACCTGGCAGACCATGGCGTGAGCGCTCTCGTGCACCAGGATCTGGAGGAACATCAGCGCGATGGCGACGAGGGTTCCGGTGCCCAGCAGGTCCTTGGCCGGCGGGGCCGAGGTCAGGACCGCGTAGAGGCCGAGCAGGATGCCGAGGATGCCACCGCCGGCGAAGACGCCGACCGACAGCCAGGCCGGGACGGGGCGCAACAGCCGGGCCACCGGCTCCAGGACCGTCGGGAGCGAGCGGGTGATGACGAAGCGGGGCATGAGCATGGTGGTGCCGAAGCGGCCGCCGGCGCGCTTCTTGGGCGCCCGCTCGGCTTCGGTTCCGACGAGGAGGCCGCTGCGGCTCAGCTCGTCGACGAAGGCGGCGAGCTCTCCGCGCACGCCTTCGGCGGGTACGCCCCGGCGCTCGGCCATGAGGGCCGAGAGCTCGTCCAGCGAGTGAGCTCCGTCGAACTGGCGGAGCAGCACAGCGGCCGACTTGGTCAGCCGGTGGTAGGTCCCGCCCTTCGGATCGAACATCAGCGGGTGGTCGTCCATCCCCCGGATGATCTCCAGATCCTCCCGGAGCTTGGGTGCGGTGCACGTGTCCACGGCGCGGTTCCTCCCTCCGCAGCGGCGGCCGGTCCGCTACCGTGCCGGGCCGCCTGGCTCTAATCTGGTGGTTCAGTCCGGTCCGGGAAAAGCGGACCGGGCTGGGGGCCCTGGGCCCCGGGGTACTAGGACCACCCCGGAGCCCAGGGATCCGAGCGGCTGATCAGCCGCCCTGGCTGGAGACGCTGCTCATCGAGCCGACACAGCCGACGGGGCAGCTGGCCGAGCCGGCGCAGGCGCCGCAGAACGCGGTGGTGAAACCGGGGCTGACGGCGTCCTGGAGGACCTCCAGGTCAAGGGACTCGGACCACAGCTCGAGCTCGTTGTCGAGGTTCTCGTTCATGGCGTTCACTTCCTTTCGGGTGGGTGTGTTGGTGCTGGTGGCGCCGCGGGCGGACTCAGCCGAAGCTGGAGGCGCTCGCGGAGGAGGAGGCGGTGCTCGTCGGGCACGAGGCCGTCGAGGCGGTGCCGGCGGTCGCCCAGGTACCGAGGGCGACGCCCTCCTTCAGGGGCTCGAGACCGAGCGCGTCCGAGGCCAGCTCGTCGGCGGACAGGTCCAGTTCGAGGTCGTCGAAGTCCTGCATTCGAGGAATCCTTTCTGCGTGATGGCGACTCTGTGAGGGCGACTGTGCGAGGGCTACTGTGCGAGTGCTCTTGCGTGACGCCGTCTGTGTGCCGGTCGGAGGGGACCGACGGGGACCGGAGGCGACCGGGGTCAGCCGATGGTCGAGGCGGACGACGCGGTGGCCGCGGACGTGCCGGGGCAGGACGCGGTCGAAGCGGATCCGGCGCAGAAGAAGCAGCCGAGGGCGTTGCCCTCCGGAAGCTCCTCGATCGCCAGCTCGTCACCGTCGATGACGTAGAGCTCGAGGTTGTTCTCCATGGTGTTCACCTCCTTCCGGTGTGCGGTGCGGAGGCCGGGCGGGCCGGCCGGGGGCTGCGGATCACCCGTAGGTGGACGCGCTGCTGACGGACGACGCGGACGTCGCCGGGCAGGACGCGGTCGAAGCGGATCCGGCGGACGCCCAGCTCGCGAGGGCGTTGCCCTCGGGCAGCTCCTCGATCGCCAGTTCCTCGGCGTCGACGGCGTACAGCTCGATGTCCTCCATGCGAGGCACCTCCTCAGGTGTCGTGCGGTGGGTGACGGATCCCGCACCCGGTCGGGGCGGGAAGTCTCAGGGGGCCGGCGGCAGGCCCAGGGCCAGCGCGAAGATCTGCTGGCGGCTCGTTCCGTCGCTGAGCAGCGGGCCGCGGACGGCCGCCGGGATGAAGCCGGCGAAGACACTGCCGACCAGTCCGTGGGCGACGCCGTCCAGCCACATCGCGTACGCGGCGGAGCCGGCACGGGTGAGCAGCAGCCGGTAGCCGTGCCCGCCGTGGCGGTGGACCGCGGCGTCCAGCGGCACTCCGATCGAGACGATCGCGGCGGCGTCGGAGAACTCCGGCTGCAGCGTCAGTCCGTAGCGGGCCGCTCCGGTGGGCAGTTCCATCACCGGGGTGAAGGTGGACGCCGCGGCGTCGAAGCGGTGGACGGCGGGGGTGACCCCGGCCAACCGGTTGGCGACGACGGTGAGTTCGAGCGGGCAGTCCGCATCGGCCTCATCCGTCTCCAGGGCCCGGGTCATGATGCCGGCCAGCAGCCCGGCGGGCAGGGGCTCCGGGGAGAAGCCGCGCAGGGAGCGCCGGTTCTCCAGGGTGGTCAGGAGGTCGTGGGGCACGGTCCGGTGCGTGTACGGGGCGACCGTGACGGCCGGTCCGAGCGCGGCGGGGTCCGGTGCGTGCGGCCGGCGTTCGGCGAGCGCCGTGGCCCCGGAGGCGCCGCGCTGCTCGCGGAAGGACGCCAGCATGTCCATGGCCAGTTCGTGCGGGGCGCTCACGGGGCTCCTCCCAGGTCGACGAGGGTGGTGATCGGTTCCAGGTCGGGGTCGATCCCCAGGGCCGCGGCGACCGCGAGGTCGTCCCAGCGGGTGCGGACCGCGAACGGCAGGTCCAGCGCGGTCGCCGCGGCACGGAGCGTGGCGGTGGCGCAGCCGGCGTCGAGCAGGACGATCCGCAGGGCGAACGCCGCGTACTTCTTGGCGACCTTGGTGAAGTCGCCGGTGAGGACGACCGTCAGCGGCGCCTCGCCGGGGACGGCGCGGGGGTCGGCCGCGAGTCTGGCCAGCCGGTGCTCGGACGCCACGTAGCCGTAGACGCCGGGCTCAAGGCCGGGGACGTCGCGGACGACGAGGTGGGCGACGACGGAGCCGATGTTGCCGCCGCTCGCCGTCCACCGCTGCACGCGGCCGGGCAGCAGAGCCCTGCGGCCCGCGGTGACGGCGAGGAGCAGTGCGGCGGTCCGGTCGTCGAGGACGGCGGGCGACGGGGAGCGCAGCGACTCCAGCGGGGGTGCCGGGAGGGGCACGGCCGCCGCGACGGGCCAGGTCTTCTCGTCGTTCTGCAGGGCGATGTTCGAGGGCTTGTAGTGGGCCTGGTGAGCCTTGCCGTCGGCGTACTCCCGGGGCGGGAAGGCGATCGCCGCCTCGTAGCGCGCGGCGAGCGGCGGGGCGACCGGGTCGCCCGGCGCCGCCGAGCAGTGGGGGCAGCCGGGCCGGGTGGCGGCCGAGCGGCGCTGCTGGGAGAGGTCCGCCAGGTCGACGGTGCGCCACTGGGACGGCAGCGGGCTGGGCGTGCTCCGCGAGAGCAGCGCGAACAGGTCCCGGACGAAGAGCGCGGCGGCCAGTTCGGCGTCACCGGGCAGCGGGGGCCGGTCGTCCGCCGGGTCCTCCGCGGTGCGGCAGGCCAGACAGGGGGTGAAGGCGAGGTCGACGTACGGGCCGAGGTGGGCGGTGCGACCGGTGAGCGCGAGACGGATCAGCGGTACGCCGGCCTGGGCGCAGGAGGCGGCGAGGGCCGCGGAGGCGGCCGGGTCCAGTCCGGCGGCGACCGCGAGGGTGGTACCGGGTGCCGGACCGGTACTGGCGTCCGTACCGGTACCGGCGTCGATGCCGGTACTGGCGTCGATGCCGGTACTGGCGTCGATGCCGGTACCAGCGTCGGTACCCGTGTCGACGAGGGAGTCGGCGAGGTGGCGCCGGGTGGCGACGGCCAGGGGGCCGGTGCCGAAGACCTCGACGCGGGCCCGGGCCAGCCGGTCCAGGGCCTCCTCCCAGGCGTGGTTGGCCCCGGTGGAGTCGCCGATACGGGAGAGGAAGTCGGCGAGGGCCTCGGGCACCGCCTCCGCCCGGGAGGCCGACGCCGGGGACGCGGCCTCCTCGATCAGGCCGCAGGTCCAGAGCAGGGAGAGGGCCTTGAAGACGGTGCCCGCCGGGATTCCCAGGGCCTCTGCCACGTCTTCGTGGCCGCGGCTGCCGTCGAGCAGCGGGAGCAGCCGGGGCAGCAGTTCCCGGGCGGCGGCGCCGCGCAGCAGCTGCTTCTTGGGGGTGCCTTCGACGACGAGGGCCTCGGACGTGTGGTGCAGGGAGAGCCCGCGCCGGAGCCTGGGCCGCGCCGGGACGTGGAACTGCGGGTCGTTCAGGGCGGCCGAGGCCATGGCTTCGGCGGTGATCACAGAGTGGTCCGGCATCGAGGCCTCCTTTCCGGTTCGGGACGTACGAGCAGGACAAGCGGGACGCGTCGGCCGTACGGGGTGCGGTACGGGTTCGTGCGCGGGGCCGGGGTCACCGGCCCGGGAGGGCCGCGAGCTCCGCCGCGATCGCCTCGAACCGCTCCAGGCGGCTCTCGGGCGTGCGGGCCGGCCGGCAGCGGGTGCACCGGTCGACTGCCACGACCGCCGAGCTGGACGTGGCGCCCTCCACGACCCCGAAGATCCGTACGGTGGCGCCGATGCCCTCCGCCGCGCCCGGCTCACCGGGTTCGGCCAGGGCCTCGTGCACCGCCTGGTCCGCGAGGCCCACGGCGATGGCGACGTGGTGCGGGGCGTGTCCGGAGACCGGGGGCGCGGTGGTCCCGTCGCCCCGGCTCTGGTCCGCCGTCGGGGCGGTGTGCTGTGCGCGGCGGCGGGTGTAGCAGCGGTGGCATGCGGTGCGGCCGGGTACGACCACCGGTCCGCACCGCAGGTCGAGGGGGCCCGCCTGGACGGGGAACCAGGGCCGGTTCCAGGCGTGGGCGCTGGCGTCCACCATGTCGGCCAGCACCTCCCGGCCCTGTCCCGTGGCCAGCACGATCAGATCGCTGTCGGGCCACAGGCTGGGGTGGGTGCCCTGGTTCACGTCGAGCACGGTCGACCCGGCGTGGCGTGCGGCCAGCCCTTCGGCGACGGCCGCGCCGAACGCTCCCGCGGCGAGGATCAGCAGGCGCGGATCGGTCATCTTCGGACTCCTCGTCGGACGTTCACGGCGGGTGGAACGGTCGGGTATCAGGCGAAGGGCTGGGGGTGCGGATTGATGTCGGTCTCGCCCCGTACCGGGTGGCCCATGGCGGCGGGTGCCGCGTAGAGCCGGGGGTGCGCCAGGTACCGGGCCCGGTGCACGAAGGACAGCGGCATGAGCTGGGGAACGAGCATCCGTACGACGGTGGCTCCGACCTGCTCGGCCTCGTCGGTGGTGAGGTCGACGGCGACGACCTCACAGCCCGCGGTGTGCAGGCGGTCCAGCAGCCAGGCCAGGGCCGGCAGCGGCTCCTCGGACGGGGCCCGGGGAAGGTCGCGCAGCCCGTGCACCGGGCGTTCGCCTTCCAGCAGGAAGTCGAAGCGGTGCCGCTGGGACAGCGGGCCGGACAGCAGGGCGCCGTCGACGACGCTGACGATGTCCTCCTCCGCCGTGGGCGTCGCGGCGTCCTTCTCGGCGGCCCGCGCCATGTGGCGGAGCGCGATCCGGAGGGAGGACGCCTCGCGGTAGAGCTTGGCGATCCCCTTGCCGGGGTCCAGTTCCGCGGTCGCCGCGACGAGCTGGGCGATGACCCGGTCGTCGTCGGCGAGCTGCACCCCGTAGATCACCGGGATGCCGAGGTCGGTGGTCGCGTCGTAGAGCTGGGTCCGCAGCCGTTCGCTGCTGCCCCGCTCCACGAAGGCCCGGAACTCCGGGGCCAGTTCGGCCGGGTCGAACTCCAGCCGGGGAAGCCGCAGCCGCTGGAGCCAGGTCAGGGCGATGGCGTCGCGTTCGACGATCTCCAGGATGCCGTTGACGACGGCGGCGGCCGGATCGGAGTGCGCGGCGCAGCCGGTCGAGACCGGGTGGACGTAGCGCTCCGCGTGGGACTCCACCGGGTTCTTCAGCCAGACCTGCATGGCCGGCACGTACACCGGGCGGTTGCGGGTGAAGGACCAGCCGCGGACCCAGCGCATCGGACCGTCGGGGTCGGTGGGGACGAGACCGCTCCGGGGGTCGGCCAGTTCGGCCGGCGAGCACCGGGGCCAGCGGTCGCTGGGGATGGCGTCCTCGCCGAGTTCGGCGGCGGTCGCCCAGACGATCTGATCGGGGTCCCGGGCGCAGGAGGAGTACCGTTCCAGCGATTCGGCGACCGCGAGGTGCGCGGCACGCTCCGGGTCGAGGTCACCGCCTGCTCCGTCGAAGTTCCCGGAGCTGGGGTTGTGCTCCCAGCCGGTCTGCTCGCTGAGCACTTCGCCGGGGTTGCCGAGCGAGGCCGTGAAGATCGGGAAGTCGGGTTCGCCCTCGGCGACGGGGAGCCGGGTCACCCGGTTCACCAGGCCGTAGGAGGAGGCCAGTTGACCGATGCGGAGGAGCGAGTCGGGTAGGGCGGGGTGCTCCGGCCCGGCGCTGTCACCGCTCGCGGCGGCCGCGGCCCCGGCCTTGGTCTCGGTCATCGTGTAAGGCGTCATCATCCACGCTCCGTGTCCCAGCGGAACGTCCGTGCCGCGAGGGCCGTGAGCCCCGCGGCCGTCGCCGCCATCACTGTCCAGTCGAGCCACAGGGCGTGGCGGGTGATCCCGCCGACCACGTCGTGGCGCAGGGCGTCTCCGAACATCGCCAGCGGGGTCCAGGAGAGCGGCCCGGCCACCGAGTCGGGGAGGAGTTCGAGGGGGAACAGCAGTCCGGTGCTCATCAGCAGCACCGGGGTGAGCAGCCCGGAGATCGCGTTGGTCACCTCGGGTGAGGAGAGCAGTCCGCCGAGCAGGTAGCCCAGGGCGAGCAGCATGACCAGGCCGATGGCCGTGGTCAGCAGCAGCCGCAGCATCGAGGCCGGCTCCAGGAGTCCGCCGACGACGGCGCCCGTTCCCATCAGGGCCAGCACGGCAAGTGCCAGCAGGGCTCGGCCCGGGAGGAGCGAGAGCAGGACGGCGGACCGCCGGGCCGGTGTCGTCGACAGCAGCCGCAGGGTGCCGCTGGCCCGCATCGAGACGAGGGCGGAGGCGGTACCGGTCAGGGCGAGCGAGAGCAGCGCGAAGGCGAGTACGCCGGGGATCACGAAGGCCATGGGGTCGAAGAGCGCGGATCCGTCGCTGCCGACGGCCGCGACCTCCCATCCCTCCCAGCCGGTGCCGTCCAGCACGGCGCGCACGGCGGCGACCACCGAGGGCTGGTCCGGGTCGACGGCCATCCGCAGGGTGCGGGAGGCCGCGTCGGGGACGATCACCGCCGCCTTGCCCGGCTGTGGGCCGGCTTCGGCGACGGCGACGGCGGTGCTGCCGCCGCCGAGCGCCTCCTGGAGGGCGGTCGCCTGAGTGGCGGGGCCGACGACGGCGAGGTCGAAGGGGCCCCGTACCCAGGTGAGTTGCATGAGGACGACGAAGAACACCGCCATCAGCAGCGGGAAGACCACGGTGAAGAAGAGCGCCGCGGGATCGCGCAGGAGCTGTCGGGTCATGGCCCGGGAGAGCGCCTTCCACTGGCGCGTCGTCGACACGGGTGGTGCGCCGAGACCGATGTGGGTCATCGCTTCTCCTCCTGTTCCGATGCCGGTTCCGATGCCGGTTCCAGCGAGGTTCCGGTGAGGCGGAGGAACACGTCCTCCAAGGTCGCGGGGCGCGGCCGGACGTCGGCCGCGGGGTCGAGCCCGGTGATCCACGCGGCGGTGGCGTGCGGATCGTCCGCCGTCACCTCGAACCGCGTACGGCCCGAGCGGCCGGCCGACTCGACGGCCGTCACGGCGTCTCCGTGACGTGCGCGCACCCGGTCGGCGAGATCGGCGTGTCCGGTCCGTACGGAGACGACGCCGCCCGGCGCGTGCCGGGCGATCAGCTCCGCCGGGGAGCCGGCCGCGACCATCCGTCCTTCGTGCATGACGGCGAGCCGGTCGCACATCTCCTCGGCCTCGGCCATGGCGTGGGTCGTGAGCAGGAAGGTGGTGCCGCCGGCCTGGGCCCTGCGGATCAGGTCCCAGACGGCGTGCCGGGCGTGCGGGTCGAGGCCGGTGGTGGGTTCGTCGAGGACGACGACGGGGGTGTCGCCGACCAGCGCCGTGGCGAGCAGCAGCCTCTGCTGCTGACCGCCGGAGAGCCGGGCGGAGCGTGCCCCGGCCTTCTCGGCCAGGCCGATCTCGTCGAGCAGGGCGTCCACGTCCCGGGGCGCCGGGTACAGCGCCGCCCAGGTCTCCAGGGTCTCCCGCACCTTCAGCCTCGGGAAGAGGCTGGCCTGCTGGGGCTGGAGGGCGAGGGAGGCGCGCAGGAGGTCGGTCCGTGCGAGCGCGTCCTCACCGAGGATGCGGACCTGGCCCGCATCGGGCCTGCGCAGGCCCGCGATGGCCGAGATGGTGCTGGTCTTGCCGGCTCCGTTACGGCCGAGGAGACCGAAGATCTCACCCGGAGCGACGGAGAAGGAAATCCCCGCCACCGCCTCGATGTCGGCGTATCTCACCCGTAGGTCGACGACTTCGAGAACGCTTTCCGAACTTCCCTGGAATTCCGTGACACTCGGGAGCTGACTTGTCATGACCATCTCTGCTCTCGCCCTCTGGATCAGCAGTCGTGGAAAGGGGCGGGAACTACTGCCAGCCGTTGACCGGCTTGCAGTGCGGGATCGGAACCGGGTGCGGCAGGTTGGCCTGGATCTCGCAGATCAGGTCGCTGACCTCCGGCGGCACCGACCCGGGCCACTGCGGCCCGCCGTGCAGGCCGGCCCCCTGGCCGACGCTCTGCCCCTCACCCTGCTCGGCGGCAGCCGCGCTGCCCGCCGCCACAGTGAATCCGGCGATCGTCAGCGCCAGACACGCAGCCGCTGAAGTGATTCGAATCCGCACTGTTTCCCCCTGGGTTCCGTTTCCGTGTTCCCTCTGCGTTTCCGCTGAGAAAGACAATGCCAGCGGGGCAGGGGCCACTCCACGGGATCCGGTGTCAGCTTGTTGCAGAAGCCCTTGCAGCAAGCTGACGACCGAAGAGGCCCCCACCCCGAACACCGGAGGCTGCCCGCCCGCCGACCCGCGCTTCCCGCTCACCCCGGCGCCCAGCGACAACAGGGGCGACCTCCGTGACCCCTATCCGCTAGGCTGTCAGCGGTCAGTGCGCCTTCGTAGCTCAGGGGATAGAGCACCGCTCTCCTAAAGCGGGTGTCGCAGGTTCGAATCCTGCCGGGGGCACAGTGAAGTAGCAGGCTGGAGGCCCTGTCGTCCTGGTGGACGGCGGGGCCTCCGGTCGTTGCTTCGTCGCTTTGTTCGCGCCTCGGGGGGACGAGAGCTCATGAGCACGCTGCCGTACGTCGACGAGCACGCCGTCATCGTCGAGGCCGGGGCCGCGGAGGCGTGGCGGCGGGTGCGGGGCGGGGTGGAGCGGTCCCTGTCACAGCGGGGCCTCGCCTCGTACGCGCGGATCGTGCGGGCCGAGCCGCGGGTGGCGGGTGGGCCTCGGCCGGTGGTCGAGGGGGCCGCGTTTCCCGGGTTCCGGGTCGTGCGGGTCGTGCCGGGGCGGGAGCTGGCCCTTGAGGGGCGGCACCGGTTCTCCACGTACTCGCTGGTCTTCCGGATCGAGGAGCTCACGGACGGCCGGTCGCGGCTGCGGGCCGAGAGCCGGGCCGCCTTTCCCGGGGTGACCGGGCGGCTCTACCGGCTCCTCGTCATCGGCAGCGGCGCGCACGCCTTCGGGATGCGTCGGATGCTCGCCTCGCTCAGTGGTCCCTAGCGGAGTTCCTCCGGGCAGGGCGTGCCACGGGACAGTTCGTACGGGGCACCCAGGCGGTAGACGCCCGCCTTCGGGGCGACCAGTTCGGTCCACTCGTCGCCCTCCGCGTCCGCCTCCGCCCTGAACAGACAGCCCTCCTCGTTGGCGAAGACCTTCGGGATCTCCGTCTCCGACTCCTCGCGGGCCAGCTGCGAGGCCTCGGTCTCCTGCGGCGCCTCGATCTTGCCGCCGTTCTCGTCGATGAGCGCGAGCCACGGCGAGTACGGGACGCGGATCTGGACCCGGCCCGGGCTGCCCACCCGGATCACGACCTCGTTCTCCTCCGCGCTCAGCACGTGCGCGGGCGGGGACGCGAGCGGCGTCGGGTTCTCGACCGCGTACAGCCGCCAGTTCTCGTCCGCCCAGACCTGCTTCAGGTACGGCAGGCCCTCGCCGACCAGTTCCGCCTCCTGCTCCGCGCCCGAGTCGGGGGCGCCGGTGGGCAGGACCACGTAGTGGACGGCCCAGCGGTGCAGCCAGTCCTCGTAGTTCACGGCGTTCAGGGTGTCGTCGTAGAAGAGCGGGTTGCGCTCCATGTCTGCCTGCCGGTTCCAGCCCCTCGCCAGGTTGATGTACGGGCTGAGCGCGGAGGACTCGCGGTGGCTGGAGGCCGGCACGACCTCGACCCGCGCCTTGCCCGCGTCCCGTACCTGGAGCTGGTTGACCAGCGGGGCGAGCTCACGCGCCCAGGAGGCGTCCGGGGCGGTGCGGATGACGTCGTCGACGCCCTTGAAACCGATCCAGAAGTTCAGCCCGACGAAGGCGAGCACGAGCGCGTACCAGCGGCGCGAGCGCGGCGCCGTGTACGGCAGGGCCGCGAGCAGCGCGACGCCCGCGAAGAGCATCGGCAGCCGCGAGATGTTCGAGCCGATCTGCGAGTCGATCAGCCAGGTCAGGAGCGTGCCGACCGTGTAGACGGCCGCGGCCGTGCGGACCGTGCGCCAGTCCGCCGGGACCAGGGCGAAGACCAGGACGCCGAAGAGGAGGGGGAGTGCCGCCGAGCCGAACGCCATCGGCTGCGTACCGGAGAAGGGGAAGAGCCAGGAGGAGAGCGCGACCACCACGACCGGGGCGAGACCGAGGGCGTACGCGCCCGGGCGCCGCTTGTTGAGGAAGCGCGCCGCCGCCGCGACCCCGAGGAACAGCCCGGCGACCGGGCTGCACGCGGTCGCGAGACCGGCGAGCGGGGCGGCGACCACGGCCTTGGCCCAGCGCTTGCGGCGCCAGCGGTGCGGCCAGCAGAACACGGCGGCGACCGCGCCGAGCGCGAACATCATGCCGAGGCCGAAGGTGACCCGCCCCGACATCGCGTTGCAGAGGAAGGCGAAGACGCCCGCGAGCGCGCAGGCCATCGGATTGCGGACCGCGGGCACCCGCACCAGGATCAGCGCGGTCAGCGCGGCCGACAGCGTCCCGGCGACCATCATCGTGCTGCGGACGCCGAGCAGCGACATCAGGTACGGCGAGACGACGCTGTACGAGACCGGGTGCATCCCGCCGTACCAGGCGAGGTTGTACGCGGAGTCCGGGTGCCGTCCGACGAACTCGGCCCACGCGTCCTGCGCGGCCAGGTCCCCGCCGCTGTTCGCGAAGAAGAAGAACCACAGGATGTGGGTGACGGCAGCGACCCCGGTGGCCGCCATGACCGTGTAGCGGCGCTTCCGCCGGCGGGGCGGCGCGGGCGGGGGTGCGGGCGCGGGTGCCGCCGGGGAACCCGGGGCGGGCCGCTGGGACGGGAGCACTATTCGCGAAAGAGAAGACGACGGCGATTCGCGGGCGGAATCGGTGCGGTCGGCTTCTCGGGTCGATCCTCGGTCGGCTTCATCCGTGTGATCCTCGCCGTCGGCGTGGTCGGCGCGGTCCGCGCGTGTCGGCTCAGCGGTGGTCACTGCCGCCCTTTCCCGTGCTGCCCGTACCGTCTCGCTTCTCGTCCCCCGGAAACGCTAACAGCCGGGCGCCCCGGAGGTCCGGGGCGCCCGGCCGAGCGGGTGGCGGCTCAGCCCAGGCGCGTGAGCTTCTTGTCGAAGCCCGGCTCCACCAGGTCCGACCGGAGGGCGACCGGCGCGCTGACCTTGCCCACGCCCGTACCGATGGACACCTGGCCGACGATGTCGCCCGCCTTGCCGGCGTGCGGCACGGCCTTGCCGCCGTTCGTGAGCTCCAGCTTCACCTGGAGGCCCGGCCAGCCGATCGCCTTGAGCTCCTTGGTCGCCACGACCGGCGTCCGGCCGCCGAGGCCGTCGTCGATGTATCCGAGCACCTGGCCCTTGCGGACGACGGCGGCGGAGGTGACGTCCTTCTGGGCCTGCTGGATCAGCTTGAGGCTGTTGTCGATGGCGAGCTGGAGCTTCTCTCCGAGCTGGTCCGCGTCCTTCGCCCCCATCACGATGCCCAGGATGCGACGGGTCTCGCCGTCCACGACGGTGTTCGCCGACCAGAGCAGATTGCCGCCGGCCGGGGTGGAGGAGCCGGTCTTGATGCCGCTCACACCCGGCTCGAGCAGGATGTTGTTGTTGTTCTCGATCCGGCCGGGGATGCCGTCGACCGTCACGTTCGGCATGTTCACGATCTCGCGGAACACGTCGTACTGCATGACCGCCTTCGCCAGCTTCAGCTGGTCCCGCGGGGTCGACACGGTGCTGTCGAGCAGACCGGACGGGTCGGTGTACGTGGACTGGGTCATGCCCAGCTCCTTCGCGGCGGCGTTCATCTTCTCGACGAACGCGGCCTCCGAACCGGCGTCCCAGCGGGCGAGCAGCCGGGCCACGTTGTTCGCGGACGGGATCATGAGGAGCTCCAGGAGCTCCTTCTGCGTGTAGGTCTGGCCCTCCTGGACCGCCGCCGTCGACTCGTGCTCGGCCTTGCCCTGCTCGGCGGCCTTCTTGTCGATCTCGATCTCGGGGCCCTTCTGGCTCCCCTTGAGCGGGTGGTCGCGGAGGATCACGTACGCCGTCATCGTCTTCGTGACGCTCGCGATCGGGGCCGGCTTCTGCGGGCCGTACAGGCCCATGGAGCCGACACCCTCGACCTCGACGGCGCCCTGGCCCTCGGTCGGCCACGGCATCTTCAGCGCGCCGCCCTCGAAGGTGAAGGTCGGCGAGGCGGAGAGCGTCAGGGCGGGCGCGGGCAGCGGCCGGACCATCTGCACGATCGCAAAGACGATCAGCAGGAGCACGACCAGCGGCGTCCAGATCCGCACCCGGCGCACGGTCGTCCGCAGGGCGTTCGGCTTCGGCGGCGGGGTGTTCGTCAGCTCCGCGAGCAGGTCCAGCGGAGGCAGCGGCGGAAGCGGCTGCTGCCGGGTCCGCTCCGCCTCGACGAGAGACGCCGGCGGTACGGGGGCGGCCTCCGCGGCCACGGGGGCCTTGGGAGCCCCGGTCGCCGCCCTGGGGGCGGGCGCGGGCGCCTTGGGGGCCTCCTGCGCCTGGGGGGCGTTCGGGGCCGCCTGGGCCGCCTCGGCCTTCCGCTCGGCGGGGATGTCCGCGCGCAGCGGCACGAAGGTGCTCGTGCGCTCGCTGTCGAAGTCCTCGCGCAGGCCGGGCGGGAGCTTCAGCGCGGTCGTCGGCTGGTCCACGGCGGGCGCCACGGGCGGGCGGACGATCTTGAACATGGCGGTCGGCTGATCGACCGGCTCGTCGTCGACCGACGGCTCGCCGGAAGTCGCCTCGCCGGAGGTCGCCTCGACGGAGATCGCCTCGACGGAGATCGCCTCGCCGGAGGTCGCCTCGACATCGGCGGGCTCGTCGTCGGCCGCGGGCTTCTCGCCCTCGCTGGGCTTCCGCGCCGCGAACCAGGACTCGTCGGGCGTCCCGTCCTCGACGGACGCGTCGGCGGCTGCCTCGGCGGACGCGTCGGCGGACACGTCCGCAGGCTCCTCGTCCGCCTCGCCGGTGGACTCCTCGCCGGTGGACTCCTCGCCGGCCGGCGCGTCGGACTCGACGCCCTCCGACTCCGGCTCGCGCTCCAACTCCGACTCCGGCTCGGCCTCGACGGCGTCCTCGGGCTCAGCGGCGCTCTCGGGCTCGGACTCGCGCTCGGAGTCGTCGTCGTCCGCCGAGGCGACCCACGCCGCCACAGCCGCCTTCAGGCGCTCGCTCTCGGGCTCACCCGGGGACGCGGCCGGCTTCGGCGCGTCGTCCTCCGACGTCCGGGGAGCCAGCGTCTTGAACACGGCCGTCGGCTGATCCACCTGAACCGCCGACTGCGACGGCGACTGCGACGGCGAGGCCGCGGACGACTCTGACTCACGGAGTGCGGAAAGCCGAGGATCCCGGCCGCCGCCGCCCGAGGCCGCCGTCTGTTCCGACGACCCCTGCTGCTCCGCCTTGTCGGGGGACTCGCCCGCCACCGTGCCTCCTCCATGCGTCATGCAAACGTCCGAACCGTCTACCAGTGTCCCGTGTGGACCCCTTGGCTCCCGTGCTAGACGAGAACGACATACCTACTGGTTCCCGGATGAACCACCCAGGCACTCTCGACAGATGAATGTGAGAGGGGTCACCCTGTCATTCATCCACGCGGGGAGGCATGGATGGGCAGGAGCCGCAGAAGTATTCCGGAGGAGCTTTTGCTGCTCGCTCTGGACCCGACCACGGGTACCACAGCGCAGCCGCAGTCGCTCGACCTCGGCCTGGCCGGAGCACAGCTAGTGGAGCTGGCTCTGGCAGGACGGATAGCCCCAGACGGGGATCGTATCGCCGTGGTGATGCCACGGCCGACCGGAGATCCGACCTTGGACTCCGCACTGGAACTGCTGCGCAGGCGTGGCAGTCCGGTTCGGGCCGTCCATTGGATCGGCGGACCCCGACTGGGGCTCCGTCAGACGTATCTCTCGCATCTGGAGCGATGCGGCATGGTGCATGCCGTGGAGGGCCAGATGTGCGGGGTGTTGCCGACGACTCGCTACCAGGCGACGGAGACGGCGATCAGCAGGGAGATCCGCTCCCGGCTGGACAATGCGATCCGCACCGGCGTACCGCCGGACCCGCGGACCGCGGCGCTTGCCGCACTGGCCCACGCGGTCGGTCTCGGGAAGCACCTGTACCCCGGCAACGAAGGACGGTCGTCGCGGTCCCGACTGCGCGATCTGATCCGGCACGACCCGATGGGCGGTCTCGTGGCACACGCCGTGATGGACGTCCAGAACGGTGCGGCGGCACAGCCGCGCCGTGCGCCCGCCGCGGGCGTACCGGCGCAGCCACGCGGCAGCATGGCCCGCGCGGCGGCTCACTGAGCCGACGCGCGAGGAACCGAGAAGGAACCAATCCGGGAGCCGCACAGGTGTGCGGGGCGGTCGTGACGACCGCCCCGCACACGTACGTTGTGCCGGTTTCCCAGCGCGTACCCGGCCATTGGTGGCAGTCTGCCAAGCAGTAGATACTCACAGCTACGCAGGCAAGCAGCAGCCGGAGGTGCAGTTTCCGTGGCGTCCAACGTCAACCCCACTGTCAGGCGGCGCCGATTGGGCCAGGAGCTGCGCAAGCTCCGGGAAGCGAAGAACATGACGGCCGAGCAGGTCGCCGAGCGCCTCCTCGTCTCCCAGTCCAAGATCAGCCGCCTCGAGAACGGCCGTCGCTCCATCAGCCAGCGCGATGTGCGCGACCTCTGTGGGGTGTACGAGGTCGAGGACGAGCGCATGGTCGACTCGCTCATGCAAATGGCGAAGGACTCGCGCCAGCAGGGCTGGTGGCACGCCTTCGGCGACATCCCGTACAGCGTCTACATCGGCCTGGAGACGGACGCGGCGTCGCTGCGCGTGTACGAGTCGCTCATCGTTCCCGGTCTCCTGCAGACCCGTGAGTACGCGCAGGCGGTGATCGAGGGGATGTGGCCGGAGGCCACCCCCAGCGAGATCGACAGGCGCATCCAGATCCGGTTGAAGCGCCAGGACCGCCTGTCCGATCCGGTCAGCCCGCTGCGGTTCTGGGCCGTCATCGACGAGGCCCTGCTGCGCCGTGTCGTCGGCAACCCCCAGACCATGGCGGATCAGCTGCGGCATCTCGCCCAGTTGAGCGAGAAGCCGCATGTCACGCTCCAGGTGCTGCCGTACGGCGTCGGCGCCCACCCCGGGATGTACGGGAAGTTCGCCATCCTGGAGTTCCAGGAGGCGACGGACGCCAGCGTCGTCTACCTGGAGGGCGTCACCAGCGACCTCTATCTGGAGAAGGCCAACGACGTCCAGAGCTACGCGGTGATGTACGAGCACCTCAGGGCGAAGGCGCTGAGCGCCGAGCAGTCCCGGGAGTTCATCCTCGGCGTGGCCAAGGAGCTGGAGTCGGACTAGGGCCTGTCCGGCGGGATCCGCGGAGCCGGGCACGATACACCGCCGGCGCCCCGGCGGAAAGATTTCAATGGAATATGCCATCCGGATGGGTGAACGCGTCTCACCGCCGGTGATGTTGCAGCGTAGCGTCGAAGGCAGAGCCGCTGCCGCAGCGGCTCTATCGCACATCACCCACCCCACTGGCACAACCATCGGAGTCACGATGCTGTTTCGGCACGACGCGCTGACGGAATGGACCAAGTCCTCGTACTCGGCCGTCAATGGCGACTGCGTAGAGGTCAAGGCGTCGCACGGGCACCTCCTGGTCCGCGTTCGGGACTCGAAGGACATCGCCCGCTCAAGCCTCGGCTTCTCCGCCGAGACCTGGTCGGAGTTCGTCCTCGACGTCAGCGAGCGCGACCGCCCCGGCGTCTGACGCCCGCGTCACACCACACCCCCCGGAATGCCCTCTCGACTGGATCGCCGTCCCGGCCGAGGGGGCTGGTTGCTGTCCGGGGTCCCGGACCCCCGGCCGGCCGGCCGCCGGCCGCCGGACCCAGCACCCGCTCGCACAACGGCAGGTTCCGCCGGGCCAGAGCAGCCCACCATGAGGTCGGCTCTCGAGGCTGTCAGGGAAAGCCTTTCCCTTGGCGGGGGTACGGGACGGCTCCGTCAGCGCAGTTCGTCCACGTACCGGTCGGTCCCCGGCACCGTCGGGATGAACGGCGCCACGAGCTCCACCCGACACCCGTCTCCCCCGGCGCCCCCGAGGGTCTCCAGGTCCGCGAAGTGTTCCGTCCAGCATGAGCGCGGGTCCCGCTCCAGGAACCAGAGCAGGGTCAGCCGGGTGTCGACACCCTCCACCTGCTTCACGTACGTCATCCGGTCGCCGGGCAGCGGGGTCGGACGGAAGACCGTGACCATCGCCGCCGGCGAGCCGGCCAGCCGCCGGGGCAGCTCCCGCGAGCGCAGCCGTTCGAGGAGTGCCGCCCGCGCCTCGGGGCCCTCGGTGTCGACGACCTGGAGTATCAGGCCCGCGTAGGGGTGGTCGAGGGCGTGGAAGTCGCGCGGACCGCCGGCCCCGTCGCGGTACACGGTCGCCTCGTGGTCCTGGAAGGCCGTGAAGACGTGCGTGCGGTCCTGGTGGACGCGGGCGTCGCGGTTGAGCCGCTTGTTGATGGCGACGGTCCACTTCATGTGCTCGTCGTAGCGGCCGTCGGTGATCCAGTACGTGGAGAGGTAGCAGCCCGCGGTGACGGGCTGCGCGACGGCGGACTTCTCCGGCCGGCGCAGCTCCTGGAGCTCCCGCGTGGCGACCCAGCGGCGGCCCGCGTACATCCAGGGCATCGCCATGGCGCCTGCGTAGTAGTGATCGTCCTCGTACCAGCGGTTGTACGCGTACTCGTGGCCCGGGTGCGGTTCGACCATGGTGATCAGGGCGTGGCCCGGGCGCACGCCGTACGGGCCGACGGCGGCCAGCTCCGCATACGTCTCGCTCGAATCGCTCGTCTCGCTCGTCTCGCTCACTCGCGTATCCCTTCCCAAGTCGGCGACGGAGACCTACTCTGACGGACCGTCAGATACTTGGCCAGGGTCGAGGAGGGGCCGGATGCTGCTTCAGGGGAAGACGGTCGTCGTGTCGGGGGTCGGGGCCGGGCTCGGCCATCGGGTCGCCGAGACGGTGGTGCGGGACGGTGGCAACGCTGTGCTCGGTGCCCGTACCGCGGCGAACCTCGCCAAGTCCGCCGCCGAGATCGACCCGGAGGGGCGCCGTACCGCGTACCGGGTCACGGACATCACCGACGAGGAACAGTGCGCGGCCCTCGTCGGCCTCGCCGTCGAGCGCTTCGGCGGGGTCGACGCGGTCGTCCACGTCGCCGCCTGGGACTCCTGCTTCGGGGGCCTGGAGGACGCCGACTTCGCGACGTGGCAGGCCGTCCTGGACGTCAACCTGCTGGGCACGCTGCGGATGACCCGGGCCTGCCTGCCGGCCCTCAAGGAGCGCGGGGGCTCGGTGGTGCTGATCGGTACGCAGTCGGCGATCGCCGCCCCCACACAGGTGCGGCAGGCGGCGTACGCGGCCTCGAAGGGGGCGCTGACCTCGGCGATGTACTCCCTCGCGCACGAGCTGGGGCCGCACCGGATCCGGGTCAACACCGTGCTGCCGGGCTGGATGTGGGGGCCCCCGGTCCAGGCGTACGTGCGGTTCGCCGCGGACTCCGAGGGGGTGCCGGAGGCGGAGGTCCTGGCCCGGCTCACCGAGCGGATGGCGCTGCCGGAGCTGGCGACGGACGGGGACGTGGCGGAGGCCGCGACCTTCCTCGCCTCGGACCGGGCGCGGGCCATCACCGGCCAGTCACTGCTGGTCAACGCCGGGGAGTTGATGCGCTGACACCGGCCGGAGCCCTCTCCGGCACCTCCGCCATAAATTCATAGATGTGAACAGGGGTCAGTAAACAGAACGATTTTACTGTCCCTTGACCCTCCATTGCATTGTCCCCGCCGCGTGACTCCCCACACGATGAACGGCGTTCACAAGGCGGACCGGACCCCTTGGAGGGGGCTCAATGAACAGTCTCGACTGGACCGTGCTCATCGGCTACTTCGGCGTGATGGTCGCGATCGGCGTCTGGTCCCACAAGCGCGTGGACAACGTCTCCGACTACTTCACCGCCGGCGGGAAGATGCCCTGGTGGCTCTCCGGCATCTCGCACCACATGTCCGGCTACAGCGCCGTGATGTTCACCGGGTACGCGGGCATCGCGTACACCTACGGCGTCACCTCGTACGTCACCTGGTCCTTCCCCATCGCCATCGGCATAGCCATCGGCGCCCACCTCTTCGCGCCCCGCCTCAACCGGCTCCGCTCCCGGCTCCACGTGGCCTCCCCGCTGGAGTACCTGAAGAACCGGTACAACCTCCCCACCCAGCAGGCGCTCGCCTGGTCCGGCGTGCTCCTGAAGATCGTCGACGTCGGCGCCAAGTGGGCCGCCATCGCCACCCTGCTCTCCGTCTTCACCGGGATCTCCCTCAACGAGGGCATCCTCATCACCGGTGTCATCACCGGCATCTACTGCACGGTCGGCGGCCTGTGGGCCGACGCGCTCACCGAACTCGGCCAGTTCGTCATCCAGTTCTTCGCCGGCATCGCCATGCTCGTCGCCGTCCTCGCCAAGCTCGGCGGGATCAGCGCGCTGTGGGACGTCTGGGACCGGCCCGAGCTCCAGGGACACACGGCGCCCACCGCCGGCCCGTACACGCTGACCTTCCTCCTCGCGTACCTCTTCATCAAGACCTTCGAGTACAGCGGCGGCATGTGGAACCAGGCCCAGCGCTACATGGCGACCCCCAACGCCCGCGAGGCCACCCGCTCCGGCCGGCTCTCCGCCGTCCTGTGGTTCGTCTGGCCGCTCGTCCTCTTCTTCCCCATGTGGGTCGCGCCGCTGCTCGTCGACCCGAAGAAGCCCGACGCCTCCGACAGCTACGCCCTGATGACCGAGCAGCTGCTCCCGCACGGACTGCTCGGCCTGGTCATCGTCGGCTTCTTCTCGCACACGATGGCCATGTGCTCCTCCGACGCCAACGCCATCGCGGCCGTGTTCACCCGGGACATCGCCCCCGTCCTCAGCAAGGCCGCGCGGAGCTGGACGCAGCAGGCCGGGCTGCTCGCCGCGCGCTGGTCGACGATCGCGTTCCTCGCCCTGTCGATGGCGGTCGCCACCCAGGTCAACTCCCCCACCTTCAAGGACATCATCACCGTCGTCATCAAGTGGGTGGCCGGTCTGATGGGCCCGATCGCCATCCCGTTCATGCTGGGCCTGCTGAAGACCTTCCGGAAGTCCGGGCCGACCGCAGCCCTCGTCTCCTGGGCGGCCGGGCTCTTCGTCTTCTGGCTCACCAACTACGGCCTCGACGGCATCGAGCTCCAGATCCAGATCGTCTCGCCGCTCGCCACCTCCCTCGTCCTGTACGTCCTCATCGGCTTCGTCCGGCCGGAGGACACCCCGGAGCGGGACGCGCTCCTGCACCGGATCGGCACGGACCCGGACGGGGACGAGGACGGGGACGGGGACGGGGACCATGCGGCGCCCGTACCCGCGCAGGGCGGGCCCGGGCGGGCCGCCGATCAGCCCCTCGGCTAGCGGGCCCCGCCGCCCGTCAGCCCCTCGGGTAGCGGGCGCGCCGCCCGTCAGCACCCTCGGCCAGCGGGCCCCACCGCCCGTCAGCCCCTCGGGTAGCGCGCCAGCCAGCCCGGCGAGGCCTCGGTGGCGGAGTGCAGGGCGGCGCCCTGGGTCATCTCCATCGAGAAGTCGTCCGCCAGCTCAAGGAGCGTCGCACGGCCCTCCAGTTCGGCCAGCCAGGCCGGCGGGAGGGCCGTCTCGCCGTGCAGGGCGCCGAGCAGCGCGCCGGTGAGCGCCCCCGTGACCGACGAGGGCCCGTCGTGGTTCACGGCCAGCCGCAGCCCGTGCCGGACGTCCTCGCCGACCAGAGCGCAGTAGACGGCCGCCGCCAGCTGCCCCTCGGCCCGGTCCTCGTCCGCCCCGAGACCGGCCACCCGCTCCGCGTCCGGCGCCCCTTCCCGTACGGCTCCGAGGGCCTCCGTGAGGGCCTCGGTCACCGACTCGTGGCCGGGGCGCTCCGCGACCTGCTCCACGGCCGAGGCCACCGCCGCCTCGACGGAGGCTCCGCGCGCGAGACCGTGCACCGTGACCGCGAGGGCGCCCGCCGCGAGCGTGGCCGCCGGAGCGCCGTGCGTCTGCGCCGCGCACTCCACCGCGAGCTGGCAGACGAGCTGCGGCTCCCAGCCGACGAGGAGCCCGAAGGGCGCCGAGCGGACGAGCGCGCCGGAGTCGGCGGCCTCCGGGTTCTTGGGCTTGTCGAGGGTGCCGAGGAGCTCGTCGCCGAGGCCGGTGAGGCAGGCGCGGGGCGGGTTGCGGCGGGCGTAGAGCCACTCCTCGCCGGCGAGCCAGCCGTTGTCCTTGCGGCGCTCGTCGGGGCCCCAGTCGCGCTGTGTGGCGGCCCAGCGCAGGTGCGCCCGGTGGACGTCGGTGGGCGGGTGCCAGGCGCCGGTGTCGCGGCGGACCTGTGCGCGGATGAGGCCGTCGACGGTGAACAGGCTCATCTGGGTGGCGGCGGTGACGGCCCCCCGCCGGCCGTACGCGGGCACGGGCTCGGTCAGTCCGTCAGGTCCGTGGGCCTCCCGCGTCTCCGCGAGGGTGCGGCCGTCGGCCCCGGCGCCCAGCGCGTCGCCGACGGCTCCGCCGAGGAGACAGCCCCGTACGCGGGCCCGGAAGTCCTGCTGTTCGGCGCGGCCCCACACGGCTGCGGCTGTCGTGGCCACGACGTGCCCTCCCCCGGTCGGCGGTTCGCTGACGGTTCCTCGCCGCACTGTAATCGACCGGGTACGAGCGTTCGGGGCGCGGAACGTTATGTGATCGGACGTCCGTCAGTCCACTTTTGACCGCAGTTCACCCGAGGTTCGGCCGCGACTTGAACGATCCACGGCATGAACCCCGTGACACGAGTCAAGGCCCTCTCGACCGCGGCCCTCGCCGCCGCGCTGCTCGTCGGCATCACCGCGCCCGCCGCCTCCGCGCACCACCACGGACAGGCGCACACCCGGCAGCGGATCCCCTTCACCGCCGCGACCGTCACCGAGAACGCCGGCGGCACCTACACCGTCACGTGGTCCGCCCCCGGCACCCACGGCGTCACGATCCGCACCGGCGGCCGTACCGTCGCCCGCGGCGGCGCCACCGGCTCGGTCACCCTCTCCGGTCTGGCGGCCGCCGACCGCCGCTGGTTCGACCTCGTCCCCGACCGGGGCACGTCGCTGCGCCTCGCCGACCGGCTGATACGCCTCCAGGGCACCGTCAACTTCCGTGACGCGGGCGGCTACCGGACCCGCGACGGCCAGTGGGTGAAGATGGGCGAGGTCTACCGCTCCGACTCCCTGGAGAAGCTCACCGACGCCGACCTCGCCAAGCTGACGCGCCTCGGCGTCCGGGCCGTCTTCGACCTGCGCATGGAGTCCGAGCGGACCGCCGCCCCGGACCGCGTCCCGGCCGGCGCGACGCACGTCGTCGCCGACGTCCTCGCGGGCAGCGGCACCTTCACCTCGATGCCGAAGAGCCCCGCAGAGGCGGAGGCGATGATGGTCGAGGGCAACCGGTTCATGGTGAGCGGCGACACCGCCCGTACCGCCTACACCGCCGTCTACGACGGCATCGCCGACGACGACCGCCGGGGCGCGGAGGGCGGCGTCCTCTTCCACTGCACCGCGGGCAAGGACCGCACCGGCTGGTCGAACGCGGCCCTGCTCACCGCCCTCGGCGTCCCCGAGGAGACGGTCATGGCGGACTACCTGGCCAGCAACACCTACCGGGCCGCCGCCAACGAGGCGATCCTCTCCCACCTCCCGGCCCAGCAGGCCGCCGTGTACAAGCCGCTCCTCGACGTCCGCCCCGCGTACCTCAACGCGAGCTTCGCGGAGGTCGAGGAGGAGTACGGCTCCTTCCGCGCGTACCTGCGGAAGGGCCTCGGCCTCGACCAGCGGGAGCTCAAGGAGCTGAGGCAGGACCTGCTGGTCGGCTGAGCCTCACTCGGCCGGCAGGACCGGCAGCAGCTCAGGCAGGTGCCCGTCCGAGGCGCGCGCCGTGCGCTGCCGCTCCTCCGGCACCTCCCCGTACATCGTCGTCCGGGGCTTCGCCGGGCGGCCGGCCGCCTCCGCGATGGCCTCCAGGTCGCGGATCGAGCGGTACGAGCCGTAACTCGACCCGGCCATACGGGAGATGGTCTCCTCCATCAGGGTGCCGCCCAGGTCGTTCGCGCCCGAGCGGAGCATCTCGGCGGCGCCCTCGGTGCCCAGCTTCACCCAGCTGGTCTGGATGTTGGGGATGTGCGGGTGGAGGAGGAGCCGGGCCATGGCGATGACCGCGCGGTTGTCGCGGGCGGTCGGGCCGGGGCGGGCGATGCCCGCGAGGTAGACGGGCGCGTTGGTGTGGATGAAGGGGAGCGTCACGAACTCGGTGAAGCCACCCGTCTCCTGCTGGATGCGGGAGAGCGTCCGGAAGTGGCCGAGCCAGTGCCGGGGCTGGTCCACGTGCCCGTACATCATCGTGGAGCTCGACCGGATGCCCAGCTCGTGGGCGGTGGTGACGACCTCGATCCAGGTGGCGGTGGGCAGCTTGCCCTTGGTGAGGACCCAGCGGACCTCGTCGTCGAGGATCTCGGCGGCGGTGCCGGGGATCGAGTCGAGCCCGGCCTCCTTCGCCGCCGTCAGCCACTCCCGGATCGACAGGCCGGTCCGAGTCGCGCCGTTGACGACCTCCATCGGCGAGAAGGCGTGCACGTGCATGCCGGGGACGCGCTCCTTCACCGCGCGCGCGATGTCGAAGTAGGCGGTGCCGGGCAGGTCGGGGTGGATGCCGCCCTGCATGCAGACCTCGACGGCGCCGACCTCCCAGGCCTGCTGGGCGCGGTCCGCGACCTGGTCGAGGGAGAGGGTGTACGCGTCGGCGTCGGTGCGCCGCTGGGCGAAGGCGCAGAAACGGCAGCCGGTGTAGCAGACGTTGGTGAAGTTGATGTTCCGCGTGACGATGTACGTCACGTCGTCGCCGACGGCCGCGCGGCGGACGTCGTCGGCGATCCGGGTGAGGGCGTCGAGCGCGGACCCGTCGGCGTGCAGCAGGGCGAGCGCCTGGGCGTCGGTGAGCTTCGTCGGGTCGTCGGCGGCGACGGCGAGGGCCTCGCGGACGTCGGTGTCGATGCGCTCGGGGACCATCCCGGGGGCGGCGGCCTCGCGGAGCGCGTCCCAGTCGCCGTAGACCTCGTCGAAGTCGTCGCGCCGGTCGTGCGTGCGGCCCGTGGTGTCGATGGTGCGGTGCAGATCGGTGCGGCCGGCGGCGGTGAAGGCCTCGTCGGGCTCCTGCCAGGGCAGGCCGCGGACGGGCGCGTCGGGGTCGGCGAGACCCGTCTCGGGGTCGGCGAGGGCGCGGACGTGCGGGAGGAGGCGGGGGTCGAGCCAGGGTTCGCCGCGCTGAATGAACTCCGGGTAGACGCAGAGGCGTTCGCGCAGCTCGAAGCCGGCGGCGGCGGACCGCTCGGCCAGCTCCTCGATCCTCGGCCAGGGGCGCTCGGGGTTGACGTGGTCGATGGTGAGCGGGGAGACGCCGCCCCAGTCGTCGATGCCGGCGGCGATGAGCCGCTCGTACTCGGAGTCGACCAGGTTGGGCGGGGCCTGGAGGCAGGCGGCGGGGCCCATGATGAGCCGGGCGACGGCGACGGTGGCGACCAGGTCGTCCAGCTCGGCGTCGGGCATTCCGCGCATGGCCGTGTCCGGCTTGGCGCGGAAGTTCTGGATGATCAGTTCCTGGATCGAGTGGTACGCGCGCGCCACGCGCCGCAGCGCGAACAGCGATTCGGCGCGCTCCTCGACGGTCTCGCCGATGCCGAGGAGCAGCCCGCTCGTGAACGGCACGGAGGACCGGCCCGCGTCCTCCAGGACGCGCAGCCGCACGGCGGGGTCCTTGTCGGGGGAGCCGTAGTGGGGGCCGCCGGGCTCGGACCACAGCCGGGTCGCGGTCGTCTCCAGCATCATGCCCATGGACGGTGCGACGGGCTTGAGGCGCTGGAAGTCGGTCCAGGAGAGCACGCCGGGGTTGAGGTGCGGGAGGAGTCCCGTCTCCTCCAGGATCCGGATCGCCATGGCGCGTACGTACGCGAGGGTGTCGTCGTAGCCGTGCGCGTCGAGCCACTCGCGCGCCTCGGGCCACCGGTCCTCGGGCTTGTCGCCGAGGGTGATCAGGGCCTCCTTGCAGCCCATCTCGGCCCCGCGACGGGCGACGTCGAGGACCTCGTCCGGCGACATGAACATCCCGTGGCCGTCCCGGCGCAGTTTGCCGGGCACGGTGACGAAGGTGCAGTAGTGGCACTTGTCCCGGCAGAGCCGGGTGAGGGGTATGAACACGCTCTTCGAGTACGTGATGACCCCGGGCCGTCCGGCGGCCTCGAGACCGGCGTCCCGCACCCGCCCGGCGGACGCGACGAGGTCCGCCAGGTCCTCCCCACGTGCCCGCAACAGCACGGCGGCCTCGGTGACATCGAGCGCTACCCCGTCCCTGGCCCGCTTGAGCGCGCGACGCATGGCGTTCTCGGTGGGACGTGCTGCCTGGTGATCCGTCATGAACCGAGCATACGAGCGGGCACGCCGGGCCGGGTTCGGGTCCCCGTAGGAAGGAGGGTCAGTCGGTGTCCTTGGGGTGCCGGGGGGCGGCGTACACCAGGTGCACCGTCCTGCGCGGCTCGTCGACGAGGTACCCGACCCGGCCTCCGGCCGTCACCAGCCTCGTTCGTCGCGAAGCGAAGACGCCACTCCTGGCCGACCGGTGGCGGGGCGACGTCGCACTTCGGAACGTATTCCGAAGTCGATCGCTCAGAGGTACGCGGCGTACGCGTCCAGGACGCCCAGGACCTCCCCCTCGTCCCCCGGTGGCAGCTGGAGCACGACCTCGTCGCAGCCCAGTTCCGCGTAGTGGGCGAGCTTTCCGGGGTTCGGGAGGACGGCGTACGGGACGAGCTGGAGGGTCTTCGGGTCGCGGCCCGCGGCCTCCCAGGCCTCGCGCAGGACCGGGAGCGACTCCGTCAGGCCCCGGCCGCCGATCGGCATCCAGCCGTCCGCGTCCGCGGCGATCCGCGCGAAGAGCTTCGGGCCGGCCGCGCCGCCCAGCAGGATGCGGGGCGCGTCGCCGCGGGCCGGCTTGGGCCAGGCCTGCGACGCGCGGACGGAGCGGCCGAACTCTCCCTCGTACGCCGTGGGTTCCGGCGCCCACAGGGCCCGCATCAGGGCCAGCCGGTCGTGGGTGAGCTTCCGGCGGGTCGACCAGTCGACGCCGTGGTCGGCGGCCTCCTCCCGGTTCCAGCCGTAGCCGACGCCGAGGGTGAAGCGGCCCCCGGAGAGGTGGTCGAGGGTCGCGATCTGCTTGGCGAGGGCGATCGCGTCGTGTTCGGCGATCAGCGTGACGCCGGTGCCGAGTCCGAGCCGTTCGGTGACGGCGGCGGCCTGGCCGAGCGCCACGAAGGGGTCGAGGATGCGGCCGTACTCCCGGGGCAGCTCGCCGCCCTGCGGGTAGGGCGTGGTCCGGTCGACGGGGATGTGGGTGTGCTCCGGGAGGTACAGCCCGGCGAAGCCGCGCTCCTCCAGCTCGCGCGCGAGCCGCACGGGGGTGATGGTCTCGTCGGTCAGGAAGATCGTGGTCGAGATCCGCATAGCGGCACGGTAGGGGGTGGGGCGCGGTTTTCCGAGGGGTACGACACGGGCGGGTCGTCAGGAACGGGCCGGGTCCACCGCCCGCCGCTCCGCCGCCAGCTCGCCGTACCCTCCCTGCTCCCAGACCTTCTCGCGGAAGCGCTGGAGGGTGAGCGGGGCGCGGTCCTCGCCGGGGACGTCCGCGAAGTGGACCGTGCCGCAGCGGTGGCAGTACCAGCCCTTCGACCAGAGTTCCTCGGCGCGGCCGCGTCCGCGCGTCAAGTGGGCGAAGGCCGTCCGGCGCCGCCAGAGCTCGAAGAGGACCAGGACGGTGACGGCAAGGGCGCCGGCCGAGACCCCGCCCAGGTAGCCCAGGTCCGGGCCGAGATCCTCCGGAGTCCCGAACATCGAGAAGTCCGGCCCGGACACCGCCCCGGACTCCGGCCCGAGCTCCGGCCCGGAGTCCAGACCGCCCCCGACGAAGACCCAGCCCATGAACGAGGCGACGCACACGAACCCGGCGAGGAAGCCGAGCCGACTGATGGCGTGGGCGGATTCCTGAGGCACCGGCGCGAGCGCGTCGGAGAGCCCGGTGGTCACCGTCCGTGTCACGGTCCGCAGGTCGCCGTCCCGGTTCCGCTCGCGGCTGGTGACGGCGTCCCGGCCCGCGAGGTACACGGCGGGCACGGCCTGCACCCGGTCGTCCTGCCCGCATCCCGGGCAGGCGTGCGTGCGGCTCATGGCTCCCCCTCGGCTGTCCCCTTGCCACTCCTGCCCTTGGTGACGGGCTCATGCCACGACCGGTTCCTCGTACCGTCCGATATTCGAAGGCGGCCGACCGCCCCGCCCCCTAGCGTGGCCGGGTGCTGAACCGAATCGAGTCGTACTACGACGCCGTCCCCCGTTCCTCCGCCCGCGCCGAGGCGCACGGGCCCCTGACCCTGTTCGTACGGGAGGGGGAGGGCTGGCCCTTCTACGCCCGCCCCATGCTCGGGCACTCCGGCGAGGTGGCGCTCGACGCCGTGGAGGCGGTGCGCGCCCGGCAGCGGGAGCTCGGGGTGCCCGAGGCCTTCGAGTGGGTCGCCGAGACGACGCCGGGGCTGCGGGCGGCCGTGGAGGCGAGCGGGCTCACCGTGCACGAGCACCCGCTGATGGTCCTGGAGGGCGACGGCCTCGCCGTACCGGGCCCCGAGGGGATCACGGTCCGGATGGTCGACGCCGACGACACCGCCCTGGAGACCGCCGTCGCCGCCCCGTACGCGGCCTTCGGCATGGCGCCGAAGCCCGGCACCGCCGAGCGGATCGGCGAGCGGATCACGGCCGGGCTGACCCGGCTCGCGGCGGCCCTCGACAGCGCCGGCGACGCCCTCGCGGCCGGGCAGCACCAGCCCGTCGGGCCGGTCTCCGAGGTCGTCGGCGTCGGCACCGTCCCGGCGGCCCGCCGCCGCGGCCTCGGGCTCGCGGTGACGGCCGCGCTCGTCGAGGACGCCCGCGCCCGGGGCGCGGAGCTCGTGTTCCTGACGGCGTCGGACGCGGACGTGGCCAGGCTCTACGGGCGGCTCGGCTTCCGCACGGTCGCGACCGCCCTCATCGCGGAGGCGTAGGGCCCGACGGACTCCCGAGGGACTCCCGGGGGGCTCCCGGGGGGCTCCCGGGGGCTCCCGGGGGCTCCCGGGGGCTCCCGGGGGCTCCCGGAAGAAAACTTCTCCCGTCGTGTCACATCCTCGGCGCGCGATTCGTCAGTGCGGTGAAAGCAGCGAACGAACCACCGACGAGAGACGCTGAGGAGCGATCACCATGGCGACGCACCAGCCCACGGCCCGCATGACCAACCCCGCCTACGTCCTGCCCGGCACCGGAGCGGCGATCATGGACCTGGTGAAGGCCTCCCGCCAGGGCGGTGTCCCCGAGTCCACCCTGGAGCTCGTGCACCTGCGGGCCAGCCAGATCAACAGCTGTGGCTTCTGCGTCGACATCGGCTCGAAGAACGCCAGGAAGGCCGGGGTGAGCGACGAGAAGCTGTTCGCCGTCGCCGCCTGGCGCGAGACGCCGTACTTCTCCGACGAGGAGCGTGCGGCCCTCGCGCTCACCGAGGCGGCGACCCGGCTCGCCGACGCCTCGGACGCCGTGCCGGACGCGATCTGGGACGCCGCCGCCGATCACTTCGACGAGAAGCAGCTCGCCTCGATCGTCATGACGGTCGCGATCACCAACCTCTTCAACCGGCTCAACGTCACCGTCCGGCAGCCGGCCGGGGTCGGCCTGTAGGCGACGGCGACCGGACCATCAGGACGTCCCGGCCGCCGGTCGTAACCGGATCCGGGCCGTCCGCGTTGGAGCGGGCATGAAGAGGATCCTCACCGCAGCCGCCCTGACCGCCTTCGCCGCCGCGGGTCTCGCGGGCGCCACCGCCGGGACCGCCGCCGCCGACACCGGCGGCATGAACCTGCCCTCCGTCGTCCCGCTCAGCGGCGTTCTGGCCCCCAAGGCGAAGCCGGCCGGCACGCCCGATCTGCCCCCGGCCAACGCGGCGGTGGAGCGCCTGCTCCCCGGGCACTGACCCCGTCCAGCGGAACGACGAAGGTGGCGGACCCCCCACGGGCCGCCACCTTCGCGTTTCGGATGACTCAGGAACGTACGACTCAGGAACGTACGGCTGCCGTCAGTCGGCGACCACCAGCGACGGGGTCTCCTTCGTGAGGATCTCGCCCCGGAAGAACGCCGGGCTCTTCCGCTGCATGACCAGCATGATCACGACACCGAGGAGCAGCAGCCCGACCGCGATGACGAAGACCGAGCCGACGCCGAGGACGGCGGAGCCGGAGCCGTAGGCCGGGTCCCACATGTCGTAGAGGGTCTTGCCGAAGACGGACGTGAGGATCAGCCCGCCGAGCAGCGGCATGAGGCCCTTGTAGGCGAAGTCCCGGCCGGAGCGGAAGAGCTCGCCGCGGAAGTACCAGACGCAGGCGAAGGCCGTCAGGGCGTAGTAGAAGCAGATCATCAGGCCGAGCGCGTAGATCGTGTCGACCAGGACGTTCTCGCTGACGAGGGTCATCACGGTGTAGAAGACGCCGGTGGCGACACCGGCCACGATCGTGGCCTTGCCGGGGGTCTTGAACACCGGGTGGACCTTGGTGAAGGACTTCGGCAGCGCCTCGTACGTGGACATGGCGAGCACCGTGCGGGCGACCGGGATGAAGGTGGTCTGGAGGCTCGCGGCGGCCGAGGCGAGGACCGCGACGAAGAGCAGGATGCCGAGCGCCGGGCCCATGACGGGGCCCGCGAGGGCGGCGAAGACGTTGTCGGAGGTCTCCGGGTTGGCGAGGCCGAGGCCCTCCTCGCCGGAGCCGACGACCATCTGCGCGGCGATGCCGGTGGCGAGGTACGAGGCGACGAGCACGACCATCGCGATGAGCGCGGCGCGGCCGGGGGTCTTCGCGCTGCCGGTGGTCTCCTCGTTGGTCGCCATGCAGGCGTCCCAGCCCCAGTACATGAAGATCGAGAGCGAGAGGCCGGCGGTGAAGGCGGCGAAGGACTGGACCGCGAAGGGGTTCATCCAGGACCAGGAGAAGGAGACCGAGGTCTCGAAGTCGCCGGCCTTCGACAGCGCCATCGCCACGAAGACGACGAGGACGACGAGCTGGAGGCCGACGAGGGCGTACTGGATGCCCTTGGTGGCGGTCATGCCGCGGTAGCTGATGGCGGTGGCGACGGCGATGAGCGCGAGGCAGGTGATGATGTGGACGGCTTTGTTGTCGTCCAGGGCGGCGATGGATTCGCTGCCGCTGATCTCACCCGCGAGGAGCCAGAAGTAGGAGGTCGCGACGCCGGCGAGGTTGGAGAGCACGATGATCGTCGCGATGACGAGGCCCCAGCCGCACATCCAGCCGATCTTGGGACCGAAGGCCTTCACGGTCCAGGTGAAGGAGGTGCCGCAGTCGGGCATGACCCGGTTGAGCTCCCGGTACGCGAAGGCGACGAGGAGCATCGGGAGGAAGCCGGCGAGGAAGATCGCGGGCATCTGCAGGCCGACCTCGCCGGCCGTGGAGCCGAGCGTCGAGGTCAGACAGTAGACGGGAGCGACGGTCGAGATGCCGATGACGGCACTGCCGAGCAGACCGACGGAGTTGCCTCCGAGGCCCTTGGTGCGTACGGCCTGGGCGCCGACGGGGGCGTCGACTGGCCTTACCGTGTCTCCGGCCTGGGGCCGCGCTTCCACCTGAGTCATGAACAGGACGTTAAATGCTGCGGTTTCCATATCCGGAAGAGCGAACTCCGCTCACTTGATCGTTCATCGCCTTGCATTGAGCGGGTGCAAGCGAGCACCTGCCAATGATTGAAAGATCGACGACTGGAACGGACCGACCAACTGGCAGGTCCGTCGATCCGCGTCCGATATGCGGGAACCGCAGCAGTGCCCTAAATGTCCGTTTCTAAATTTTCCCGAGGAATTTTCGCACCCTTCCTCAGCCCGGCCAGACGACGGCCTGGAGCTCGCTGTACGCGTGCAGCGCGTACGAGCCGACGTCCCGTCCGACCCCGCTCTTCTTGAATCCGCCGAACGGTGCCTCCATGTTCCGCCCGATCGTGTTCACGCCCACCCCGCCGGCCCGCAGCCGGGCCGCGACCCGGAAGGCACGGGCCACGTCGCCCGACCACACGTAGTCGATCAGCCCGTAGTCGCTGTCGTTGGCGAGCGCGATGCCTTCCTCCTCCTCGTCGAAGGGGACGACCACGACGACCGGGCCGAAGATCTCCTCGCGGACCACCCGCATCTCGTTCGTGCAGTCGGCGAGCAGGGTCGGGGCCACGTAGAAGCCCTTGGCGAAGTCCGGACGCTCGCCGCCCGCGACGACCCGCGCCCCCTCCTTCCGCCCCAGCTCGACGTACGACTCCACCCGGTCGCGGTGGGCCGCCGAGATCACCGGGCCGACCACCGTGCCCCGCTCCGCCGGGTCCCCCACCTTCATGAAGGTCAGGAAGCCGGTCAGCTTCTCGATCAGCCGCTCGTAGATCCCGCGCTGCGCGAGCACCCGGGTCGGGGCCGTGCAGATCTGCCCGCTGTAGAAGGCGAAGGTCGTCCCGATGCCCATGACGGCGGAGTCCAGGTCCGCGTCGTCGAAGACGACCGCGGCCCCCTTCCCGCCCAGCTCCATCAGCTGCCGCTTCAGCGCGCGCCCGCAGACCTCGCCGATCGCCTGCCCGACGGCCGTGGAGCCGGTGAAGGAGACCATGTCGACGTCCGGGGAGTCCACGGCCGCCTGCCCGGACTCCACGGAGGAGCCGGTGACCACGTTCACGACCCCCGCCGGGACACCGGCCTCCGCCAGGGCCCGGGTCATCGCGTACACCGAGAGCGGGTCCTGCGGGGCGGGCTTCACGAGCACCGTGTTGCCCATCGCGAGCGCCGGCGCGATCTTCCCCGCCGGGTTGGCCCAGGGGTTGTTGTACGAGGTGATGCAGGTGACCACGCCGACCGGGCGCCGCACCGCCACCGCGCCGAACACCCCGGCCTTGCCCATCGGCCCGGCCTCGTTGATCTGCGGCGGCAGCGCCTGCTCGACCGGCTCCATCGCGCCCCGGGCGTACCGCCGGAAGCGGGAGGAGCCGATCGCGACCTGCATGCCGCGGGCGGTGCCGGTGGTGGCGCCGGTCTCGGCCCGCGCGAGCAGGACGTTCTCCTCGGCGTCCCGGGCCATGAGGTCCGCGGCCCGGTCGAGGATCGCCGCCCGCTCCTCCGGCTTCGTCCGGGACCAGGAGTCGAAGGCCTCGCGGGCGGCGGCGGCCGCCTCGTACACCTGGGCGCGCGACGCCTCCGGCGCCAGGCCGACGACCTCCTCCGTGGCCGGGTCGATCACCTCGTAGTGGCCGCCGTCGGGCTCGACCCACTCGCCGCCGATGAACAGCCTCTCGGTCCTCATCGCGTCGCCACCGTCCTCGTGTCACGGCCGGAGCGCAGCACCTTGCCGGGAATCGCGCCGGTCACCTCGTCGTCCCGTACGGTCTCCACGCCGTTGACCCGGACCGAGACGATCCCGATCGCGCGCGAGTCGAGCCGCGGGCTGTCCCCCGGCAGGTCGTGCACGAGCGTCGCCGGGCCCGCCTCGATCCGCTCCGGGTCGAAGAGGACCAGGTCGGCGTGGAAGCCCTCCTCTATACGGCCCCGCTCCCGCAGCCCGAAGAGCCGGGCCGGCTCGTCGGTGAGCATCCGCACCGCCCGCTCCAGCGGCACCAGCTTCCGGCCGCGCAGACAGTCGCCGAGGAAGCGGGTCGTGTACGGCGCCCCGCACATCCGGTCCAGGTGCGCGCCGGCGTCCGAGCCGCCGAGCAGCACGTCCTCGTGGTCCCAGGTCTCGCGGCGCAGCGCCCAGGACGCCGGGTCGTTGTCGCTGGGCATCGGCCACAGGACGGTCCTCAGGTCGTCGTTGGCGCAGATCTCGACGAGGCACTGGAAGGCGTCCTGGCCGCGCTCGGCGGCGATGTCCTGCACGACCCGGCCGCTCAGGCCCTCGTTCTCCGCGCTGTACGTGTCGCCGATGACGTACCGGCCGAAGTGGGCGAGCCGCCGGAAGACCCCGGCCTCCTTGGAGTCGGCGCGCCGCAGCATCTCCGCCCGCACGTCGGGGTCGCGGAGCTTCGCGATCCGCTCGGGGACGGGGAGGGCGAGGATCTCGCCCCAGCCCGGGATGAGGTTGAGGGCGCAGAACGTGCCGAGCGACATGTTCATGGGGGTGAGGATCGGCATGGTGAGGGCGACGATCCGGCCGCCGGACTTGCGGGCCCGCTCGGAGGCGGTGAGCTGGCGCGGGACGCGCTCGGGGACGGCGGCGTCGATGGTGAGGACGTTCCAGTTGAGCGGGCGTCCGGCCGCGGCCGTCATCTCGACGAAGAGGTCGATCTCGGCGTCGGAGAACTGGTCGAGGCAGCCCGCGAGGATCGCTTCCAGCTGGGTGCCCTCGTGCTCGCCGACGGCCCGGGAGAGGGCGATCAGCTCGGCGGGCGTGGCGTGCCGGGAGGCGACGGGGGCGCCGTCGCCGTCGGAGTGGGTGGAGGACTGGGTGGTGGAGAGCCCCCAGGCCCCGGCCTCCATGGCCCCCTTGAGGAGGGAGACCATCTGCTCCAGCTGCTCGGGGGTGGGCTGTCCGCCGACGGCGTCGGCGCCCATCACGTACCGGCGCAGCGCGCAGTGGCCGACCATGAAGCCGGCGTTGACGGCGATCCGCCCTTCGAGGGCGTCGAGGTACTCGGCGAAGGACGACCAGCTCCAGTCGACGCCCTCCTCGAGGGCCGCCAGGGCCATGCCCTCGACCTTGGACATCATGCGGCGCGTGTAGTCGGCGTCCTCGGGCCGGTCCGGGTGGAGCGGGGCGAGGGTGAAGCCGCAGTTGCCGCCGGCGACGGTGGTGACGCCGTGGTTCATGGAGGGGGTGGCGTAAGGGTCCCAGAAGAGCTGGGCGTCGTAGTGGGTGTGCGGGTCGACGAAGCCGGGGGTGAGGACGAGGCCGGTGGCGTCCTCGGTGGTCCGGGCCTCCTCGCGGACGGTCCCGGGTTCGGCGACGACGGCGATGCGTCCGGCGCGTATCCCGACGTCGGCGGTGAAGGCGGGGGCGCCGGTGCCGTCCACGACGGTGGCGCCGGTGATCAGGTGGTCGAGCATGACGGTCCCTTTCTGTCCGTGGACGCGGGTGCGCCCCGGACCGGGGCCGCCGCGGAACGGCCTCCGGCCGGGGCTTGTACGGGGCGGCGATCCGGGAAGACGCCGCCCCGCGTTCGTACGACTGGCTCCGCCCTCGCCGGGCCCAGGCGCCTGCGCCGGGGGGCGGGCCCAGGTGCCTGCGCCGGGGGGCGGGCCCCCCGTCAGGAACCCGCGGCCTGACGGAAGCGGGTGGTGCGGTGGACCGGGTCCGTGTCGATCTTGGGGATCACGTGCTCGCCGATGAGCTTGATCGAGTTCATCGTGTCCTCGTACGGGATCCCGATCGGGATGCCGAAGGAGAGCTGGTCGGCCCCGGCCTGCTCCCAGCGCTTGCACTGGGCGAGGACCTCGGAGGGGTCTCCGCAGATCATCAGCTCCTCCTGGATGAGGAGTTCGATGATCTCGGCCGAGTACTCGGGGAGCAGCTCGGGCCACTCGGGGATGCCCTCGGGCCGGGGGAAGGTGTCGTGGTAGCGGAAGAGCAGCGACTGGAGGTAGTTGAGGCCGCCGGAGACGGCGATCTCGACGGCCTTGTCGTGGGTCTCCGCGCAGATCGCGGTGGAGGTGACCATGACGTTGTCGTTGACGAAGTCGCCGACCGCCCTGGCCTCCTTGATCGCCGTCTTGTACGACTCGACGACCCACTCCATGTCGGAGACCTTCTGCACGCTGAAGCCGAGGACGCCGAGGCCCTTCTTGGCGGCCATGGCGTACGAGGAGGGGGACCCGGCCGCGTACCACATGGCGGGGTGGGACTTCCCGTACGGCTTGGGCAGGATCTTGCGGGGCGGCAGCGACCAGTGCTTGCCCTGGAAGCCGACGTACTCGTCCTGGAGCCACATCTTGGGGAACTCGGCGATCGTCTCCTCCCAGATCTCCTTCGTGTGGTTCATGTCGGTGATGCCCGGCATGAACCCGAGGATCTCGTGGGAGCCCGCGCCGCGTCCGGAGCCGAACTCGAAGCGCCCGCCGGAGAGGTGGTCGAGCATGGCGACCTTCTCGGCCACCTTCACCGGGTGGTTGACGGGGGCGAGGGGGTTGAAGATGCCGGAGCCGAGATGGATCCGGTCGGTGGCGTGGGCGAGGTAGCCCAGGTAGACGTCGTTGGCCGAGATGTGCGAGTACTCGTCCAGGAAGTGGTGCTCGGAAGCCCAGGCGTACTTGAACCCGGACTTGTCCGCCTGGATGACGTACTCGGTCTCCTCCATGAGGGCCTTGTGCTCGGCTTCGGGATCGGTCTCGGCCCGCTTGCCGACGTATCCCTGTACGAAGATCCCGAATTCCAAGGGGTTCACCGTCCTCATTATTTCTGACGAACCGTCAGATCTCTGATGTGCCCGACTGTGGCACCGTGGAGCGACCGCGGTCAATACCTGATGACCCGTCAGAACAGGCTGACGCCGGCCAGCCAGCCGCCGTCGATCACGAACGGCTGACCCGTGATGTACGCCGAGTCCTCCCCCGTCAGGAAGAGCGCGAGGGCCGCCACCTCCGCGGCCTGCCCGATCCGCCCGAGCGGCACGAGCTTCCGGTACAGCTCGGCCGTGGCCGCCGGGTCCACGCCCTCCGGGTTGCTCATGGGGGTGTCGATCGCCCCGGGGCAGACCGCGTTCACCCGGATGTTCCGCGCGGCCAGTTCGAGCGCCGCGACCTTGGTGAGCCCGAGGACGGCGTGCTTGCTCGCCGCGTAGGCGCCGACCCCGGCCATGCCGGTGAGCCCCGTGTACGAGGCGGTGTTGACGATCGTGCCGCCGCCGGCCGCCGCGATCTCGGGCGCGACCGTCCTGATGCCCAGGAAGCAGCCCGTCTGGTTGACCGAGACGATCGCCTGGAACTCCTCCAGGGGAGTGGAGAGCAGCTCGTTGAAGCGGAGGATCCCGGCGTTGTTGACGAGCCCGTCGATCTTCCCGAACCGCTCCTTGGCGACGGCCACGGCCGCCGCCCAGTCCTCCTCGCTGGTCACGTCGAGGTGGACGTAGACGGCCCGCGCCTCCCCCGACGCCTGCCCGGGTTCCTCCCCCGACGCCTGCCCGGACTCCTCCCCCGGCGACTCCACCAGCTCCTTGGCCAGCGCCTCGCCGGCGTCGTCGAGGACGTCCGCGAGGACGACCCGCGCACCCTCGGCGGCGAAGAGCCGCGCCTCCTGCTCGCCCTGCCCGCGCGCCGCCCCGGTGACGAGGACGACCCGCCCGTCGAGCTTGCCCATGCCTGCCACGCTCCTCAGTTCAGATGCGGGGCGACCTCCGCGCCGAAGGCCGCCATCTGGTCGATGAGTTCGGTACGGCTCCGGGAGCGGAACCGGACCTGGATCTGGTGCACGCCCATCTCCCCGTACGCGCGCAGGGAGGCGGCGAGCTCCTCCGGGGAGCCGCTCAGGGTGCGGCGGCCGACCTCCCAGCCGGGGGCGCCGACGTACAGCGCCTCGGTGATCGCGCCGACGGTGATCGGCTCGGCGATCCCCGCCTCGGCGCGGAGCCGCAGGAGCCGCTGGATCTGCTCGGCGAGCCTGTCGCGCGGGTCGCCCTGCGGCAGCCAGCCGTCGCCCTTGAGCGCGGCCCGGCGCACGGCGGCAGGCGAGGAGCCGCCGACCCAGACGGGGACCCGCTCCTGGGCGGGCCGGGGCAGCTGCCCGAGGTCCTTGAAGGCGAACCGCTCCCCCAGGTGCTCGGGGTACTCCTCGGGGCCTAGGGCCGCCCGGAGCGCGTCGACGGTCTCGTCGAGCACGGCGCCCCGGCGCGCGAAGTCCACCCCGAGCACCTCGAACTCCTCCTGGACGTGCCCGGCCCCGACCCCGAGGACCAGGCGGCCGCCGGAGAGGTGGTCGAGGGTCGCGTACGCCTTGGCCGTGACGAGCGGATGACGCAGCCCGACGACGGCGACGTGCGAGAGGAGCCGGACGCGCTCGGTGGCGGCGGCGAGGAAGGAGAGCGTGGCGACCGGGTCGTACCAGACGGTGCTCATCGCCCCGGCGAGGCGGCGCGGGATGGCGACGTGGTCGCAGCTCGCGAGGTAGTCGAAGCCGTGCTCCTCGGCGGCGCGGGCGACGGCGAGCAGGTCACCGGGGCCGGCGGCCGCCTCCCAGGCCTCGGCGTAGAGGGTGGACTGCGACTGGACGGGCAGCTGCATCCCGTAGACCACCATGGGAAACCCCCTCGATCTGACGAACCGTCATGTATGCGAGCGAGCCCATGCTCGTACCTGACGGTCCATCAGACAAGGGGTTGCGGCACCCTTACGGCTCCTGCGCCTCCTGCGGGGCCTCTACGGCCGCCAGAGGCCGTCCGCCGTCAGCCCCAGCAGGTCGATCGCGTTGCCGCGGACGATGCGGTCGACGACGTCCGGTGACAGGTGGCCCATCTGGGCCTCGCCGACCTCGCGCGACTTGGGCCAGGTGGAGTCGGAGTGCGGGTAGTCCGTCTCGTACAGGACGTTCCCCACGCCGATCGAGTCGAGGTTCTTCAGGCCGAAGGCGTCGTCGAAGAAGCAGCCGAAGACGTGCCCGGCGAAGAGCTCGGACGGCGGGCGCAGGACCTTGTCCGCGACCCCGCCCCAGCCGCGGTTCTCCTCCCAGACGACGTCGGCGCGCTCCAGGATGTACGGGATCCAGCCGATCTGGCCCTCCGCGTACATGATCTTCAGGTTCGGGAAGCGCTCGAACTTGCCGCTCATCAGCCAGTCGACCATCGAGAAGCAGCAGTTCGCGAAGGTGATGGTGGAGCCGACCGCCGGCGGGGCGTCGGCGGAGGTGGACGGCATCCGGCTGGACGAGCCGATGTGCATGGCGATGACCGTGCCGGTCTCGTCACAGGCGCGGAAGAAGGGGTCCCAGTGGTCCGTGTGGACCGAGGGGAGCCCGAGGTGGGGCGGGATCTCCGAGAAGGCGACGGCCCGCACCCCGCGTGCCGCGTTGCGGCGGACCTCGGCGGCGGCGAGCTCGGGGTCCCAGAGCGGGATGAGGGTGAGCGGGATGAGCCGGCCGTTCGCCTCGGGGCCGCACCACTCCTCGACCATCCAGTCGTTGTAGGCGCGGACGCAGAGCAGGCCGAGCTCGCGGTCGCTCGCCTCGGTGAAGGTCTGCCCGCAGAAACGCGGGAAGGTGGGGAAGCAGAGGGCGGACTGGACGTGGTTGACGTCCATGTCGGCGAGGCGGTCGGGGACGGAGTGGGAGCCGGGGCGCATCTGCTCGAACGTGATGACTTCGAGCCGTATCTCGTCCCGGTCGTAGCCGACGGCGGTGTCGAGCCGGGTGAGGGGCCGGTGCAGGTCCTCGTAGACCCACCAGTCGCCGATGGGGCCGTCGTCGCCCTTGGCACCCATGACCGGCGCGAACTTGCCGCCGAGGAAGGTCATTTCCTTGAGGGGGGCGCGGACGATCCGGGGGCCGCTGTCGTGGAAGCGGGACGGGAGCCGGTCCCGCCACACGTGCGGGGGCTCCACGGTGTGGTCGTCCACCGAGATGATCCTCGGGAAGTCCCCGGGGATGGTCTCCGTACCGCTCTCCATGCCGCTCTTCATGCCACTCTCCCTGCCGCTCTCCGTACTCTCCATGCTCTCCATGGCCTTCACCGTAGCGCTGATCTGACGCCCCGTCAGCTATCGTGGCGCACAACGGTCGTGCAACGGCCCGGTTCCAGCCCCGCTCCAGTCCCGCCCCCGGCCCCGTTCTCGGCCGACCCGATGCTGACGGACTCCCTCCGGACAAGGCAGACTGTCCTGGGCGAAACCAGCGGTACGGGCAGGGGGAGCTATGGGCCGTGAAGACGGGCCGCGAGTTCCGGTGCAGCGGGCTCGGAAGGCGGGCGCGGGTGCCGACGCGGGCGCGAGCACGGATTCCGAGGTGAGCGCGCGCACGGATTCCGAGGTGAGCGCGCGCACGGGTATCACGAGCGCGACCGGCGGTGAGCTGCGCTTCGGCGTGCTCGGTCCCGTACGCGCCTGGCGGGACGGCGAAGCCCTGCCCACCGGCTCGCCGCAGCAACGCGCCCTGCTCGCCGCCCTGCTCCTGCGCGGCGGGCGCACCGCCACCGCATCCGAGCTGATCGACGCGCTCTGGGGCGAGGAACCGCCCTCGCAGGCCCTCGCCGCGGTACGGACGTACGCCTCCCGCCTCCGCAAGGCCCTGGACCCCAAGGTCCTGGTCAGCGAATCCGGCGGCTACGCCCTGCACACCAAGGCCCTGGACCTCCTCACCGCGCAGGAACTGGCCACCGCGGCCGAGAAGCTGCGGGCCTCCGGAGACCGGGCGGGCGCCCGGGCCCGGCTCGCCGAGGCCCTCGCCCTGTGGGACGGCGAGGTGCTCGCCTCCGTACCCGGCCCGTACGCCGAGACGCAGCGGACCCGACTGGAGGAGTGGCGGCTGACGCTCCTGGAGACCCGGCTCGACATCGATCTGGAGGTCGGCGCGCACGCCGAGGCCGTCTCCGAGCTGACCGCCCTCACCGCCGCGCACCCGCTGCGCGAGCGGCTCCGCGAGCTGCTCATGCTCGCCCTCTACCGGGGCGGACGGCAGGCGGAGGCGCTCGCCGTGTACGCGGACACGCGCCGGCTCCTCGCCGACGAGCTCGGCGTCGACCCGACACCCGAACTCTCCCGGCTCCAGCAGCGCATCCTCCAGGGCGACGCGGAGCTGGCCCGCCCGGTCGAGGAAGCGGCCCCGGCGGCCGCACCCGTGGCGCGCCCGGCCCAACTCCCCGCCACGGTCCCGGACTTCACGGGCCGCGCCTCCTTCGTACGGGAACTCGGCGGCCGCCTCGCGACGGCCGAGGGACACGTCATGGCCGTCTCGGCGCTCGCGGGAATCGGCGGCGTCGGGAAAACAACCCTCGCGGTCCACGTCGCCCACGAGGCCCGACCGCACTTCCCGGACGGCCAGCTGTACGTGGACCTCCAGGGCGCGGGCAACCGCGCCGCCGCCCCGGAAACCGTCCTCGGCTCCTTCCTCCGCGCCCTCGGCACCCCCGACTCGGCCATCCCGGACTCCCTCGACGACCGGGCCGCGCTCTACCGCTCGACGCTCGACGGCCGCCGGGTCCTCGTCCTCCTGGACAATGCCCGGGACGCGGCCCAGATCCGCCCGCTGCTCCCGGGAACGGCCGGCTGCGCGGCCCTGGTGACCAGCCGGATCCGCATGGTCGACCTGGCGGGCGCGCACCTGGTGGACCTGGACGTGATGTCCCCGGAGGAGGCGCTCCAGCTCTTCACGAGGATCGTCGGCGAGGAACGCGTCCAGGCGGAACGGGAATCGGCCCTCGACGTGGTCGCCGCCTGCGGCTTCCTCCCCCTCGCGATCCGCATCGCGGCGTCCCGCCTGGCGGCCCGCCGCACGTGGACGGTCTCGGTCCTGGCCGCGAAGCTCGCCGACGAGCGCCGCCGCCTCGACGAACTCCAGGCGGGCGACCTCGCGGTCAAGGCCACCTTCGAACTCGGCTACGGCCAGCTCGAACCGGCCCAGGCCCGCGCCTTCCGCCTCCTCGGCCTCGCCGACGGCCCGGACATCTCGCTCGCGGCCGCGGCGGCCGTCCTGGACCTCCCCCTCCGGGACACCGAGGACCTCCTGGAGGCCCTGGTCGACACGTCCCTCCTGGAATCGGCGGCACCGGGCCGCTACCGCTACCACGACCTGGTCCGGCTCTACGCGCGTGCCTGCGCGGACCGCGACGAGCAGCCCCCGTCGGAGAAGGAGTCGGCGCTCTCCCGCCTCCTTGACTTCTACCTCTCGACGGCGGCGAGGGTGTACGCGATCGAGCGCCCGGGCGACCGCCTGGTCGACCACCTGGAACCCACGACCCATGAGGGCCTCACCTTCACCGACCGCCACACGGCCCAGGACTGGCTCTACGCGGAGGCCAACTGCCTCCTGGCCACGGTCCGCCAGTCGGCCCCGTCCCCGACGACCCTCCGCCGAGCGGTGGACCTGCTGTGGGCGTCACTGGACCTGGCGGAGTCGGGCGCGAACTCCCGCGAGTACGAGGCGGTGGCGACGGTGCTGCGGGAGGCGGCGCGGCGTACCGGCGACGTACGGACCGAGGGCCGGGCGGCCCTGACCCTGGCGTACGTGCACCACCACCAGGGACGCTTCGACCGCGCCGAGCAGGAGGCGGAGGAGGTCGTCCGCATGGCCCGGTCCGTCGAGGATCCGCTCCCCACGTGCTGGGCCTCGAACGCCAGGGGCGCCATCGCGCTCTACCAGACGCGCTACGAGGACGGGGACAGGCACCTCACGCTGGCCATCGCCGAGTTCCGTGCCGCCGGGGACCGCGCCGGCGAGGCCGCGGCACTGTGCAACCTCTCCCGCATCCACCTCGCGACGGGCCGGCGGGAGGACGCCGTCCGGATGGCCCAGCAAGGGGTGGACATGTACGACGACATGGGCCATGCCCTCAGAGGCGCGAACGGGCGCTACGCCCTCGGCCTCGCGCTCACCGAGAGCGGACAACTCCCCGCCGCCGGGCGGCGGCTCCGCGAGGCACTCGACGTCTTCGTGGACAGCCGGCAGAGGCTGTGGGAGGGCATGGCCCTCTTCCGTATCGCCGAGGTCGACATCGCCGCGCGCAGGTACGGGGCGGCCGCCGCGAGCGCGGAGAAGGCACTGACCGTACTCCGCGGCATCGGCGGCGAATGGCGGCGCGGCAACGTCCTCACGGTCCTGGGCCGGGCGCTCCACGGAATCGGGCAGTCGGGGCGTGCCCAGGTCTGCTGGCAGGAAGCCCTCGACATCTACGAGGAGTTGTCGGTCCCGGAAGCGTCCGAGGTCAGGGCGCTTCTGGCAGCGCGCATGGCCGCCTGATCCCAGGCCGTTCCAACGAACGTTCATCATTCGTTTATCGCCCCCCGGCAGAGTTGTCCTCAACGATCCGTCGCGTCGGGGGGCACACGGGTCGCCGGTGAAGCCGTATCTCCGAAGCACTAGGGTGAACGGCCCCTAGGGGCCCGTCCGACCGTCCACGGGGGAACAGCCGGGCGGGCTCCACACACCAGCACGCGAAGCCATCCATCAGGAAGGGACCACCATGGGCGACATCGACGCCACGGACCCGATCGTCAAGCCGCAGGACCTGCACGCCACCGGCACGGGGGGCGAGCAGATCGTCACGAAGGACCTGCACGCCACGTCCGAGCCCGCGAACGCGATCGCGGACAAGATCCTGACCCCGAAGCAGCCGCCCGTCGCCACGACCGACGACCTGCACGCGACGTCGGAGCCGGCCAAGTAGACCATTCCCGACGGGGAAAGGCCGCGGCGGCGACTTCGGGGGAGCTGCCGAGGCCGATCAGGGAGGTCCGGTCGACGGGGGAGCACACGGACTCGGGGGACACCCGACGGACCCAGGGGGGATCCGTCCGGGCAGGGCCCGTGCGCAACGCGATCGGACCACCGCGAGGAGGGGCCGGGCAACTGCCCGGCCCCTCCTGCGTGCGCGGACGGCGTCGGAGTGACCTGACGGATCGATCGGTCGAGATGCGGCTCCTGAGTCATGTGGGCGCCCTCCGGCCACTCGCGCCAGTGATCACAAGGAGTAACATTCACGGTGGCGATAAGCGACCGGGTCCGCTGTTTCCGGCCCTCGCCTGTGATGAACAGGTGTGCCCTCTCGGGCCGCCGTTGTCACGCCGACTCGTGACGGCCACACAGGAGATCGAGGCCTGGCCGTCGGTGAATCGAGCCGCCAGGCCAGACCGGTCGCTGCGAGCACACCAAGAGTCGCCAGGTGAGAAGGGTGCGGCGCGGGTGGCGACCGGGGCCATCGCAGGGCCGCCGACGCCAGGCCCGGCGGCGCTTACGGGACGCGGACCTTCGGAATGAGACTCTCCGATTGTGGAGATTCCTGCCACTGGCATTGCATACGTTTCGGGCATACGCCAGAAAAGGCGTGACGGAATCAGACCCGAGGTCCGGTTTTTCCCTGCTGGGGCAATTACTCAGCGCACACTAATGGGCTAGACAACTTGATCAACGAAGCCTTACGGTCCGTGACGCCCCGGGAACACATCGGGGCTGCGGGCACTACCTCTGCGCACGCGGTTCCTAGGCCATGAGTGCGTCAGTTGCAGCGCCCGCAACTTCTTACCCAAAAGGCAACTATAGTGAATCTTCGCCATGCAGGCGCCACCGAGACCCACAAGAAGTGGCGGCTCACTGTCGGAACGGTCGCCCTCTCTGCGTCGCTGTTGACCGGTCTGATGTCGGCCACTTCAATGGCCGCGACGATTGCCGACCCCTCGGACCCTGCCGTTCAGGCGGCGATCCAGCGGACATTCGACGGCACCTGGTCCCAGGCTGACATCGACCTCATCCAGTCGAATCCGGAGCTCGCCGCCAAGCTCCCGGATCCGCGTCGGGCACCGACCACCGTGATCAAGCAGGCCGACCTCAACGAGGACGGCCAGCCGGTCGACGCCGCCAACGGGCAGCCGCTGTCACCGGCGGAAGCCGCCGACTTCGAGCCGTCGTCCACCGCCGACTCCACCCTGCTGGACCGGGAAGTCCTGCCGGCCGAAACCGACAGCGCCCAGCCCACCGGCATCGCACCGCGTATCACCGGCGGCACGTGGCGCAAGACCCACGTCATCCGTACCCACTACAGCTACCTCGGCGATGTTATCTACAAGTACCACCACTGGGCCGAATTCAACTACGGCGGCGGCAAGGTCCGCGCCTGGCGATACCGTGCCGACGACACCACCAACGCCGTGGACTGGGTCGAGCCGAGGGAACGCCAGATCAACCAGGTGACATCGGCGAACCAGACACTTTCCGCCACCTCGTACATGAAGCGCAAGATGGCTCACTGCGTCATCACCAACATCGCCTGCTCCTACACGTACCCCTGGGTGAAGACCAAGGTCTACGGTAACGGCAGCGTGACCTTCACCACCGGCTCGTAGGCACTGGGAGATTCCATGAGGGCGCTCATCCTGCAAATCGTCCTGACGCTTGTTGCGTTCACGGTGAGCTTTGCAGTCATAGGCAGTGGCTTCGGCCCCCTGGAGATGGTGCTCTGGCTCGCCCTTCAGGTCGCCGTAATCAGCTGGCTCGTCTTTCGCTACAAGAAGCGGGCGGTATCAGCGGCCAACGGGCTGGAACGAAACCCGGTTTAGCAAGTTCTTCTGCTGTCGGGTAAGCCTCCCCACACAAGTCGGCGGCAGATGAGAGGGGCCTCGGATGGAATCCGAGGCCCCTCTCCGTTTCGCGTTCAGTCAGCGGGCGTAGGAGCCCAGGCCGATCAGGCAGTACACGTACTGGCTGATGACCGTGCCGTTCATCGTGTACCGGTGGGAGAAGGCGTACTCCGTCTTGGGATTGGCGTTGCACTTGTTCATGTCGGAGGTGAACGGGAACGTCTGGATCACCTTGTAGTGGGCGTCCGACGCCGAGCAGGAGACCTCCTCGACGTCGTCGACGCTCTGCGCGGTCTCCGAGTCGGGCAGCCGGCCGTTGAGGCAGGTGCCCTTGTCGAACGGTTCGGGCTCCTCCTCGGTGGGAGTGGCTGTCGCGGTGGGGTCGAGGTCGAGGCTCGGGAAGGGCGAGACCGAGAACGTGGGGATCGGGCCCGGACCCATGGAGCCGGCCGAGTCCTTGTCGTCGTCGTTGAGGAGGAACGCGCCGCCTACGAGCGCGCCGATCACGACGAGCGGGACCAGGCAGCCCAGGACGCCGGACTTCTTGCCGCCCGAGACCGTGATGCGCACGTACACCACGCCGTCGCCGAGCCGGGCGGGGACCAGGTCGCCGTTGCGGCAGGGCGGGACGGCGAGTTGCACGGGGCCCGTCGGCAGGTTGACCGGTATGACGACGCCGGTGGCGGCCTGCTGTGGCGTGAGGGTGAGGCGGATCTCTTGCGTCGACACCGGCTGCTCCTGGAGGAGGGGGCGAGGTAAGGGGAGCGTAGGACTGCTCGTATGACGTGTACACGTGGGGAGTTGGTTGCACTCCCCCGGGCCGTGAGCCCGGGCCGTGAGCCCGCGCCGTCAGCCCGCGCCATCAGCCCGCGCCGTCAGCCCCTCGCCCTCAGCTCCCCCTTCACCACCTTCCCGCTCGCGTTCCTCGGCAGCTCCGTCACGAACTCGACCTGCCGCGGCACCTTGTAGTTCGCCATCTCCCGCCGGGACCAGGCGATCAGGTCGTCCGCCGTCACCCGCGCCCCCGCCCTGCGCACCGCGAAGGCCTTGCCCACCTCGCCGAGCCTCGGGTCGGGGACGCCGACGACCGCGACGTCCGCGATGTCGGGGTGGAGGCCGAGGAGTTGCTCGATCTCGGCCGGATAGGCGTTGAAGCCGCCCACGATGAACATGTCCTTCAGCCGGTCCGTGATCCGCAGGTTCCCCGCCTCGTCCAGGACGCCGACGTCCCCGGTGTGCAGCCAGCCGTCCCCGTCGATCGCCGCCGCCGTCGCCGCCTCGTCCTCGAAGTAGCCGCGCATGACGTGGTGGCCCCGGACGAGCACCTCGCCGGTGGGCGAGAGGCGGACCTCCGTGTCCGGGATCGGACGGCCCGAGGTGGTGGCGACGGTCTCGTCCGGGTCGTCGCGGCGGCACATCGTGACGATGCCGCTCGCCTCGGAGAGTCCGTACGCCGTGAGGACCGTGCCGACGCCCAGCTCCGTGCGGAGCCGCTCGACGAGCCGGAGCGGGACCACGGCCGCGCCCGTGACGACGAGGCGGAGCGAGGAGAGGTCGTGCGCGGCGCGGGCGGGGTGGTCCAGGAGGGACTGGTGGAGGGTGGGCGGGCCGGGGAGGACCGTGATGCGCTCGGCGGCGACGTTGGCGAGGACCGTGTCCACGGTGAAGACGGGCTGCGGGACGATCACCGCGCCGCGCATGAGGCAGGCGAGGATCCCGGCCTTGTAGCCGAAGGTGTGGAAGAAGGGGTTGACCACGAGGTAGCGGTCGCCTTCGCGGAGGCCGGCCAGTCCGGACCAGACCTCGTAGCAGCGCAGCGTCTGGGCGTGGCCGATGACGGCTCCCTTGGGGCGGCCCGTGGTGCCCGAGGTGTAGATGATGTCGGAGGGGTTGGAGGGGTCGATCGCGTCGGCCCTGGCGCGGACCCGCGCGGCCGGGATCCGGTCGCCCTCCGCGAGGAAGGCCTTCCAGGTCGTCCAGCCCGCCTCGTCGGGCGCGGTGTCGCCGAGGACGACGACCTTCTCCAGGTCCGGGAGGGCGACGCCCGAGCGGCGCAGGGAGGCCACGTACGAGGTGCCGAGGAAGGTGCCGGTGACGAAGAGCAGGCGGGCCCGGGAGCTCTGGAGGACGTAGGCCGCCTCGGTGCCCTTGAAGCGGGTGTTCAGGGGGACGAGGACGGCGCCCGCGGTGACGGCGCCGAGCGCCGAGACGATCCAGTCGAGGGTGTTGGGGGCCCAGACCGCCACCCGGTCCCCCGCCCGTATCCCGGTGGCCAGACAGGCGGCGGCCGCCCGTTCGACGCGCTCGCCGAGCTCGGCGTACGTGACGCGGGCGCGTCCGTCGACGACCGCCTCCCGCTCCCCGTACCGCTCGGCCGCCGCCCGTACGAGCCCGGGGATCGTGCCCCACTCCAGGTCGCCGCGCATACCCACCCTCCCTGTAGCTGACTATCCGTCAGATTAGTTGTAACCTGACGCGCTGTCAGTAGTCATGCCCCAGGAGGAGGTTCGGTGCTCAAGGACGCCACGGCCATCGTCGGAATCGGACAGACCGCCTTCGCGAAACAGCTCCCCGAGTCCGAGAAGGCCCTCGCCTGCCGGGCGATCCTCGCCGCCCTCGACGACGCCGGGATCGACCCCTCGGAGGTCGACGGCTTCGCCTCGTACACGATGGAGGAGACCGACGAGGTCGAGGTCGCCAAGGCCATCGGCGCCGGCGACGTCACCTTCTTCTCCAAGGTCGGCTACGGCGGCGGCGGCTCCTGCGCCACCGTCGGCCACCTCGCCGCCGCCATTGCCGCCGGGCAGGCGAGCGTCGGCGTCGCCTGGCGCTCCCGCAAACGCGGCTCCGGACCCCGGCCATGGACCAACACCGCCGCCCAGCTCGCCACCCCCGGCCAGTGGACCCGCCCCTTCGGGCTGCTCCGCCCCGCCGACGAGATCGGCATGCTCGCCCGCCGCTACATGCACGAGTACGGCGCCACCCGCGACCACCTCTTCAACGTCGCGCTCGCCTGCCGCAACCGCGCCAACCAGAACCCCGCCGCGATCATGTACGAGCGCCCGATGACCCGCGAGATGTACATGACCTCCCGCTGGATCAGCGAACCCCTCTGCCTCTTCGACAACTGCCTGGAGACCGACGGGGCGCTGGCTTGCGTCATCGTCTCCGCCGAGCGGGCCCGCGACTGCCGCCAGAAGCCGGTGTACGTGCACTCCGCCGCCCAGGGCCTGCCCGCCCAGCACCACGGCATGGTCAACTACTGGAACGACGACCCGCTCTCCGGACCCGCCTGGACCGCCGCCCGGCACCTCTGGAAACAGGCCGACTTCGGCCCCGAGGACGTCGACGTCGCCCAGATCTACGACGCCTTCACCCCGCTCGTCCCGCTCTCCCTGGAGGGCTACGGCTTCTGCGGGCGCGGCGAGGGCGCCGCGTTCACCGAGGGCGGCGCCCTGGAGATCGGCGGCCGGCTGCCCCTCAACACCGGCGGCGGCGGCCTCTCCGAGGCGTACGTCCACGGCTTCAACCTCATCAACGAAGGCGTGAAGCAGCTCCGCGGCAGCTCCACCGCCCAAGTACCCGACGCCGCCACGTGCCTGGTCACCGCCGGTGAGGGCGTCCCCACCTCCGCGATCCTCCTTCGAGCCTGAGGAGCCGAGACACCGATGCCGATGCTGACACCCGTCGCCGACGAGGACGGCGCTCCCTTCTGGGAGTACGCCGCCCGGGGCGAGCTCCGCGTCCAGGCCTGCGCGGCCCCCGACTGCGGCGAGCTGCGCTTCCCGCCCCGCCCCTGCTGCCCGCACTGCCGCTCCTTCGACAGCGAGTGGCGGCTCATGTCCGGACGCGGCCGCATCTGGTCGTACGTCCTGCCCCACCCGCCGCTCCTGCCCGACTACGCCGCCCAGCCCGGGTACAACGCGGTCCTCGTCGAACTGGCCGAGGCCCCCCGCATCCGCCTCGTCGGCAACGTCGTCACCACCCCCGACGCACCCCTGAACTCGGTCGACCCGGGTCGGCTGCGCATCGGCGCCCCGGTGAAGGTCGCCTTCACGGAGGTCGACGGCGTCACCGTCCCGCGCTGGCTCCTGGAGCGCGGGTGAGCACCCCGGGCACCGCCGGCATCCGCGTCGGGCGGGACAAGGAGACCGGGGTCGCCGTCGTCACCCTCGACCGGGCGGAGAAGCACAACGCGATCACCCTGGGCATGGCCCGTGAGCTCGCCGCCGTCTGGCGGGGGTTCCGGTACGAGGACGAGGTCCGCGCGATCGTCGTCACCGGGGCCGGGGGGCGGGCCTTCTGCACCGGCATCGACCGGGACGCCGTCGGGGACATCCCGCAGCCCTCGTCCCCGTACACGATCGACGACCCCCTCCTCACGATCGGCCCCAAGGCGAACGACCTGTGGAAACCGGTGATCGCCGCCGTCGAGGGCATGGCCTGCGGCGGGGCGTTCTACCTGCTCGGCGAGGCCGAGTTCCTGGTCGCGGGCGAGGACGCCACCTTCTTCGACCCGCACACCACCTACGGGATGGTCAGCGCCTTCGAGACCATCCACATGGCGCAGCGGATGCCCTACGGGGAGATCGCCCGGATGGCCCTGATGGGCAGCGCGGAACGGGTCTCGGCCCGGCGCGCGTACGAGACGGGGCTCGTCTCCGAGCTGACCCCGGCCGGCGGGGCCCTGGAGGCCGCCGTGCGGGCCGCCGCCGTCATCGCCGCGCATCCGACCGAGGCCGTCCAGGGCACGGTCCGGGCGCTCTGGTCGGTCACGGAGCCGTCCCGCACCCCGGCCCTCGCCCACGCGCCGCACCTGGTCGCCCTGGGGAACCTGACGCCGGAACGTCAGGCGGAGCTGTTCACCCGGCGGGGGGCGGGGTTCAGGACGAGGTAGGGGCGGGGTTCAGGACGAGGTAGCGGAGGAAGTGACGGAGGCGGTGGCAGCGTCGGTGGCCGAGGGGGTCGCGGTCGCGCCGGGCTCCTCGCGCACGTCGTACACCCAGCAGTTCCTCACCTGGTCGACGGCCTTCGGGGTCTTCATCGCGACCTCGAAGGTCTTCGTCGCACCGCCCTCGACGGTGACGAGGGCCTCGGCCGAGTCCACCGCGGCCCCCGAGGAGCCCTTGAACTCCAGGGTCACCGCGAACGTCTCCGTGTACGCGCTCTTCGAGGTGATCCGCAGGGTCGCCGTGGTGTCCGCCTTGCGGGCGGGCTTGCCCTTCCGCTTCCGCTGCGCGGGCTTCACGCAGTCGACGACCACGACCTCGGCCACCGCGCGGGAGGCGGTGGGGGTGGGCGCCGTCGTCTGGGACCCGGAGCCGCCCGAGCCGCTGTAGTCGTCGTTGCTCTTCTCGTCGCTGGAGCAACCGCCGCCCGAGTCGTCGTCGTCCGAGTGACCGCGGCTCTTGCCGCTCTTGCTCTTCCCGCTGCCGCCGCCGCTGCCACTGCTGCTGCTGCTGCCGTGACCTGTCTGGAATCCGGTCAGCGCGAGCACCACCACCGTGAGCGTCGCCGCCATCTTCAGGCGCGTGCGCACCATCGGCCCTCCCCGTGTCTCCATGTCGTGTCCGCGCCACCCTAGGGGATGGCTTGTGCCGCATGGCGGGGCCCCCGGACCCGGCGTAGCGTCGGGAGCGAGAGCCGGATCCCTCAAGGAGGCCGATCGATGCTCCGTAACGTCATCGGCTCGGTCCTGGCCCTCGCCGGAGCGACGGCCGCCGTCTGGAGCCCCTTCCGTGCCTGGTACGACGGCCGTCACGGACGCGATTACGCGATCGACGAGCTGTTCACGGGCATCACGGACGCAAAGGCCGAGGTGATCGGCTCGATCCTGCTGCCCTTCGCCTTCGCCGCCCTCGTCACGGTCGTTGGGGTCGCCCTCCGCTCCCGGCTGCTCGTCGCCCTCGCCGGCCTCGTCGTCCTCGGCTTCACCGTCTTCTGGATGGTGCGGGTCGGCCAGGCCGAGGGCAGCCTCGTGATCTCCGGCGACGGCAGGGGCCTGGGTGACGGTGTCGCGAACGCCTTCGGCGGCGGGGCCCTGCTGCTGCTCGGCGCGCTCGTGATGTCCGGCCGGACCCACGCGCACCGGGTGAAGCCGGTGGACCACGAGCCGCGGCCCACCCACCCCACACTGGACGGCCCGCCGCCGGACGGTCCCGGCGATGGACCTGACCACCATCCGCAGGCCTCGACCCCGTACGCCGCGCCGACCCAGCCGTTCGACGTCCCGGTCCGGGACCCGGACCGGGACGGCCCGCCCCCGCAGTCACCGCCCCCGCAGCAGCGCTAGCGGGAAGCAGACGTCAGCGCGGAGCGGACCCCCTGCCCGTGGCCGTGCCCTTGACCGCGTCGAGCGCGTACACGCAGCGGTCCTTGCTGCACGCGTACACGACCCCGCCCTTCGCCACCGGCGAGCCGGTGATCTCGCCGCCGGTCGCGAGCTTCCAGCGCAGCTGGCCGCCGGTCGCGTCCAGGGTGTAGAGGACGTGGTCGGCGGAGCCGAAGTGCACCCGTCCGTCGGCGACGACCGGGGAGCCGACGAGCTCGCCGCCCGCCGCGAACCGCCACCTCGGGGTGCCGGTGACCGCGTCGAGCGTGTAGAGCGCGCTGCCGCTGCCGACGTGGACATTGCCGTCGGCGACGAGCACCGGCTCCGCCGACTGGCGCGGCTCGGTCGCGATCCGCCACCGGTCCTGGCCGGTCGTGGCGTCGAGCGCGTACACCGTGCCGAGGTGGTCGGAGAGGTACACGCCGCCGCCCGTGACGGCCGGTCCCGGCGCGAACGCGGGCGGGGAGAGGAAGACGGCGGGCGCCTCGAAGTGCCAGCGGACGTGCCCGGCGGCGATGTCGATCGAGAGGACCCGGGTGCCGGCGGAGACGTACACGCAGCCGTCCTCGGCCGGGGCGACCCGGATGGGCACGCCGGCGCAGGAGGCGGCGTCGCCGATCGGGTACGACCAGCGCTCCACACCCGTCCGGGCGTCGAGGGCCTGGAGCCGGGCCTCCCGCCACACGTACACGGTGTCGCCGTGCACGGCGGGCCCCGCCTCCGGGGTCTCGAAGTCGGTCTGGGCGCCGGTGACCTCCCACAGCTTGGCGCCGTTGGAGGCCTCCCAGCCCTGGACCCCGCCGCCGCGCGTCCCGGTGACGACCGTGCCCCGGTCGACCTGGAGGGAGTACACCCAGGCGTCCGTGTGCAGCCGCCAGCGCTCGCTGCCGTCCGTCGCGTCGAGGGCGTACAGGGTGGGGCCGTCGGAGGCGTGGATACGGCCCGAGGCGACGGCCATCGACCAGGCCACGTCCCGGGTCTTGAACTGGCGCCGGCCGCTCCCGGTGTCCAGGGCGTGCACCTCGAAGGAGGTCACGTAGAGCAGGTCGCCGTCGACGACCGGGGTGCCCCAGACGTCGTTCGACATCCGGAAGCGCCAGGGCCGCCAGGGGCCGGGCTCCGGCGGCTGCGCCGGTGCGGCGGCCTCCCCTTGCGGGGGTACGGAGACGGGGCGGGAGCCGGGCAGCGGGCCGGGCTCGGCGCCGTGCGGGCCGCCGGCGGGCGGCCTGATCCAGCCGGTGGCCGGGCCCGCGTCGGCGCTCCGGCCGACGGCGAGCGCGGCCCGGGTGTCCGAGACCCGGGGGCCCGGTCCGATCGGGACGGTGGCGCCGCCCAGGCGGACGGGGCCGCCGGCGCTCTCGGCGGGACCCGCGTGCCGGCCGCCGAGGTGCGCGGGCTCGGGCTGCCGGCCGCCATCGGCGTGTGAGGGCTGCCGGCCGCCATCGACGTGCGAAGGCCGCCGACCGCCGGAGGGCCCCGGGCCGGGCTCCGGGGAGCGCGGGTCGCCGGACCAGTCGGCGGGTTCCCGGGGCGGGCGCGGCGGCATCGGCGGGGCGGTCGGCCCGGGGACGGAACGGCCGCCGTTGCGCCGCTCCTCGATCATGGCGGTGGCGCGGTGCGGCAGCCAGGCCGAGGCCGTGCCGCTGTCGTCGCTGCCGGGACCGAAGAGGTGCGGGGCGAGCTGGGCCTGGAGGTCGGCCGGGCTGGGCCGCCGGGTGACGTCCATCTGCATGCAGGAGTCGATGAGGGGCCGCAGCTCGTCGGGCAGGCCCTCCAGGTCCGGGCCCTCGCGGAGCAGCATGAAGACGGTCTCGACCGGGTTGGCGCCGTGGAAGGGCGCGTGGCCGGTGGCGGCGAAGACCAGCATGGAGCCCAGCGAGAAGACGTCGCTCGCGCCGGTGACGCTGCGCGAGTCGCGGGCCTGCTCGGGCGACATGTAGGCGGGGGTGCCGACGGCGACATTGGTCATGGTCAGGCGCGTGTTGGAGACGCCCGACGCGATGCCGAAGTCGATCACCCGGGGGCCGTCCTCGACGACGAGGACATTGGAGGGCTTGAGGTCGCGGTGGACCAGGCCCGCGCCGTGGATGGACTGGAGGGCCTCGGCGACACCGGCCGCGAGCCAGCGCACGGCCTGGGCCGGGAGCGGCCCGCACTCGTTCACTATCTCTTCGAGGGAGGGCGCGGGGACGTAGGCGGTGGCCAGCCACGGCACGGCGGCCCGCGGGTCGGCGTCCACCACGGCGGCCGTGTAGAAGCCCGAGACCGCCCGGGCGGCCTCCACCTCCCGGGTGAAGCGGACCCGGAACAGCTGGTCCTCGGCGAGCTCCGTGCGCACGGTCTTGATCGCCACGCGCCGGCCCGAGGCCGAGCGCGCGAGATAGACCAGGCCCATTCCGCCCGCGCCGAGCCGGCCCAGCACCTCGAAGGGCCCGATACGTCTCGGGTCGTGCTGCGTCAGCTGTTCCACTTGCCTGCCACCTCCCCGTACGGGCCATGAAAGTACGGCCCCGTGGCCCTGATTCTTCCTGTCCGAGGGCCTGGTTGCGAACCCGGGGGCGGATCGGGGTGTCGCCTGTTCGGTTTCCATGAACGCGAGTGAGTGTTCGAGATGTCGCTTGTTGTGGCGTACATGTGCGGTAGCGGCGCTTTTGTACGGGTTTTGGTGGCACGGCGGGCGGTGCGAAGCTCACGGTGCGGATGCAACAGTGGCCGTCACGTCTACGGACGGTGACGGTTGGGGTCTCCGACCACTGGACAGTCGGGGCGGGGCCGCATGTCCGACTCCGCTCTACGGGCGATCGAGCCGTCTGACGTGGCCCCGGGGTCGTCAGGTGTGACGATCCGCACTCGACTCGAAGGCCTCCCGCCCGGGGACGAACGGGTGCTTGAGCTCGTGGGCGCGCATCTGGGCTCGCTCGCGTCGAGGCACCGGACCGGGGCGGATCAGGGCGTAGTGGCGGGTTCCTCGAGGACCGCGAAGCGGGCGCCCTGGTTGTCGTGGAGGACGGCGATGCGGCCGTGCGGGGTGTCGAAGGGCGGGGTGGCGACCCGGCCGCCGAGCCGGACGGTGGTCGCGCAGGCCTCGTCGCAGTCCTCGACGACGAAGTAGACGAGGACGTGGCCGGGCATCTCGGCGGGGAAGTCGTCGGTGATGACGGCCCGCCCGCCGAAGGCGCTGTCGTCGCCGGGCCGGGAGCCGGGAGGCGACCAGACGCGGTAGTCGAAGCCGGCCGCCCTGCCCTCCTCGTCGGCGTCGGCCTGGCGGCCGAGGTAGCCGAACACGGTGGCGTAGAAGGTGTCGACGGCGTCCGGCCGGCGGGTGTACACCTCCATCCAGCAGAAGGCGCCCGGTTCGTTCGTCTTCTCGAAGCCGTCGTCGTCGCCCGCCTGGCGGAGTCCGAAGACGGCGCCGCCGGGGTCGGCGGCGAGCGCGAGGACGCCGAACGGGCCGACAGGGTACGGCTCCATGACCATCTGCCCGCCGGCCGCCTTGATCCGCTCGGCGAGGGTGCCGGCGTTCTGGGTGGCGAGGTAGACGGTCCAGGTGGTGGGCATGCGGCCGTCCCGCTTGGGGAGGAGCCCGGCGACCCTGCGTCCGTCGAGGAGGGCTTCGTCGCGGTCGGGGTCGAAGGTCCAGCCGAAGAGCTCGCGATAGAAGCGCTTGCCCGCTTCGAGATCGGGGAGCTGCGCGTCCACCCAGCAGGGGGTGCCCTCAGTGCGTACGGCCATGATTCCACGCTAGGACCGCGGGGGGTCTCCCGCACGCCCCGACATGCGAACATAAAGGCGATTTATGGGGTCGGAACCCTTGGGGCGCTTGAGTTGTCCACCGAAGTTGTCCACAGGCTGTTCATAAGCCTATTCGGGTACGGGGCTCCCCCGGCCGATCCGACGACTCCACCGCGACTCCACCGCTGCCTCCACGACCTTGGCTTGAACCCGCCCCCGCGCCCCGAGCCCCAGACCGTCCCCGACCTCCCGGAACGCTCCCGGAACCGGGCCGCACCCCATTTGCAGTCGGCCGAATCGCGCGCCGATCCCCCCTCGGTAAGCTGACGGCATGACAGGACAAGTACGCACCGTCGACGGCCGCGTGGCCGGACGACGCGGCCAGGCGACGCGGCAGAAGCTGCTCGACTGCCTCGGTGAGATGCTCAGCTCCTCGCCGTACCGGGACGTCAAGGTCATCGACGTGGCCCGGAAGGCGGGTACTTCACCCGCGACGTTCTATCAGTACTTCCCGGACGTCGAGGGTGCGGTTCTCGAGATCGCGGAGGAAATGGCCAAGGAGGGCGCCGGGTTGACCGAGCTGGTCTCCGGCCGCTCCTGGGTCGGCAAGGCCGGCTGGCAGACCTCCGAGGAACTCGTCGAAGGCTTCCTGGACTTCTGGCGCAAACACGACGCGATCCTCCGGGTCGTCGACCTCGGGGCCGCCGAGGGCGACAAGCGGTTCTACAAGATCCGCATGAAGATCCTGAACTCGGTCACCAACTCCCTCACGGACGCGGTGAAGGAGCTCCAGGCCAAGGGCAAGGTCGACAAGGACGTCAACCCGGCCGCCATGGCGGGCTCCCTGGTGGCGATGCTGGCCTCGGTCGCCGGCCACCAGAAGGGCTTCCAGACCTGGGGCGTCAAGCAGGCCGAACTCAAGCCGAACCTCGCCCTCTTGGTCCACCTGGGCATCACCGGCAAGAAGCCGACCAGATAGCCCCTACCTCCCTCCCCTCCCTCCTTCACCCGTCCTGTCGTCGACGCCGACGGCGGTACCGCTCCGCCCCCACGGAGCGGAACCGCCGTCGGCGTCGCCGTTTCCGGGACGGCAGCACGGACCTCAGCGCCGGGTCAGCCGGAAGAGCCGGATCTCCCGCTCCACCCGCTGCTGGTACGTGGCGTACGGCGGCCAGAACGCGAGGGCCGACGTCCAGGCCGCGGCCCGTGCCTCGCCCGCGAGGAGCTCCGCCCGTACGGCGATGTCCTCGCCCCGCCAGTTGACCTCGGCATCCGGGTGGGCGAGGAGGTTCGCCGTCCACGCGGGATGGCCCGGGCGGCCGAAGTTGGAGCCGATGAGCAGCCAGCCGCCGTCCGGCTCCGGCATGCAGGCGAGCGGCGTCACCCGGGGCCGCCCGCTCTTCGCGCCCCGGGCGGTGAGGATCACCCCGGGCAGCATCCGGGCGCTGAGCAGCACCTTTCCCCTGGTCAGCCGGTGCACCGCCTTGTCCATCGCGGGGATGACGTGCGGGGCGATCCGGGCGAACGTCCTCGTCGAGGACACCTTCTGCATCAGTCTCACGCCGACGGGCATCTACGCCGCCACCTCTCCGAAGAGTCCGGTCCGTTCCGCCGCCCGGGCGCGGAGGCGCCGGGCGGGCCCGAAGAGCAGCTCGTCGGAGGCGGCCCGCCGGAAGAAGAGCCGTGCCTCCTCGTCCCCGGCGGGGTCGCCGCCGTGGAGCCGGCCGCTCTCGCCCGCCGTGGCGCGCAGCGCCTCCAGGGCCTGGGCGAGCGCGAGCGGCCCGCCCTCGGGTCCGGGCCCGGGCTCCCGGGCCGCGCAGTACGTCAGGGAGCGGGCGGCCTCGACCCGGACGTAGAGGTCGGCGAGGGTGCCCTTGGCCGCCTGCGCCTGCGTGTGTGCTTGCGTGTGTGCCTGCGCGTCGAAGGGGCCGGTCGGCCGGCCGGAGCGTGCGCGCGAGCCGAGGTGGGCGATCGCCCGGTCGAGTGCGGCGCCGGCCGCGCCGACCGCCTCGGCGGCCAGCATCACGGCTGCGGTGCGGCCGGTGGCGGCGAGGGCGCCGAGGACGTCGGCCGGTTCCTCGCCGAGGAGTTCGGCCTCGGCGTCCCGGAGTTCGACGGTGGCCAGGGGGCGGGTGAGGTCGAGGTCGGGCCGCCGGGTCCGTACGACCCCGGGGCTCCCGCCCTCCCGCTCCCTCACCAGGAAGAGGAGCGTGCGGCTCCGGGCGAAGCCGCCGGTGTGGGCGGCGACGAGCAGCAGGTCCGCGCTGTGTCCGTCGAGGACCTGGGCGGCCTCTCCGTACAGCCGCCAGCCCGCGGCCCCGGCCCCGCTCCCCTCGCCGGCCCCGCCCCCGTCTCCGTCTCCGTCTCCGGCCCCTGGCCCGGCCCCGGCCCCCTCCACGGCGCGCGCCTGGATCCCGCCGGCCCGGCCGCCGCCCGACCAGTGCTCCGCCGCGTTGTCGCCGGTCAGACCGAGGGCGAGCGCGAGGGAGCCGCCCGGCACGGCGAGTGCGCAGGTCAGGCTCCCGGCGGCGATGCGCGGGAGGAGTTCGGCGCGCTGGTCGGGGGTGCCGAGGGCGGCGATCAGCGGGGCGGCGAGCACGGCGGTGGCGAGGAGCGGGGAGGGCGCGAGGGCGCGGCCGGTCTCCTCGCAGGCGAGGGCGAGTTCGACGGGCCCGCGGCCGGCGCCTCCGTACTCCGCGGGGAGAGCGAGCCCGGCAAGGCCGAGGGTGTCGGACAGTCGGGCCCAGAGCCCGGTGTCGTATCCCTCGGGGGTGGCGGCGCGGTTCTCCCCTGGTCCGGCCCGTTCGGCGAGCAGGTCGCGCAGGGTGTGGCGGAACTTCTGCTGCTCCCCGGTGAGCGCGACTGCGAGCGCGACCTCGGGCGCGGTGGCGCGGGCGGCTGAGTCCGCTGCTGTGTCGGCGGCGTCCATGGAGCTCCCTCCGTATCTGACGGTGCGTCATGCTAGGGCGGTACGGTGCCGGTTGCCCAGAGAGACGCCGGTCCCGATTCGACAAATCTGATGTACCGTCAGATTCATGCCCGCCACTCCACGCAGCCCCCGCCGCGTCGCCGTCGTCGGCGTCTCCCTCTCCGACAGCGGCCGCGTCGACGAGGCCACCCCGTACGCACTCCACGCCCAGGCCGCCCGGCGCGCCCTCGCGGACAGCGGCCTCGACCGTTCGCTGATCGACGGCATCGCCTCGACCGGGCTCGGCACGCTCGCCCCGGTCGAGGTCGCCGAATACCTGGGCCTGCGTCCCCGCTGGGTGGACTCGACCGCCGTCGGCGGCGCCACCTGGGAGGTCATGGCCGCGCACGCCGCCGACGCGATAGCCGCCGGCCACGCGAACGCGGTGCTGCTCGTGTACGGCTCCACCGCCCGCGCCGACATCAAGGCCCGGCGCCGCACCGCGAACCTCTCCTTCGGCTCGCGCGGCCCGCTCCAGTTCGAGGTCCCGTACGGGCACACCCTGATCGCCAAGTACGCGATGGCCGCCCGCCGCCACATGCACGAGTACGGGACGACCCTGGAGCAGCTCGCCGAGGTCGCCGTGGAGGCGCGGGCGAACGCGGCGCTCAACCCCGAGGCGATGTTCCGCGACCCGATCACCGTCGACGAGGTCCTGGACGGGCCGATGATCGCGGACCCGTTCACCAAGCTGCACTGCTGCCTGCGCAGCGACGGCGGCTGCGCGGTGCTGCTCGTCGCCGAGGAGTACGTCAAGGACTGCCGGACGTCCCCCGTCTGGATCCTCGGCACGGGCGAGCACGTCTCGCACACCACGATGTCGGAGTGGGAGGACTTCACGGTCTCCCCGGCGGCGGTCAGCGGCCGGCTCGCCTTCGAGCAGGCGGGGGTGACCCCGGCCGACGTCGACCTCGCCGAGATCTACGACGCCTTCACCTACATGACCCTGGTGACCCTGGAGGACCTGGGCTTCTGCGCGAAGGGCGAGGGCGGCGCGTTCTTCGGGGAGAAGGGCCGGCTGCCGGTGAACACGGACGGCGGCGGGCTCTCGGCCTGCCACCCCGGGATGCGGGGGCTGTTCCTGCTGGTGGAGGCGGTGCGGCAGCTGCGCGGCGAGGCGCCCGGACTCCAGGTGCGGCGGGCGGACGGCTCGCTCCCGCGGCTGGCGGTGGCCTCGGGCACGGGGGGCTGGTTCTGCTCCTCGGGGACGGTGGTGCTCGGCCGCGACTGACCCGGCGATCCAGGCCGGCAAGAATCTATACAAGCGTCATAGACAGTCGTGTAGGACATCCGTATAGTCATCGGTGCGGGCAGGGGAAGGCCCGCACCACCCGACAAGGAGTCCTGCGATGACGCACCAGGCCACGAACACCGCCGCCAAGACCGTCCTCATCTCCGGCGCCTCCATCGGCGGCCCCGCCCTCGCCCTCTGGCTGCACCGCTACGGCTTCGCCCCCACCGTCGTCGAGCGCGCCCCCGAGCTCCGCACCGGCGGCTACAAGGTCGACATCCGCGGCACCGCGATCGAGGTCTGCCGGCGGATGGGCGTCCTCGACGAGATCCGCGCCAAGTCCACGGACATGCGCGGCGGTTCGTACGTCGACGACACCGGCCGCACCATCGGCGAGCTGCCCGCCGACATCTTCGGCGGACGCGTCGAGGAGGACGACGAGATCATGCGCGGCGACCTCGCCCGCATCCTCTACGACCGGACCCGCGACGACGTCGAGTACCTCTTCGACGACTCGATCGCCGAACTCGAAGACGGCCCCGAAGACACGGACGGGGTCACCGTGACCTTCGAGAGCGGCACCGTCCGCCGCTTCGACCTCGTCGTCGGCGCCGACGGGCTGCACTCGAACACCCGGAAGCTCGTCTTCGGCCCGGAAGAGCGGTTCACGCGCCACCTCGGCGCGTACATCTCCATCTTCACCGCCCCCAACCACCTGGGCCTGGACCGCTGGGAGACGTACCACGCCATCCCGGAGAAGCTGCTCTGCGTCTACAGCTCCTCCGGCGAGACGGACGCGAAGAACCTCTTCGTCTTCTCCGCGCCCGAGGACGTCCCCTACGACCTCCGGGACGTCGCCGACCAGAAGCGGCTGCTCGCCGACACGTTCGCGGGAGACGGCTGGGAGGTCCCCCGGCTCCTGGAGCACGCGGCCGGCGCCGACGACTTCTACCTGGACTCCATGGCTCTCGTCGAGATGGACCGCTGGTCGCGGGGGCGCGTCGTCCTCCTCGGCGACGCCGCCCACTGCTCCTCCCCCGCCTCCGGCCAGGGCACCGGCCTCGCCCTCACGGGCGCGTACGTCCTGGCGGGCGAGCTGGCCCGGGCGGGCGGCGACCACACCGTGGCCTTCGCCCGCTACGAGGAGCGGATGCGGCCGGGCGTGGAGCAGAACCAGAAGATGGCCGAGGGCTTCGTCAAGGAGATGACCGTCGGCTCGAAGTGGAAGATCGCCCTGCGCATGCTCATGGTGCGGACCCTGCCGAGGACGCCCTGGAAGAACCTCATCGCGAAGAAGATCCGCGACGGGATCCAGGCGGCGGCCAACGCGGTCCCGATCGAGGACTACGCCGCGCCGACCGCCACGCCGACCGCGACGCCGGCGACGGGCGACGGCACCCTGCGCCCTACCGTGACCGCATGACCGACTTCCACCACGCCCTCCGCTCCCTGCGGGTCTGGGACACCGAGCTCCCCTCGTTCGACCCGGCGGGCGCCCCGCCCGAGCCCCTCGCCCTCTTCCACGACTGGTTCACGGAGGCGGTCGCGGCCGGCCAGACCGAGCCGCACACCCTCTCCCTGGCCACCGTGGACGAGGACGGCAGGCCCGACGTCCGTACGGTGATGCTGCACGACGCCGACGAGCGCGGCTGGCACTTCGCCTCGCACGCCGGCAGCGCCAAGGGCCGCCAGCTCGCCGCCCGCCCCGAGGCCGCCCTCGGCTTCTACTGGCCGGTCCAGGGCCGCCAGGTCCGGATCCGGGGCACCGTCACCACCGGCACCCCCGAGGAGGCGTACGAGGACCTCCACGCCCGCACCACCGGCGCCCTCGCCTCGGCGCTCGTCGGCCGGCAGAGCGAGGTCCTGGACTCCCCCGAGGCCCTCGCCGAGGCGAGCGCGGCGGCCTGGCGCCGGGCCGAGGCCGAGCCGGAGGCCCACGCCCCCACCTGGACCCTGTACGTGGTCGAACCGGCCGAGGTCGAGTTCTTCCAGGGGGACGCACAGCGCCGCCACCTCCGCCTCCGCTACCGCCGCACAGACGAGCGCTGGGTCCGCGAGCTGCTCTGGCCCTGAAAGCGGCGCACCATGGAAGTGGAGGTGTGAAGACCATGGCGACGTACATGGACGTGCACCGTGACATGGTGGGCATCACGGCCGAGCAGCTCAAGGAAGCCCACGAGGCCGACCTCGCCGTCGAGAAGGACGAGGGCGTCCACTTCGAGAGGGCGTGGGCCGACCCGGAGTCCGGGACGGTCTACTGCCTGTCGCACGGCCCCTCGATGGAATCCGTCCAACGGGTCCACGCCCGCACGGGCCACCCGGCCGACGAGATCCACGAGGTACCGCTCACGGTGTGAGCAATCCCCGACGGGCACCCCTCACGGGGTGCCCCCCGCCTCGTACATCTCGTCGATCTCGCGCGCGAAGTCCCGCAGCACGGCCCGCCGTTTGAGCTTCAGTGACGGGGTCATGTGGCCCGACCGCTCGGAGAACTCGGTCGTCAGGAGCCGGAAGGCGCGGATCGACTCGGCCCGCGACACCAGCCGGTTGGCGTCGTCGACGGCCCGCTGGACCGCCGCGAGCAGCTCCTCGTCCCGGGTCAGCTCGAAGAGCGCCAGATGGTCCTTGTGCCGCATCCGCCGCCAGTGCGTGAGGCCCTCGTGATCGAGGGTGATCAGGGCCGTGACGTACGGGCGGTCGTCGCCCACGACCATGCACTGGGCGACCAGCGGGTGGGCGCGCAGCCAGTCCTCCAGCGGGGCCGGAGCCACGTTCTTGCCGGCCGAGGTGATGAGGATGTCCTTCTTGCGGCCGGTGATCCGCAGGTAGCCGTCCTCGTCGAGCGAGCCCAGGTCGCCGGTGGGGAACCAGCCGTCGTCGGTGTACGGCACGGCCGCCCCGCGCTGGGCGTCCCAGTACCCGGCGAAGACGTGGGCGCCCTTGAGCCAGACCTCCCCGTCGTCGGCGATCCGGACGGCCGTGCCCGGCAGGGGCCAGCCGACGGTGCCGGTGCGCGGCCGCTGCGGCGGGGTGACCGTCGAGGCGGCCGTGGTCTCCGTCAGGCCGTACCCCTCGAAGACCTCGACGCCCGCGCCGTTGAAGAACTCGGCGAGCCGGGCGCCGAGCGGGGAGCCGCCGCAGATCACGTACTTCACCCGGCCGCCGAGCGCGGCCCGGATCCGGCGGTAGACGAGCGGGTCGTACAGCGCCCGGGCGGCCCGCAGCGGCAGAGAGGGGGATGAAGTCCCCCCGTACCGGCGGGCGATCTTCGCGGCCCGGTCGAAGGCGGCGGCCTTGCCTCCGCGTTCGGCGGTGGCGCGGGCGGTGTTGAAGACCTTCTCCAGGACGTACGGGATGGCGAGGAGGAAGGTGGGCCGGAAGGCGGCGAGGTCGGTGAGGAGTTCCTCGCCCTCGACGGAGGGGGCGTGGCCGACGCGGACCCGGGCCCGTACGCAGCCGACGGAGACCATCCGCCCGAAGACGTGCGAGAGCGGCAGGAAGAGGAGGGTGGCGGCGGGCTCCTTGCTCTCCGCGAGGAAGACGGGGTGCAGGAGCCGGACGGCGTTGTCGACCTCGGCGAAGAAGTTGGCGTGGGTGAGGGCGCAGCCCTTGGGGCGGCCTGTGGTGCCGGAGGTGTAGACGAGGGTGGCGAGGGTCTCGGGGGTGAGGAGTCCCCGCCGGGCGGTGACGGCCTCGTCGGCGACCCGGTCGCCGGCCCTGCGGAGCAGGTCGACGGCGCCGGTGTCGAGGGCCCAGAGGTGGGCGAGGCCGGGGAGCTGCCGCCGTTCGGCGGAGACGAGCCGGGCCTGTTCGGGGTCCTCGACGACGCAGGCGGCGGCGCCGGAGTCCTGGAGGATCCAGCGGGTCTGGAAGGCGGACGAGGTGGGGTAGACGGGGACGGTGACGAGTCCGGCGGCCCAGGCGGCGAAGTCGATCAGGGTCCACTCGTAGGTGGTGCGGGCCATGAGGGCGAGCCGGTCGCCGGGGCGCAGTCCGTGGGCGATGAACCCTTTGGCGACGGCGTGGACGTCGGCGGCGAAGCGGGCGGCGGTGACGTCGTGCCACTCGCCCTGCGGGCTCTTGCGGGAGAAGAGCGGGGCTTCGGGGTCCTGGCGGGCGTTGTCGTACGGCAGGTCGGCGAGGGAGCCGCGGGCCACGCGGGGAACGAGCGCGGGGACGGAGACCTCCCGTACCCGCCCGTCCACCAGGGTCTTCTGCGGCTCGACCGGCTCGGTCCCGGATGCGGCGGTGACGACGGACACGTGCGACTCCTCGGTCTTCGCGATGAACTGAGGTCGTGCGTCGGTACGTTGCGCTCCTGGGGACCGGTGGCGGTGGCCGTGCCAGGTGATGACTAGCCGGTAACCTTACTGCGGGGTAAGCCTCAGGGGGGAGACCAGCGTTCGCTTTTCATGAGGTTTCCGAGCCCCGCCCACGCGAAGTTCATCAGCGTCGCGGCGGCTTCCCTGGCCGTGGTCCCGGGCGTCTCGGCGGCCCAGTCGGCCAGCGACTCGGCGGCCCCGACGAGCGCCTGCGCGAGGGCCTCCACGTCCCGCCCGGCACCACCCCCGTGGGCCTCCCCGAGCAACCCCGCCACGAAGACGGCGATCCCCTCGCGCATCCGCGCCGCCTCGCTCGCGAACGGCTCCCCCTGCGTCCACGACCGCCGGCTCAGCATCACCCAGGCGTCCGGGTGGTCCGCGACGTACGTGAAGAAGGCGAGCAGCCCCGCCCAGAGCTGCTCGTCGGCGGGCCGGCTCCGGTCCTCGACACCGGCGGCCACGGCGGCCAGCAGCGCGCCCGCCTCCCGCCGGATGCAGGCCGTGAACAGCTCCTCCTTGGAGCCCAGATACAGATAGACCAGCGGCTTGGAGACCCCCGCGAGCTCGGCGATCTCGTCCATGGACGCCGTCTGGTACCCGTGCCGGGCGAAGCAGCACACGGCCGCGTCCATCATCTGCCGCTCCCGAACGGCCCGCGGCAACCGCCGCGCCTTCGCGCCGTCGGCCATGGCGCCCACCCCTGTTTCCCAGATCGATCGGCTGCCCCGCAGAAGCCTACGTGCCCCCTGCCCGGACGGGGGCAGGGGGCACGAAGGCGTTCAGGCAGGGCGAGTGCGTCAGGCGGCGGCGGTGACCGCGACCTTCTGGTCGGTCTCGCCGACCGAGACGAGCTCGTCGAGCGGGGACGAGGAGGCGTTCGCGTACGCGGTGTGGTCGAGGATCTTCTCGCGGGCGGCGACGATCACCGGGACGAGCGCTTGGCCGGCGACGTTCGTGGCCGTGCGGATCATGTCCAGGATCGGGTCGATCGCCATGAGGAGACCGACGCCCTCCAGCGGGAGGCCCAGGGTGGAGAGGGTCAGCGTCAGCATGACCGTCGCGCCGGTCAGACCGGCGGTGGCCGCCGAGCCGATGACCGAGACGAAGGCGATCAGCAGGTAGTCGCCGATGCCGAGCTGGACGTCGAAGATCTGCGCGATGAAGATCGCGGCGAGCGCCGGGTAGATCGCGGCGCAGCCGTCCATCTTGGTGGTGGCGCCGAACGGGACGGCGAAGGAGGCGTACTCCTTCGGGACGCCGAGGCGCTCGGTGACCTTCTGGGTGACCGGCATGGTGCCGACCGAGGAGCGGGAGACGAAGGCCAGCTGGATCGCGGGCCAGGCGCCCTTGTAGAACTGGATCGGGTTGACCTTGGCGACCGTGGCGAGCAGCAGCGGGTAGACGCCGAAGAGGACCAGGGCGCAGCCGATGTAGACGTCGGCGGTGAAGGTCGCGTACTTGCCGATCAGGTCCCAGCCGTAGTCGGCGATGGCGAAGCCGATGAGGCCGACGGTGCCGAGCGGGGCGAGGCGGATGACCCACCACAGCGCCTTCTGGAGGAGCTCCAGGATCGACTCGGAGAGCGTGAGGATCGGCTTGGCGCGGTCGCCGAGCTTGAGGGCGGCGATGCCGGCGACGGCGGCCATGAAGACGATCTGGAGGACGTTCAGCTCGGTGAAGGGCGTGATGACGTCCGACGGGATGATGCCCGTGAGGAAGTCGATCCAGGAGCCCTCGCGCTTCGGCAGCTTGCCGTCCTGCGGGGTGAGGCCGGTGCCGGAGCCCGGGTTGGTGATCAGGCCGATCGCGAGGCCGATGGCGACCGCGATCAGCGAGGTGATCATGAACCAGAGCAGCGTGCGGGTGGCGAGCCTGGCGGCGTTGTTCACCTTCCGCAGGTTGGTGATCGAGACCAGGATCGCGAAGAAGACGAGCGGCGCGACGGCCAGCTTGAGCAGCTGGACGAAGATGTCGCCGACCTGGCCGAGGGTCTCCTTCAGCCAGGTGACGTCCTGGCTGCGGGCGATCCAGCCGAGCAGGGCGCCGAGGACGAGGCCGGCGATGATCTGGGCCCAGAAGGGGATCTTGGGTATTCGCGAGGAAGCCGGGGACTTCTGCTCGGGCGTGGTCGCGGACGCGGACACAGACACACTCCACAGGTGCGTATCGGGAAATACGGGACGGGGGTGCGGCACACACGCGCTTTCACGCGGGCCGCTGCATGATGCCGGGTCAGAGCTCGCGGCAACAGACCGCGGACATACAGCGGCACAGATCGACGTGCAGGCGCGCCACGAGCGGGATGCTCGCGGCATGAGAGAGGCGCACTGCTGTCGTCATGTCGAACACGTTAACACTTGAACTTTGAGATCCTCAAAGTCATTCTTTGAGACCTGGAGAGGCCTCTCCGCCTCCGAAACGCAGAACACCCCAGGCAGGAGCCTGGGAAGCTCCAGCTGGGGTGGGTGGGATCCGGGTGGATCCGGGGGGATCTGTGACGAAGCTTACGCAGCCCTTATGCGGCTACAGCGCGTCCTCCTGGGACCGGTTCGAGGCCAGCCGACCCTTGGCGCGGTCGACCTTCTCGACGATCTCGACGCTCATGTCGTCGCGCTGCCTGCGCAGGAGGACGAAGCTGAGGGGGGCGGAGATGACGATGGCGAGGGCGAGGACCCAGAGCAGGTTCGAGTCGCCCAGGCCGCGCGGCAGCACGCCGACGTAGACGAGACCCCACAGGGCGAAGAAGCACCCGGCGAAGATGCCGAGCCGCATCAGCGAGTAGCGGAGCATGTCAGTCAGTCCACTCTTCCGTTCCGAAAAGTTCCCATACGGGACGAGCGCCCCTCCAGTGAAGCACGGGGAGGGACGCTCGCCGGGAGCGGGGGGTTGAGCCACAGCAAGTAATGGATAGAATCCATCTATGACCCTTACGTTCGAGGTGGATCCGGCGGTCGACCGGAGCCTGCGCGACGGCGTGCTCGCCCTCTGGGCGGACGTCTCCAACGCGGGCGGCGCCGTCGGTTTCGTCCCGCCCGTGACCCCCGAAGCGATCCGCCCCGCGCTGCTCAAGCACCTCGTCGCCATGACCGAGGGCGGTACGCGCCTGCTCGTCGGCCGCGACGAGGACGGCGAGGTCGCCGCCACCGCGTTCTTCGCCTTCAACAACCACCCGCTGATGACCCACTGGGTGTGGCTCTACACCGTGATGGTCCACCCCCGCCACCAGGGCAAGGGCTACGGCGCCGACCTCATGGCGGCCGTCGAGCACACCGCCCGTACCGCCGAGGGCTTCGAGGCGATCGAGGCGATCCGCCTGACCTGCCGGGGCGGCACCGGAGTCGACGGCTTCTACGCCAAGTCCGGCTACAAGGAGGTCGGCCGCGTCCCCGACGCGATCCGGGTCGCCCCCGGCGACGACCGCGACGACATCATCATGCTGCTGCCCCTGAACTGACCGGAACGGGCACGGCTTGTCGGGTCCGGCAGGGCCCGCCCTTCCTACCGTGAGGACCTGGAAGAAGGAAGGACACACGTGCTGGAGCGGCTCAACCAAGCGCTGGACCACATCGAGGAGCACCTCCGCGGCGACCGCGGCGACCTCGACGCGGCCGAGCTGGCCCGGATCGCCCTGACCTCGGAGTACCACTTCCGGCGCCTGTTCTCGGCGCTGGCGGGGATGCCCCTGTCGGAGTACGTACGGCGCAGGCGGCTCACCGTCGCCGGCGCCGAGGTGCTCGCCGGCGAGCGGACGCTCCTGGAGATCGCGGTCCGCTACGGCTACGGCTCCGGGGAGGCCTTCGCCCGCGCGTTCCGCGCGGTGCACGGCGTCGGCCCCGGAGAGGCCCGCCGCACGGGTGCCGCCCTGCGCTCCCAGCCGCGGATGTCCTTCCGCCTCGTCGTCGAAGGGAACAGCACCATGCGGTACAGGGTCGTGGAGAGGGAAGACTTCCGGGTCGTCGGGCGCGGGGCCCGCGTGCCCCTCGTCCACGAGGGCGAGAACCCGGCGATCGCCGCGCACATCCGGTCCATCGGCCAGGAGGCCCTGGACCGGCTCGCGCGCCTGTCGGACGCGGAGCCGGCGGGTGTCATCTCCGCCGTCGTCCACCTCACGGAGAGCCGGGAGGAGGGCGTGGAGCTGGACTACTGGCACGGGGTGGTGAGCGGCGGCGAGGTCCCCGCGGAGTTCGACGTGCTCGACGTACCCGCCGGGACGTGGGCCGTCTTCGAGAACGAGGGCCCGTTCCCCACGACCTTGCAGTACCTGTGGCGGGACATCTTCACGCAGTGGTTCCCGTCCAACCCGTACGCGAGTAGGCCGGGCCCCGAGCTGCTGGCCGTCGCGCCGTCGGAGGACTGGACGACGGCGCGGGCCGAGCTGTGGATCCCGGTGGAGCACACGGAGGGTTGAGGACAAGGAGAAGAGGGCCGGCGGGGTGTCCCCGCCGGCCCTCTGCTGTCCTGCCGTGTCGTCAGAACCGCATCGACTGCGGCGTCTCGCGCCGGGTCGTGTCCGGGCCGTCGTACTCGCGGATGATCTCGTAGCGGGTGTTCCGCTCGACCGGCCGGAAGCCCGCGTCCCTGATCAGTTCCAGCAGGTCCTCGCGGCCCAGCTTGTTCGGCGTGCCGTAGTTGTCGGCGTCGTGCGTGATCTTGTACTCGACGACCGAGCCGTCCATGTCGTCCGCGCCGTGCTGGAGCGCGAGCTGCGCGGTCTGGACGCCGTGCATGACCCAGAACACCTTGACGTGCGGCACGTTGTCGAAGAGGAGGCGGGAGACCGCGAAGGTCTTCAGTGCCTCCGCGCCCGTCGCCATCGTCGTGCGCGCCTGGAGCTTGTTGCGGACCTTGCCGTCCTGCATGTCGACGAAGTCGTGCTGGTAGCGCAGCGGGATGAAGACCTGGAAGCCGCCGGTCTCGTCCTGGAGCTCACGCAGCCGCAGCACGTGGTCGACGCGGTGGCGCGGCTCCTCGATGTGCCCGTACAGCATCGTCGAGGGCGTCTTGAGGCCCTTGGAGTGCGCCAGGCGGTGGATCCGGGACCAGTCCTCCCAGTGGGTGCGGTGGTCCACGATGTGCTGCCGGACCTCCCAGTCGAAGATCTCGGCGCCGCCGCCGGTCAGGGACTCCAGACCGGCCTCGATCAGCTCGTCGAGGATGTCGGAGGCCGACATCCCGGAGATCGTCTCGAAGTGGTGGATCTCGGTGGCGGTGAAGGCCTTGAGGGAGACGTTCGGCAGGGCCTTCTTGAGCTCGGAGAGCGAGCGCGGGTAGTACCGCCAGGGCAGGTTGGGGTGCAGCCCGTTGACGATGTGCAGCTCGGTGAGGTTGTCGTTCTCCATCGCCTTCGCGAGGCGCACGGCCTCTTCGATGCGCATGGTGTACGCGTCCTTCTCGCCCGGCTTGCGCTGGAAGGAGCAGTACGCGCAGGAGGCGGTGCACACGTTCGTCATGTTGAGGTGACGGTTGACGTTGAAGTGCACCACGTCGCCGTTCTTGCGGGTCCGGACCTCGTGGGCCAGCCCGCCGAGCCAGGCGAGGTCGTCGGTCTCGTACAGCGCGATGCCGTCCTCACGGCTCAGCCGCTCACCGTCCCGGACCTTCTGCTCCAGCTCGCGCTTGAGGCCCACATCCTTGATCGATGCAGTCATGTGCGGCCGCCTCCCAGTTCTGACAAGTTCCAAGCTTCCCCACCGTACTCTCAGCCCTCTTCGGGCAGGTCTCCGACCCGGTTCTCCCACTTGGTGGAGAGCACGATCGTCGTACGGGTACGGGAGACGCCCTTCGTACCGCTGAGGCGGCGGATCGTCTTCTCCAGGCCGTCGACGTCGCCGACGCGGACCTTGAGCATGAACGAGTCGTCGCCGGCGATGAACCAGCAGTCCTCGATCTCGGCGAGGTCCTTCAGACGGCGGGCCACGTCCTCGTGGTCGGCCGCGTCGGAGAGGGAGATGCCGATGAGGGCGGTGACGCCGAGGCCGAGCGAGGCGGCGTCGACGGTGGCGCGGTAGCCCGTGATGACCCCGGCCGTCTCAAGACGGTTGATGCGGTCGGTGACGGAGGGGCCGGAGAGCCCGACGAGCCGGCCGAGCTCGGCGTACGAGGCACGACCGTTCTCGCGCAGAGCCTGGATGAGCTGCCTGTCCACGGCGTCCATAGGTATGAGGCCTTCCATTGTCCAGCGATACCGCGAGTTTAGGTATAGAATCTAAGGTACACAGGGAAGACGCCCTGTGAATCTTTCAGTTGATCAAAGACGATCTTTCAGGAGTGGTGTTCACCGTGTACACGATCGAGATGGCCTACGCCCGTATGCGCGAGCTGCAGGACCTGGCCAACCGCTCGCGTGCCCACCAGTCGACCTCCGCCTCGAAGCGCGCCGCGAAGAAGCGCGCCAAGAAGCGCTAATCAGCCTGGAGAGCCGCACCCAGCTCTCCCTCCCACCGGCGGTACAGCCGATGCGGCACGCCTGCCGCGTCCAGCACCCGCCCGGCGACGAAGTCCACCAGATCCTGGATGTGCGTCGCCCCCGCGTAGAACGCCGGAGAGGCGGGCAGCACCACGGCGCCCGCCTCGTCCAGCGCCACCATGTGCTTGAGCGTCTGACCGTTCAGCGGGGTCTCCCGCACGGCGACCACCAGCGGCCGCCGCTCCTTCAGCGTCACGCTCGCGACCCGTTGCAACAGGTCCTTGGAGAGCCCGAGTGCCACTCCCGCCACCGCGGCGGTCGAGGCCGGCACCACCAGCATCCCCTTCGCCGGGTACGAGCCCGAGGACGGCCCCGCGGCCAGATCACCGGCCGCCCAGTACCGCACGTCCTCCAGCGCGTCCCCGACGTCGAACGTGCCGGGCTTCCCGTCGGCGCCCCGCGCCAGCCAGGTCGCCAGGTCCTCGCGCCAGTGCGCGTCCCGGAAGGAGATCCCCGTCTCGTCGAGGAGCGTGAGCCGCGAGGCCCTCGACACGACGAGATCGACGCTCTCACCCGCGGCGAGCAGCCCCCTCAGTACGGCGGCCGCGTACGGCGTACCCGACGCGCCCGAAACCCCCACCACCCAGGGCCGACGACTCTTCATCTCCTGCGACTCCACGACAGTGAGCCTATCCGGCCGGGAAAACCCAGGCCGGAGCACGGCACGCTCCGGGCACCGGACCACCCCGGTCAGGCGTCCCGGAAGCGCAGCAGCCGCTTGGCCGTGGCCTTCACGAGGCGGTCCGCCTCGGTCAGGGGAAGGCGTTCGCGGCGGTAGCGGAGGGAGGGGCGCCCCTCGGCCCCGAACCCCTCCTTGAAGAGCGCGAGCGAGGACCCCGGGCGGGAGTCGCCCATGACGTAGGACCCGCGGCCCTCCGCACACGCGTCCTCGATCGCGAGCCGCTGGAGCAGGAAGCTCGCCCGCACCGGATGGGCCAGCTCCCGGTCCATCGCGCCACGCCAGTACTTCGCCCGGCCTTCGTACGACACCACCACCACGCCGGCGGCCGGCTCCCCGTCCACGCGGGCCAGGTAGACGGCGCACGAGGCGCCGAACCGGTCGGCGACCGCCTCCAAGTGCCGCCGCGGGAACCCCCGGGACCGGCGCAGGCGGGCGAGCGCCTGCGGCTCGTGCTGCTGCCGGGCCCACCGCTGCATGGACGTCTCGTACAGGCCGTAGAACTCCCCCACCAGCCGGCCCTCGCGGTCGATCTCCACCTCGACGGCCGACCGCTCGCCCCTGCGCGCGTCGCGCCTGGCCCGCTGGTGGAAGCGGTGGTCCCAGACGGTGCCGAAGCCCCCGCTCAGGTCCAGGACGTGCGTCGTGAGTCCCTCGGCGACGAAGTCGGGCGGCGCGGCGGACGGCCACACCGGGTCGACGTCCGGCCCGAACCGCAGTCCGACCCGCAGCGCCGGGCGCCCGGCCAGGTCGCGGAAGACGACCCGGGCCTCCTCCACGTCGGGCGCGCCCGGGGACGCCAGTGGCCCGCCGATCCCCCAGCCCGACGGCCAGGACTCCTCGGCCGTCAGCCGCCCGGGCAGCCCGCGCCGCCGGACGAGGGGGACGAGAACCCGGCGGCCGCCCTCGAAGACGTACAACCGGCTGGCGTCCTCGAACGGGCCCGTGTCGCAGACGCAGTCGAGCCAGGACGGGGTCTGGGTGACCAGCGTGGCCCCGTCCTCCTCGGCCAGCCGCCACCAGACCTCGCGCGGGGCCGGGGACGTCACCCGCACGGGCCCCGCCGCGGTGGTCCACGCGAGCACCTCCACCGTGCTCATCGCCGCGCCACCTCGGTGAGGACCGGCACCACGTTGCCGGCCACCCAGCGGCGACTGCGTCCGTAGCGCGCGGACTTGGCCGCGTTCCCCGCCACGTGCCACAGCCAGGTGAGCAGCGGCAGCAGGGCCTCGTCGGACTCCTGCCGCGGGGGCGGGACGTCGGAGTGGGCGAGCAGGGCGCGGTCCGCGGGCAGCAGGCCTCCGCGGCGCACGGTGTCGGCCACGATCCGCCCCAGCTCCCGCCGCTCGCGCTGCCGCCGCAGCGTGAGGACGAACAGGTACGAGTCGACGGCGCACGGCCCGTCGCGGCGCGCGTCCGCCCAGTCGATCACCCCGGACAGCGCTCCGCTCTCCCCGTCCACCAGGATGTTCCCGGGGTGGTAGTCGCCGTGGGTCCAGGCGGCCGTCAGGGTGCGCCCTGCCAGGCCGCCGTGGAGGCGCTCCCGCAGGGCCCGTACGGCGGCCGCGCCACGGGCCCCGCCGCACCAGGGGACCTCCTGGGCCAGCACCGCCAGGCGGGCGTCCACCCAGTCGGCGGTCCTGCGTTCGGCACGCTCCGGGCGACCCGTCGCGCGGTGCAGGGCCGCGACGGAGTCGAGCGCCGCGACGGCCAGCGGCCAGGCCCGGCCGGGTGCGCGCCGGAGCAGTACGTCTCCCTCGACGCCCGGCAGGCAGCGCTCCGCCACGAGCAGCAGCCGGCCGTCGTACCGCAGCTCCTCGGCCGGCGGCAGCAGCCGTCGCCACTCCCCGAGCCGGTCGTCCTCGGCCAGTGCGCGCAGGGCCGCGCAGCCGTGCGTGAGGGATCCGGCCGCGCGGGCACTGCGCGGGTACTTGATCACGAGGGGGTCCGCCGCGTGGTCCTCAAGGCGGAACACCAGCAGGTCGGAGACGGTCCGCTCCAGGCGGTGCAGGTCGCGGTATCGGACGTCCCGGCCGCGCAGCAGACCGGCGAGGCGGCGGGCTCGCACCAGGTCGAGCGGCCGGGTCAGCAGCGGGCTCGGGTCGAGCGGAAGGAAACCGCTCCATCCTGACCGTCCGGGGCCGGGCCGCTCCCCCGGCACGGTCCGGGGGAGCGCGGTGTCCACGGATCCTCCCGGCCACCCATCGACGAATGAATGCGGATATTTCACTCTAACAAGGCCTTTACGGCCTCCGCGCGCCGCTCGCCCGCACCTCCCGGCCGACACGACGGGCGACGGTGCCGAGGAACCGGACCGCCTCGGCCACGGCCGGCAGCGGGTCCTCGCGGCTGAGCCAGGCCCGCTCGGTCTCCGGCCCCGGCAGCAGGTCGGGCGGGAGCCGGTGCTCCTCGCGCAGCCACGCCGCCACCGACGGCAGGTCGAGCTGTCCGGCGACGAACACCCGCTCCTCGACCTGGGGGCCCCGCGGCACGTCACGGCCCGTCAGGTCGAGATGCATGGCCCGTACGACGTCGACGCCGTCGACGTTCTCGAACAGCCGGAACTGGGCGCCGGTCCGCGGATTGAAGTCCACCAGCTTGTAGCGCTCGTCGCGGCGGTCGTAGCGCCAGTCGAGGTCCGCCGCACCGCTGTAGCCGATCCGGCGGCACAGGTCCGCGGCCAGTTTCACGAGGGTGGGGTTGCCCAGCGCCACGGCCCGGGTCGTCACCCCGGCGTACGGCGGCCAGGACCGCAGCTTCAGACCGGTGAACGCAACCCGGGGCTCGCCCCCGAATCCGCAGTACAGGTGGGTGATCCAGTCCTCCGCCCACTCCCTCGGGATGTACTCCTGCACCAGGAGCGGGGGCAGGACGCCCGGTGCGAACCGGTCCAGGAGGCCGCGCTCGTCGCGGACCGCGGTGGTGCCGCCCACGGCCGGGTTGCGCAGCCTGGTCCACGCGTCGCGGTTCTTCAGCACGACGGGGAAGCCCAGCTCCCTGCCCGCGTCCACGAGTTCGTCGAGGGTGACGGGCGCCCTGGTCCGCGGCGAGGCGACCCCCAGCTCCTCGCAGAGCACGTGCAGGCTCGCCTTTCCGGCGAGGAGTCGCGGCAGGCCCGGCGGTACCCGGGGCAGCAGGAAGCACTCGGACAGGGCCTCGTAGTGCTCGGCGATCAGGATCGCGGCCTCGTCGTCGGTCGGCACGGGGACGCAGCGCGTACCGACGGAGCGGCCGATGTCGAGCAGGGCCGCGACGAGCACGTCCTGCCTCTCCAGGCCGGTCGTCGGCCGGACGAACGCGCGGGACAGGTGGCGGGAGAGCGCGACCGGGGTGAGCCGGTCCTCGACGACGGCGTGGACGGTGACACCGGCCCGGCCGAGGGTGCGCACCACGCCGAGCCCGCCGTGGTGCTGGGGGTACCGGCCGATCTTGGCCAGGAGCGCGGGCACCGCCGGATCGAGGAGGGGGTCGCCCGGCGCACGCTGCCTCACGGCTCTCCCTTCGGCGGGTTTCCGGGGGCCCGACGTTCTCATCAGGCCTCACAGCAGGGGGCGTTCTAGAATTACCACCACTATGTCCCTTTTGCGACTTACCGAAAGGTGCGGTCCCGCCGATCAGGCCACGGACGTGTCCTGATGGACGTGCCGACCCCCGAGCAGCGCCCCGCCGAGCAGCCGGTCGCCGAGCAGCCCACCGCTCCGGCGCCGCGCACCCGGGCCGACGTCGTCCCCCTCTGGGCCGCACGCGTGGTCCTGCCCGTCTCGGTCGCCCTCTGGCTGCTGTCGCTGCGCTCGGTCCCGCTCGACAAGATGCGCGACCTCGGACTGCTCCAGGTACTGCCCCCGCTGTTCTGGGTCGCGACGGCGCTGCTCACGCTGGGTTTCTGCCTGGCCCTGAGCGACCGCCGCACCCACAGCGCCTGGCTGACCGGTTACGTCCTCACGCTGATCGCCCTGCTCCACGCCACGCCCACGCTGCTCTACCCGACCCTGCGCTACTCCTGGGCCTGGAAACACCTGGCGGTCATCGACGCCGTGAACCGGCACGGCGGCGAGGTGCCCAACGCGGACAAGTTCTCCGTCTACAACGAGTGGCCGGGCTTCTTCGACCTCCACGCGATGTTCCTGCGGACCACCGGCCTGGACTCGGCCGTCGGGTACGCCTCCTGGACGCCCCCGGTCGCCAACGTCCTGCTGCTCGCCCCGCTGCTCCTGGTGTACAGGAGCGTGACCCGCGACCGGCGGGTCGTGTGGGGCGCGGTCTGGATCTTCTACAGCTGCTCCTGGGTGGGTCAGGACTACTTCGCGCCCCAGTCCTTCGCCTTCCTGCTCTTCCTGACGGTGATCGCCCTCCTGTTCCGGCAACTGCCGTCGTCGGCGCTCCCCCGCCCCGATCCGGGCCGCCGGGACGGCTGGCCGCCCGGGCTCCTCGTGGTGGTCGTGGTGATCGTGGCCGCGATCGTGGTCTCCCACCCGCTCACGCCGCTGATGCTGATCAGCGCCATGGCCATGCTGTCCTTCCCCCGTCGCAGCCGGCGGCTGGCGCTGCCGGTGCTGATCGCCGCGGTCGTCCTCACCGCCGCCTGGGACGCCACCGTGGCCCGGTCGTACATCTCCGTCAACATCACCGGCGTCATCCAGTCCCTCACCGAGCCCGACGAGAACGTCGCCTCCGGCCTCGCCGCGCTGGGCGACGCCGCTCCGGGACAGATCCTGCTGTCCTGGGTCGACCGCGGTCTTTCGGCCGGGGTCGCCCTCCTGGCCCTGGCCGGCCTGCTGACCCGCCGGTGGACCTGGCGCACCGGCCTGCCCCTGCTGGCCGCGGCCCCGCTGCCGCTGCTCGCCGTCAACGCCTACGGCGGCGAGATGCTCTTCCGGGCCTACCTCTTCGCGCTGCCCGCCGCCGCGTTCCTGGTGGCGGCCCTCCTGCTGCCGCCGAGTGACCGGTGGGGCGTCGGGCGCACGCTCGCCGTCTACCCCGTCCTCCTCGCCATGCTCGGCGGGCTGGTCTTCGGCTACTACGGCAAGGAGGCCCTGAACCAGTACACCCTCAAGGAGGTCGCCGCCGCCCGCTACGTGATCGAGCACGCCCCACCGGGCTCGACGATCGTCTCGCTCACCGCCGACGTGCCCGACCTCGACCTGGACTACGAGAAGCACCGCAGGGTCCAGCTGGCCTACCAGGACACGGACGACCTGCGGCAGATGGTGATCGACCCGCTGGAGGGGGTGACCGGATTCATCTACGGCGCCACCGAGGAGAAGCCCGCGTACGTCGTGCTCACCCGGGCCCAGGACATGAACCTCTATGTCACCGGGGCCCTGCCGGGCGACGTCTCGGAGCGGCTGCAGGCCGCGCTGTCCGGCGCTCCGGGCTTCACCCGCGTCTACGACAACGGCGACGCGATCGTGTACCGCTACGTGACACCGCCACCGGACTGAGGAGTCACTCGTGATCCTCCCGCCGATCCTCCCGCGCCTGGGACTCGCCGCCTCCGGGTGGCTCGCCCTGCTCGCCACGGCGCTGCCGGACGCCGCCCCGGTGCGGGTGGCCGTCGTCACCGCGTTCCTGCTCGTCTGCCCGGGGCTCGCGGCCCTGCGCGTCCTGCGGCCGGCCGGCAGCCCGCTGTGGGGCAACCCGGCCGCGGCCCTGGAGACCGCCCTCGTCAGCCTCGTGCTCGGTCTCGCCCTGGCGACCCTCGTGGCCGTCGCGCTCTTCCTCGGCGGCGTCTTCACCGCCACGCGGTCCCTCGTCGCCCTCGCCGTCCTGACCTCCGTCCTGGCCCTGCTGCCCGGCCGCTCCGGCGCGCGGAACCGGGACACGGGGGTGCACGCTGGTTGAAGAGAGAGGAAGCGCGCGATGGCCCAGGACCCGCCCCCGATCCCGCCCCCGCACCCCGGCGCCGGCGCGCGCCGGCGGCTTCCCGTCGTGGTCGTCGGAGCCGGTCCGTTCGGCCTCGCCACCGCCGCCTGGCTGGCCGCGAACGGCGTGACCACCCGCGTGTTCGGCGATCCGATGGCGACCTGGCGGGCCCACATGCCCGACGGCATGTTCCTCAAGTCGGTCCCGGCGGCCTCCTCGATCTCCGCCCCCGAGAGCGGGCACCGGTTCGCGGACTTCCGTGCCGCGCGGGGACGCCGGCCGGTCGGCGACACCTATCCGATCCCGGTGGAGGAGTTCATCGCGTACGGCCAGTGGTTCCAGGAGCGCCTGGTGCCGGACGTGGAGCGTACGGCCGTACGCGAGGTGCGGGCCGCCGACGGCGGGTTCGGCGTCTCCCTGGACGGCGGCGAGGAGGTCACCGCGCGGGCCGTGGTGGTGGCCACCGGACTCGTCGCGTACGCCCACCGGCCGGCCGGACTGGCGCCGCTCGTCACGGCGGGCCTCGCGTCCCACTCCTGCGATCACCGGGACCTCGCCGCTTTCGCCGGCCGGCGCGTCGCCGTCGTCGGCGCGGGCCAGTCGGCCCTGGAGAGCGCCGCGCTGCTGCACGAGGCGGGCGCCCGGCCCGTCGTGATCGCCCGGACCCGGGCCCTGCTGTTCGGCGACCCTCCGCCGGCGGACCGGCCGGCCTCCCGCTCCCGGTCCACCCGGCTGCGTAAACCCGGCTCGGCGCTGGGCCCCGGCTGGTCGCTGTTCGCGGTCAGCCACGGCCCGGCCGCCTACCGCCGCCTGCCGCCCCCGGTACGCGAGCACTTCCTGCGCACCGTGCTCGGACCGTCCGGCGCGTGGTGGCTCCGGGACCGGGTCGACGGACGCTTCCCGGTGTGGTGCGCGCACAGCCTCGTTTCGGCCCGGCAGGAGGACGGTACGGACGGTGCCGTACGCCTGGAGCTGGAGGACCCGACGGGACGGCGGGACGTCCTGCACACCGATCACGTCCTGGCGGCCACCGGCTACCGGGTGGACGTGGGGAGGATCCCCATCCTGGAACCGGCGCTGCGGACGTCGGTGGCCACCTCGCCCGGTGGCGCGCCGGTGCTGTCGGCGGGGTTCGAGTCCTCGGTCCCCGGCCTGTACTTCACCGGCCTGGCCGCGGCCCCCACCTTCGGCCCTCTCCTGCGGTTCGTCCACGGCACGACGTTCGCCGCCCACCGGGTCGCGGCCTCGGTCGCGGGCGGGCCACGGTGACCGCGAAGGGCGCCCGCCAGTCCCTTCGGCGGCTGGCGCTGGCCCTGTCGTCCGCCCTGCTGCTGACGGCCACCGCCTGCACCGGAACGGCCGAGAGCCCGCGGGCGCCCACCACCGGGCCGCCGCCGTCCGGCTCGTGGCGGGTCGTCCTGGACGACGGGTTCGACGGGACGGAACTCGACGGCCGGACGTGGACCACCTGCTACGACTGGAACAAGGACGGCTGCACCAACAGCGGCAACGACGAACTGCAGTGGTACCTGCCGGAGCAGGTCTCGGTGCGGGACGGCGAACTGACCCTCACCGCCGAGCGGCGCGAGACGGACGGCAGCGACGACCGGACCTACCCGTGGACCTCCGGCATGATCTCCACCGGCCGCGACGACTGGTACGGCGAGCCCCGGCGCACGTTCACGTACGGCTACTTCGAGGCGGCAATCAGGATCCCGCCCGAGGCGGGCATGTTCCCCGCGTTCTGGATGATGCCCGACTCGAAGTTCACGCCGCCGGAGATCGACATCATGGAGTTCCTGGACACCACCGAGCAGGTCAGCATGTACGTGCACTGGCGCGGGCCCGACGGCGACGAGGAACGGCAGCGCGGTACGTACGGCCCGGCGGACTTCCCGGACCGGTTCCACGTGTTCGGTCTGCTGTGGGAGCCCGACGCGCTGGTCTGGTACGTGGACGGCGTCGAACGCCTCCGGGTCACCGACACGGAACGGATCCCGGACGTGCCCATGGAGGTGCTGATCAATCTGGCGGTCGGGGTGCCGAAGCCCCCTCCGGACACGGTCGACACGGCCCGGATGCGCGTGGACTGGGTACGGGTGTGGGAGCGGTGAGCCACGCCCCTCCCGGCGGTGAGCCACGCCCCCTCCCGGCGCGTGGACCGCCCCGCCCCGAACTCCCTCAGGAGACCGCCTTGTACGGCACGTTCAGCCGTGCCCTCATCCGGCGGTAGGCGCGCCAGCCCCTGGTCCGCGGCCCTTCGGGGAACGGCGCGACCGGCGCCGCGGCACCCGTCGTCCACTGCCGGAACCGCTCCCGGTCCGTGTCCGCGCGCACCATCAGCCGGGCGATGCGCAGCGGATCGTCACCCGTCGAGCTGAACGCGTCGCGCACCGCCGTGGCCGACGTCCAGCCGGCCGCGCGCACCTGGTCGCGCACCGCGGGACTGGAGTACCCGTGCGGATAGGCGAACGAGGTCACCGGGTGACCGAGGACGTCCTCCAGCTCCTGTCCGCACCCCGCCACCTCGTCCCACGCCCGGTCGGCGGGCAGGGTGTCGAGCTGCGGATGCGTCCGCGTGTGGCCGCCGATCTCGATGCCGTACGCGTCGAGGACGACGAGCTGCCGCCAGCTCAGCATCCGTGATTCCGGCGGGAAGACGCCCTCCGTCGGGCCGCCGGCCCGGCCGCGCAGCCCGCCGGTGGTGACGTACAGGGTGGCGGGCAGGTCACGCCGCGCGAGCAGGGGCAGCACGGTCGAGTGGAAGTCCGCGAAGCCGTCGTCGAAGGTGAGGACCGCGGCCCGGGCGGGGAGCGGCGGGCCGCCGCGCTGCGCGGCCACCAGCCGGTGCAGCGGCACGATCCGCAGACCGCTGTCGGCGATCATCTCCAGCTGCTCGGCGAAGGCGCGCGGGCCGACCGTGAACGGCGCGATCCAGGACGGCGGGTCGGACGCCACCGAGTGGTAGAGGAAGACGGGTACGGCGGTCACGGCAGCCCCCCGCCGGCGTCCCCCACCCCTCCCAGGGCCGGTACGGCGGCCGGCCCTGGGACCGGCGCCGGGTCCGGCTCCGCATGCCGGACCCGGCCCGCGACGTAGCCCGCGACGGTCACGCCGACCCCTCCCGCGAGCGCCGAGGCGGTGCGCAGACCGCCGGGGCGGCCGGGCCGCAGCGCCCGGACGAACGCCCTCGGGACGGTCGACCGCAGATAGGCGCGCTCACTGGACAGGGCCGCGCGGGTGCCGCCGAGCCGGGCGACGTGCGCCTTGGACAGCCCCTCCGCATAGCACCGTGCGACGAAGTACGCCCAGGTGGCGCGGGCCGCGGGAACCCGGTGGCGGACCGCGGCGGCGGGTTCGTGGAGCAGGACCGCGGCCGGGTGACGGGCCGCGATGCGCAGGCAGAGCTCGGTCTCCTCGCAGCCGAGGGGGCGGGTCCCCACGCGCCCCAGATCCGTCCGGAACCCTCCGGCGGCGACCAGCTCGGACCGGCGGAAGGACATGTTGGCGCCGATGAAGTTCCGTACGGGGGAAGGCTGTTCGGGCAGTCCGTGGTACGAGCAGCCGACCACCCAGTCGAACTCGCGCGGGAACCACACCGGCCGGCGGGTGACCCACCACGGCCGGACCAGACCTCCGACGCCCGCGACGGCGCGGTCGGCATAGCGGGCGAGGAGCCGTGCGGACCAGTCCGGATCGGCGGCCGCGTCGTCGTCGAGGAAGGCCACGACCTCGCAACGGGCGGCGGCCACACCGGTGTTGCGTGCCCCGGACAGCCCCTGGCGCTCGGCGTTGGCGAGCACCCGCACGCCGGGGAAGGCGGCGGACGCCCGCTCGTACAGTTCGCGGCAGTGGTCGACGACCAGCACGGTCTCCTCCACGGGGTGCCGCTGTGCGCGCAACGACCCGACGGCCGTCCGCAGGTCTTCCCAGCGGTCGAGGGTGTAGGCGCAGACGACGACGGTCAGAGTCGGCACGCGGCCGGTACCGGCGTCGGTGTCGGTGTCGGTGTTCACGAGGACCTCCCGGATCCGGTCGTGAGCCAGCGCTTCCGCCAGATCAGCAGCGGCACGGCGAGCACGCACATGGTCACCAGCCAGGCGACACCCGCGCCGGTGATCCCCATCGTGGGCAACAGGATCTTGGTGAGCCCCAGGACCATCACGCACATCACGACCTGCACCCCGACGGCCCACCGCAGGCGCCGCCGCGCCCGCCACACGTCGATGGCGAGGCTGACCACGATGTTCGGCAGGGCGGACAGGGCGAGGAGCCGCAGCAGGGTGGTTCCGTGCTCGGCGTACTCGGGGCCGAAGAAGAAGAGGATCTGCGGCGCGAGCGCGGCGACGAAGACGATGGCGGCGCCCAGGAGCAGACCCGTGTGGCGCAGCATCCTCACCGTGTGCTCGACCAGCCGCTCCGGGTTGCTCACGGCCTCCACGACGAGGGAGCTGCCCAGGTTGCGGGCCACCAGGTAGAGCACGTAGCCGACGATCCAGGCGAGCGAGAAGTAGGCGCTCTGCTCGGCGCCCAGCGCGTTCAGGACCATCAGCGGGACCAGGGTGTACGCCGCCATCCGGAACAGCGAGCCGAAGTAGTCGGCGGCCGCGTACCGCAGCGCCCGGTCCGGTCGCTGCGCCTCCGTCGACACCCGTACGTGTTCGGGTACCGCCCGCCGCAGCAGGACGAAGTTGGCGACGAGGAGGGAGACGGCGAGCGCCCCGACCCAGGAGAGCAGGATGCCGGAGAAGAGCGCCATGGCCGCACCGATGCCGAGCAGCCCGATCTTCACGCAGGCGAAGATCACGTTCTCGCCGACCACCCAGCCGGGCCGCCGCACCGCGGTCAGCGCGCCGTCCTGCATGACGAAGACGGCGTATCCGGCGGTGGCGGTGATGAAGCAGACGGCGGTCACCGGGGTCAGCAGGAAGTCGAGGCCGGGGGCGACCTCGGGGACGAGCAGCAGGAAGCAGAAGGCCGCCAGGGCGCTCATGACGGCGCTGACGGTGTAGCAGAGGAGGATCAGCCGGCGGGTGTGGTGGCCGGCGGACGGCACGAACCGGACGAGGAAGTCGGAGAGGTTGAGCTGGCCGATGTTGGCCAGGAGCAGGGTCATGGAGAGCGCGGAGTAGCTGAGGCCCACCACCTCGTCGTCGTACCAGCGCGTGGCCAGGACCCAGAAGAGGGACCCCAGCGCGGCGCTGACGAGGGAGCTGATCGCGAGGAGGTGGCCGTTGCGCAGGAGCGGGTCACGGGGGAACACCGCGGTGACGCCGGACCGGACCACCTCGCCGACCGAGCGCCGCGGGTCGGGGGGAGGCCGGTCGACCACGACCGTGGTGCCGGCCGCCGGTGGCCTCCGGGCGTGCCGTGCGGTCCGCGACTCGGTCATCGGGGTCCGCCCCGCCTCCGCGAGCCGGGGCGCGCGAGGTCGTCGCGGCGGCCTTCGGTCCGCCGTCGCAGCCGCCGCTCGATCCGGCGGCTGCGCAGGTAGCCGTACGGCCCGTAGAGCATGCCCCGCAGCTCCAGACGGGTGAGCCTGGACGCCGTGGCGCCGCGCCCGGAGCCCGGTCCGGCGTCCGGTCCGGCATCCGGTCCGGCGCCTTCGCTGTGTCGCGTGAGCGCGTACCGTACGCCGCCGGGCAGCCGTCGCAGCAGCGCGGGCAGCATGCGTGGTTCGTGGACGATCGCCCCGGCCAGATAGGCGCCGAAGCCCGCGCCGTAGCCGAACGCCTGCGCGTCGAGGGCTTCGGGAGTGCGCTTGTGCCGGTGCCAGACGATCGCGGCGGGCTCGTAGGCCAGCGAGCGGCCGCGGGCGAGGACCCGGAAGAAGGAGAGCAGGTCGTCACCGCCGTGGGCGGGGGTGCCGACGCCGGTGGCGGGGTCGAAGCCGCCGAGGTCGCGCAGGAGTTCCGTACGGAAGGCCATGTTCGCGCCGGAGCCGAAGCGGCCCGCGGTGAACGGGAACAGCGGGTCCGCGGGCGGTGCGCGCAGCGACCAGACGCGGGGCGCGTACCCCTTCGCGAACGCGCCGTGCCGCTCCAGCGCGACCTGCGCCTCGGTGTCCAGCTCGGCGGGGACGATGAGCCCGGTGACGCATCCGGTGCGGGCGTCCGCCAGGAAGGGCGCGGCGAGCGCGGTCAGCCACAGCGGGTCGACGAGCGTGTCGTCGTCGGTGAAGGCGCTGATCGCGCCGCGGGCCGCGGCGAGCCCCCGGTTGTGGGCACGGGCGAGGCCGGGCACGGGTTCGCGCAGGTAGCGGACCACGGGACCGTGGTCCTGCGGGAGCCCACCGTACTCCCGCCGGACCAGCTCCTCCGTGGTCGTGTCCGCCGGTGCGTTGTCCACCACGATCACCTCGAACCGCGGGTACGTCTGCGCGAGGAGCGAGTCCAGACAGTCGCGGAGCATCCCGGCGCGGTTCCTCGTGGCCACGATCACGCTGATCGCGGGCGTCTTGACGGGCGCCTCGACGGGCGTCCGGTGCGGCTCGGCGCGACCGAGGCCCTCGTCGGTGACCGTGAACTCCCGGACCGCCGCGGCCGCGAGCGCCTGCCACAGCTCATCGGGCCCGCCGCCGGACGCCTCGGCCATCCCCAGCGGACGGCCGTGGAACCGTACGAGACCGAGCGCGGCACCCGACGGCCTGGTCCGCGCCCCGCCCCCGGGGCGCCGGAACGCCCCGGGCTCGGCGAGGTCGATGTCCACGACCGCCAGCGGCGCGGCGGACGCGAGCGGACGGCCGCCGGTCACGACGCGCTCCGCTCCAACGGGGCGGACGCGGGCTGGGCGGATGCGGGCTGGGCGGACGCCTTCTGCCCGCCGGGACGCTCGGACAGGAGCGTCCGCAGCACCCGGCGGCCGTCGGAGATCGCGTGCAGGTTGGACCGGCCGTTGCGGCGGGGCAGTTCGAGGCTGGGGACCTCGGCGATCCGGAGTCCGGAGCGCAGCGCGTGCACGATCATCTCGGCCTCGATCTCGAAACCGGTGGCGTGCAGGTCCAGTTGGTCGAGGAAGCTGCGCCGGAACGCGCAGAAGCCGTAGCACAGGTCGGTCAGCGTGGCGTCGTAGAGCCGGTTCACGAGGGCCAGCAGGGCGTGGTTGCCGAGCTGCCGGAAGCGCGTGATGTCGAGGGAGCCGCCGCCCTCGACGAAACGGGACCCCTTGACGAAGTCGTAGCCGTTCTCGAGGAAGTGCACGAAGTGCGGGATCTCCGCGGGGGACATGCTGCCGTCGGCATCCATCATCACCACGTAGTCGCCGCGCGCCGCGAGGAAGCCGGTGCGCAGCGCGTTCCCCTTGCCCTTCCCGCTCTGCTTCAGGCTGCGGACCGTGGGCAGGATCTGGGTCGCGATGCGGACCGTGGCGTCGTGGGAGTCGCCGTCGATCAGCAGGACCTCGCCGACGCAGTCCGGGATCTGTTCGAAGACCCAGGGGATGTTGCGCGCCTCGTTGAGGGCCGGGATGACCAGGCTCACCGCGAGCCGGGTCGGCGCCTTGTCCTCGGCGCGCCGCATGGGGTGCGGGGCCGGGTCGGTGGAGCGGCGGAGTGGGTGGTCCGCGGACGGGGAGTCCGGCGGGGAGCCGGGCTGGGAGTCGGTGTTCTGCCGCAGGGTCGGGTGCGTGGTCATGATGGCTCCGGGATCGAATCGGTGCACGGTCGCGTCGTGCTGCGGAGGCCGTCCGCCGGAGTGGGTGCCGGGTGACAGGTGCGGTCACCCTTGCGATGCACCATACGTTTACGTCGTATATGTACACTTTATCCCTGGATGTCCTGCGGTCAAGGCGCACAGCGAAGGCGGGCACATGGCGATCGAGAAGGACCCCGCGCAGGGGCGCCGTGCGCCGGGCCGCCGCGCCGGGGACCACGGGCGGTACGGCCGCCTGAGCCGCGAGCGCGTGCTCGCCACCGCCCTGGAGCTGGTCGACCGCGAGGGACTGTCCGCGCTGAGCATGCGCCGGACCGGCGCGGAGCTCGGAGTGGAGGCCATGGCGCTGTACCGGTACGCCGCCGGGAAGGACGCGCTGCTGGACGGTCTGGTGGAGGCCCTCTACACCGAGCTGGAGGAACAGCTGGCCGCCTCCGGCGAGGCACCCGGATGGCGGGACGAACTGCACCGGATCGCCGCCGCGACCTACCGGGTCGCCCTCGCGCATCCCCAGGTGGCCCCGCTCCTGGCCACCCGCATGCTGGCGGTCCCGCTCGCCCGCCGTCCGCTCCCCGTCCTCAGGGACCACGAGCGGATCCTGGCCCTCCTGGAGCGGGCCGGGCTGGACGAGGACGCCACCGTCATGGCCTTCCGGGCCGTCACCGGCTGGGTCCTCGGCTACATCCTCGGAGACCTGCGGGCCATGGTCGACAACCCCGACGAGCCCGATCCCGCCTTCCGCCTCGGCCTGCACCGCATGCCGGCCCGCGAGCTGCCCTGCCTGCGCGGCGCCGCCCCGACACTCGCCGGGCGGGCCCCGGAGGGCCTGGCCATCGGCCTGGACGCCCTCCTGGACCGCTTCGCCCCCGAATCCTGACGGATCTCTCTCGGATCGATCCCGACGGATCGATCCGAGAGAGATCCGAGAGAGATCCGAGGAATCAGAGGGACAGCCCGCGCACCAGCAGATCGAGCAGGGCGCACACGAAGAGACTGATCCCGATGAAGCCGTTCGTCGTGAAGAACGCCCGGTTGAGGCGGGACAGGTCGTTCGGCTTCACGATCGAGTGCTCGTAGCAGAAGGCCGCCGCCACGATGACGAGGCCGACCCAGAAGAACATCCCCGCGTCCGTCGCCACCGCGTACCAGACGAGCAGCCCCGTCGTCACGACCGCCGAGGCGCGGGCGCCCCACAGTGCCGCCGGAACGCCGAAGCGCGCCGGGACGGACAGCACGCCGTGGGCGCGGTCCGCCTGGACGTCCTGACAGGCGAAGATCAGGTCGAAGCCGCCGATCCAGACGCCGACCGCGAGGCCGAGGATCACCGCGTCCCAGGACCACTCGCCGGTGACCGCGAGCCAGGCGCCGATCGGCCCTATGGCCTGGGCGAGCCCGAGGATGGCGTGCGGGAAGTTCGTGAACCGCTTGCCGTACGGGTAGACGACCATCGGGATGACGGCGAGCGGCGCGAGCGCCAGACAGAGCGGGTTGAGAAGCGCCGCGGCCCCCAGGAACACCACGACCGCGATCCCGGCCCCGGTCCACGCCGACCGCACCGACACCGCCCCGGTCACCAGCTCGCGCCCCGCCGTCCGCGGATTGCGGGCGTCGATCTCGCGGTCGATGATCCGATTGCAGGCCATGGCGAAGGTCCGCAGGCCCACCATGCAGACGGTGACGAGGAAGAGCGTCCACCAGTGGATCTGCCGGTCCACCTGATACATCGCGGTGAGCGCGGCGGTGTACGCGAAGGGCAGCGCGAAGACCGAGTGCTCGATCATCACGAGGCGCAGGAACGCCTTCGTACGCCCCGGATCAGCGCCCGGTACGGCGGCCGTGGTCACAGCCCGTACTCCTTCCAGCGGCGGTCCACGAGGGCCGCCGTCGCCGGGTCGGACTCCACCATGTCCGGCCAGCCGCCGTCCCGGGTGTAGCCCTCCTCTGGCAGCTTCCTGGTCGCGTCGATACCGGCCTTGCCGCCCCAGAACTGCTGGTACGAGGCGTGGTCCAGATGATCGACCGGCCCCTCCACCACCGTCAGGTCGCGGGCGTAGTCGGTGTTGCCGAGGGCCCGCCAGGACACCTCGTGCAGGTCGTGGACGTCGCAGTCCTTGTCCACCACGATGATCAGCTTCGTCAGCGACATCATGTGCGCGCCCCAGATGGCGTGCATGACCTTCTGCGCGTGCTTCGGGTACTTCTTGTCGATCGAGACGATCGCGCAGTTGTGGAAGCCGCCCGACTCCGGCAGGTGGTAGTCGACGATGTCCGGCACGATGATCTTGAGCAGGGGCAGGAAGAACCGCTCCGTGGCCCGGCCCAGCGGCCCGTCCTCGGTCGGCGGCCGGCCCACGACGATCGACTGGAGCAGCGGCCGCTTCCGCATCGTCACGCAGTCGATCGTCAGCGCGGGGAACGGCTCCTGCGGCGTGTAGAAGCCGGTGTGGTCGCCGAAAGGCCCCTCCGGCAGGGTCTCACCGGGCTCCAGCCACCCTTCGACGACGACCTCGGCGTGCGCGGGCACCTGGAGCGGGACGGTCTTGCAGTCGACCATCTCGATCCGCTTGCCCTGCACGAAGCCGGCGAAGAGGTACTCGTCGATGTCACCGGGCAGCGGGGCCGTCGACGCGTACGTCACGGCCGGCGGGCAGCCGAAGGCGATCGCGACGGGCAGCCGCTCGCCGCGGGCCGCCGCCACCGCGTAGTGATTGCGGCTGTCCTTGTGGATCTGCCAGTGCATGCCGATGGTGCGCTTGTCGTGCCGCTGGAGCCGGTAGAGCCCCAGGTTCCGCACGCCGGTCTCCGGGTGCTTGGTGTGGGTGAGCCCGAGGTTGAAGAAGGAGCCGCCGTCCTTGGGCCAGGTGAAGAGCGCGGGGAGCGCGTCGAGATCGACGTCGTCGCCGGTGAGCACGACCTCCTGGACCGGGGCCTCTTTCACCTTCTTCGGCGGCACGTGGACCATCGAGCCGAGCTTGCCGAAGGCCTCGCGGACCCCGACGAAACCGTGCGGAAGCTCGGGCTTGAGCAGCCCGCCGATCTTCTCGCTGATCTCGCCGTACGACTTCAGACCGAGGGCCTTGAGCAGTCGGCGGTCGGTCCCGAAGACGTTCATCGCGAGCGGCATCGAGGAGCCCTTGACGTTCTCGAAGAGAAGCGCCGGGCCTCCTGCCTTGTTCACTCGGTCGACGATCTCCCCGACCTCCAGGTACGGGTCGACTTCGGCCTTGATGCGCTTGAGGTCGCCTTCGCGGTCCAGGGCCCTGAGCAGCGAGCGGAGATCGTCGTAAGCCATAAGGGCCAGTATCGGTCACCGGCTACCCTTGACCTGTCACCGGGGCCGCCGAACCGCGCCCCCGCCACCGCTTCCAGGGGGCTGTCCCACATGCTCAGGGCGCTGTTGTACATCCTGCCGCTGGCGCTGACGATCTACGCCTTCATCGACTGCCTGAACACCCCGGAGGAAGAGACCAAGCACCTGCCGAAGGTGGTCTGGGTCATCATCATCCTGCTGTTCTGGATCGTCGGGCCGATCGTCTGGTTCTTCGCGGGCAAGGTGCGGCGCGCCGCCTCGGCGCGGGGCAGGTCGGGCGGCTGGGTCGCCCCCGACGACAACCCCGAGTTCCTGAAGTCCCTGAAGGACGAGACCGCCGAGGGGTTCGAGGCCCGGGAGGCGGACCTCCGCCGCCGCGAGGAGGAGCTGAGGAAGCGCGAGAGCGGCGAGGACACCGAGAAGTGATGGAGCTCAGGCTCCTCGTCACCTTCGAGAAGGTCGCCGACGTCCTCTCCTTCACCCGGGCGGCCGCCGACCTCGGCTACGCCCAGTCCAGCGTCACGGGCCAGATCCGTTCCCTGGAGTCGTCCCTCGACGTGGAGCTCTTCGAGCGGCTCGGCAGCCGTATCCGGCTCACCGAGGCCGGGGAGCGGCTCCTGCCGTACGCCCGCCGGATGGCGGAGCTGGCCGAGGAGGCCAGGACGGCCGTCGCGACCGCCGCCGAACCCTCGGGAACGATCGCCGTGGGCACGATGGAGTCCCTCACGTCCTACCGGCTGCCGCCGCTCCTGGAGTACTTCCACCACCGCTACCCGAAGGTGCGGCTGACGCTGCGGCCGACCCTGGGCGACGAGACCCGGGCGGCGCTGCGCCAGGGCACGTACGACGTGGGCTTCCTGATGGAGCCCGGCACGGAGCACGAGGGCCTGGAGTCGGAGGTCCTCGCGCCCGAGCCGCTGGTGCTGGTCGCCGGCCCCGGCCACCCCCTGGTGGGGCGTACGGGGCTGACGAACGCGGACCTGGCGGCGGCCCGCCTGGTGGGCACCGAACCCGGCTGCCCGTACCGCGACCTCTTCGAGGAGGAGCTGCGGGAGTGGGCGCCGCCCTTCATGGAGTTCGGCACGATCGAGGCGACGAAGCGGGGAGTGACCTCGGGCCTGGGGGTGGCCCTGCTCCCCCGGGTGGCGGTGGCGGAGGAACTGACCTCCGGCACGCTGGTCGCCCTGGACTGGGATCCCCCCTTCACCCTCTTCACACAGCTCGCGTGGCGACGGGGGAAGAAGCTTCCGGCGCATGTCCGGCTGTTCGTGGAGCAGGCGCGGCGACTGGTGTCCGAGCAGAGCCGGCCAGTGTGACCTTGAGGCTCGCGAGGACGATGAGCGGAACGCCGAGCGCCTGAACGAGCCCGATGTGGTGCCCGTACACCGCCCAGTCGACGCCCATGGCGACGGCGGGGTAGGTGAAGGCGAGGACGGCGATCTTGGCGGTCGGCAGCTTGGCGTAGGCGGCGTACATCAGCACGTACATCAGCCCGGTGTGAATGACCCCGAGCCCCACGAGCCACAGCCACCCTCCCCCTATCCCGGAGACGGCGCCGAAGTCGACGAAGGGCAGGAGCAGCGGGAGCCCGACGAGGACCTGGACGAGCGCGATCAGGTGCGGCCGTATGCCGGTGATCCGCTTGGTGACGAAGGTGGCGAGGGCGTAGAGCACGGCGGCGGCGAGCGCGAACCCGAGCCCCTTGAGGGAGGCGGTGTCGCCGGGCCGCACTCCGGAGACGAGCACGAGCCCACCGAAGGCGACGGCCAGCCACGCGAGCTTGGCGCCGGAGATCCGCTCCCGCATGAACACCGCACCGAGCAGCACGAGGAAGAACGGCTGCGTGTGATAGACGACGGTGGCGAGGGAGATCGAGGTGGCCTCGTAAGCCTCGAACAGGAAGACCCAGTTGAAGACGATGAACACCCCGCCGAGGGCGGCGAGCCCGAGCTTCTTCGCGGTGAACCCGTGCCCGGTGAAGAACCCCCGGGCGAGGCTGTACGCCCCGAGCGCGGCGGCCCCGAAGAGGCACCGGAAGAACACCACCTCGAAGGGCGAAGCCCCGGACTCGACGACGAAGATGCCGAGCGTGCCGGAGAGCACCATGGCGAGGGTGAGTTCGACGGTTCCCCTGGTCTCGTTTCTCATGGCAGTGACGCTACGGGCGGGTCCGGCACCCGGTCCACGAGCCAGTGGGCCGTCCTCCCGATGGCCCCGATCGGCGGGCCCGATGGGCGGTCCATCGGCAGACCCGATGGACCGTCGGCCGTCGGCTCACGGCCCCTCTCAACTGGTGAGATGCCGTCGGACGAAAGGCGCCGTTCCCAGCACGAACGCGGCGAGGACGACCAGTCTTTGGAGGCCGGGCTGAGCGGCGAGACTGCTGTGCTGGACGCCATAGGTCGCGTACCAGTTGGCGGCGAGATCGGTCGCCATGATGGCGCAGGCGAGGTCCGTCCCTCGACGCTTGCCTCTGATCAGCAGCACAGCTGCGAGCAGGTCGAGGAGCGCCAGCGAGGACCAGTAGAAGTTCAGCCACCTCGGAGCCCAGTCGTAGGCCTGAAGGCCGTGGTGAAGAAGGTCCGCGACATGCACGACGGCGCCGACGAGGAACAGGCCGGCGGTCATGACGCCCCCCACTATCACCACCCAGAGGGGGGTGCGGCGCATCCAAGCGATCACGTCACGGATCGTCCCAGCCGCCGGCGTGCCGCGTCAGGCGGTTGACGGAAGATGATCTCAAACGGGCAAGAAGCCGGGACGGCCGCCGACATGGGCCCGGCGGGCCCGCACGGAAGCGGATCCGGGTACGTCGTCCGGGACCGGCGCGGAAATCCATTCGTCCCGCCACGGTGCGACCAAGAGACTTGCCTCATGACCAGAGACTTCACCGTGCGCCCAGCCCGGCCCGCCGACGCGGGGCGCCTGGCCGAACTGCGCTGGACGCACAAGCAAGAGGACCACGAAGGGCGGCCACCGGCTCCGACGCGGCCCCCGGAAGAGGCAGAGCACTGGATCCACGACCGGCTCAGGGATGGCCAGTGGTCGGCCTGGGTCGCCGAGACCGAAGGGGAGATCTGCGGTCACGTCTTCCTCTGCCTGGTGGAGCGGATGCCGGAGCCCTACGAGGACAACAACCCGGTGGGCTATGTCACGAACTTCTTCGTCCTGCCGTCTCAACGGAACAAAGGAGCCGGCTCGGCGCTCCTTGAGGCGCTGAAGCGGCATTCACACACCGCCGGCCTCGAAGGTTTGATCGTCTGGCCGTCAGAGCGCAGCACCCCGCTCTATCAGCGCTTCGGCTTCCAGCCCCCGGAGGAACTGCTGGAACTTCCACTCGACACCTGATGAGATCCCCTTCCGGTACCCCCTAGGGGGTACGTCGGGTCGTGGTCGAGGGCCCCGGCCGCGTGCCCGCCGGGACGGCGGCGTGTCAGATCACGGCGAGCCGGTCCACCAGCAGTTCCACCCTCGGCTCAGCGCCCTCGGGCAGCAGGCGGCCCGCTCTGGTCAGGGTCGCCAGGCCGTGCAGAGCCGCCCAGAACACCTCGGTGAACAGCCCCGGGTGGACGCCGTCGCCGGCGACCTCGGCGAGGCACTCGAGCAGGGCGGCGAAGGCGTCCTTCAGCGGCTGAGGGGTGTCCTCCTGCGCGTACGCCAGGCCGCCGTCGAGCTGGAACAAGGCGTCGTAGACGGCCGGGTTGCGCTTGGCGAAGTCGAGGTAGGCGTGGGCGAGGGCGGCGACCCGCTCGCGCGGGCCGTCCGTGGCGGAGGTCGCGGCCCGCAGCGCCGCGGCCAGCTCGGTGGCGCCCTCCAGGGCGACGGCGCCGATGATCTCGCGCTTGCCGCGGAAGTGGCTGTAGAGGACGGGCTGGCTGTACTCGATGCGCTCGGCGAGCCGGCGGGTGGTGACGGCGTCCCAGCCCTGCTGCTCGGCGAGTTCGCGGGCTGTCGCCACGATGAGGCGCTCGCGCTCCGCCCGTTCGCGCTCCTTGCGTTCCTTTACCGACATGACTTGATCCTAGCATCGCTAGACAACCGAGCGTTAGTAGTACTAGCGTTGCACCATCATCTAGCAACGCTAGTTCGCGGAGGGATCGTCATGCTCAACGCACTCGAGGTCGTCACCACCGTCGTCGTCGGCCTGATGGTGGGGGTGGAGTTCTCCGTCGCCTTCATCATGAGCCGGATCCTGGACGCGCTTCCCGAGGACAGCGGCCAGCTCGGCCACGCCCACGGCGGCCGCATGCTCGGCACCCTGATGCCGTTCTGGTACATAGGCTCGCTCGTCCTCAGCGGGATCTGGGCCGTCGCCGGATGGAACCACCACGGCGCCGGACTCGTCGTCACCGCCGCCGGACTGCTGATCCTCAGCGTGGTCATGTCGATCCTGCTGCTCGTCCCGATCAACAACCGAAACAAGACCTGGACCCCCGAGAACCGGCCCGCCGACTGGAAGCAGCAGCTGCACCGCTGGAACCGCTACCACTACCTCCGCGTCGCCGTCATCGTCGCCGCGTTCACCCTGCTGGTCACCGCCACCGCCGGCGCGTGACGCAGTCGGTCCCACGGGGAACAGTCCCCTCATGGACCACGAACAGGCGCAGCGCTGGCTCGGGACCGCCCTCGACGAGGCGCGGGGCGGGCTCGCAGAAGGTGGGATCCCGATCGGGGCCGCGCTCTACGGCGCCGACGGCACGCTCCTCGGGCGGGGGCGCAATCGGCGCGTGCAGGACGGGGACCCGTCCCTGCACGCCGAGACCGCCGCCTTCCGCGCCGCCGGGCGGCAGCGCTCGTACCGGGGGACGACGATGGTCACGACCCTGTCGCCGTGCTGGTACTGCTCCGGCCTCGTCCGGCAGTTCGGAATCTCGCGGGTCGTCGTCGGCGAGGCCGAGACCTTCCACGGCGGGCACGACTGGCTCACCCGGCACGGCGTCGAGGTGATCGTCCTCGGCGACGCCGAATGCGTGGCACTCCTGCGGGAGTTCGTCGCCGCGCACCCCGCCCTCTGGCACGAGGACATCGGAGAAGAGCCGTCACCGCAACCTCGCAAAGGTTGACGTGCCCCCAACACCCTGTCGATATCCTGAACTTGACGATGTGACGGGGCGCATCTCGTGGGGTAGCAGGGGGAAGCAGGGGGGTGGCCGGTGGACAGGGAGCTCTACGGACGCGAGGCGGTCCTGCACGACAGTGGTCTCGTCGCACGGCTCAGCGGGCTCACCCGGCACGGTGCCGCGCGGGTCGCGTACGAACACGGCGACGATCCGCCGGTCACGGTGTTCACGGGCGGGCGCGGCATGGGGAAGACCTCCCTGCTCAAAGAGGTCCGCAACCGCTACAAGGGCTACACGCCGCTCGCCCTGCTCGACTGCGCGCACGTCGAGCCGCCCGCCGACCACGGGCCCGGCTGGAGCCAGGTCACCGGGGCGCTCACCGAGCTCGCCGTCCAGCTGTCGCCGAAGGTGCTCGCCGCGAAGCCGGTGCAGTTCCCGAGGCTGTCGCTCGGGCTCGTGGCCGTCGCCTCACTCGGCTGGTCCCAGGAGGACGACGAGCGGGCCAGGAACGACCTCCTTCGGCTCGGACCGCTGCTCGCGACCGTCGACGCGACGAAGGGCGCCACCGGGAACTGGGTCTCCAAGGTCCTCTCCAAGCTGGCCGGCACCTTCGCCGAGGCCGGCGTGCCGATGGCCGGGCTGCTCGCCGAGGCGACCGTGGAAACCGTCCTCGAAGAGGTCTTCGGGCGGTTCCAGCGCGCCTCCGAGAACTGGTACGGCAGCTATCGCAACGCCGGCGGGCGCGGCAAAGCCGGTCTCCGGCAGCTCGCGATCGACTTCGAACAGGGCGGCCGGCGCCGCCGCGAGGCCGAGGACTTCCTCGTCGGCGCCCTCACCGAGGACCTGCTCCACGCCTATACGGGGCTCCGGCGCGGCACCCGCATCGGCAGACCGGTCCTCCTCCTCGACAACGCCCACGAGGAGCTCGGCCGGCAGCTCGTCGAGCCGATCCTGCGCGCCCGCGCCGACGGCCGCCGCGACCGGGTCGTCGTCCTCGCCACCTCCCGGATCCGCGAGCACGAGGGGCTGCGGCACGCCACCAGGACCCGGCTGCCGGAGACCGCGCACCGCGCGCCCTGCCCGCGCGGGGCGAGCGTCGGCTCCGGCATCCTCGCCGTCGAGCTCACCCCGCTCTCCCCCGCCCAGACCCGCACCGCCTTCGACCACCACGACCCGGCCGGCCGCACGCCACCCGAACTCGCCCGCGCCGTCCACCGGTTGACCGGCGGCCGACCGCTCGGCGTGGCCCTCCTCGGCCGCGCCGCCGGCGAGGCCCCGCCGGAGCTCCGGGCCGGCCTCACCCCGGGCGGGCTCCTCGACCTGACGGTGGAGCTGCGCGAGGACGCCCCGCCGGTGCCCGTCGCCCCCACCCTCCTCGCCGAGCTGCTCCCGGTGCGACGCCCCGGCCCGTACGCCGTGCTCGCCGCCGCCCACGACGAGGGGTCCGCCCGCGCGCTCGCCCACGCCCGGCTCCAGGGCGAGTCCCTGGACGGGGACGTGGCGCTGCGCGTCCGCGACCGGCTCCGCGCCGAGGACTGGCAGGAGGGCCCCCGCCACTTCGTCGCCGACCCCCTCCTGCGCGCCCTGCTCCTGCACCGGCTCCGCTTCGAGGACGACGACCACCCGCGCTACGCGTCCTGGCGCGCGGTCCACGAGACCCTGCACCGGTACTACGGGCCCGATCCCGGCCCGTACCGGCTCCACCACGACCTCGCGCTCGGCCGCACCGAGGAGGCCGTCACCCACCTGCGGGCCACCTTCCCCGAGCAGGACGTCCTCGGCTGGCTCGGGCGGCTGAAGTTCGTCGCCGCCGCCGCGTACCCGCGCGAGCGAGACCACTCGGGACCCGACCCGCGCCGGGCGATCGCCCTGGGCCAGGCCCCGGCGGGTGACCTCCCGGCGGGACTCGACGCCGAGCACATCGAACTCCACCTTTCCGTAGGGCGGTTGCTGCACGCCGTATGGCTGCTCACCGATCCGCTCGCACTGCCCGACGACGACGTGGCCGACCGGCTCGCGCACGAGCTGCGCAGGCTCTCCGGCCGCCATCTGACGGGCAGCGGTTCGCTCTGGGACGCGGCCACCCACTGGCCGCGCGACATCCGCGCCTGGCGGGAGCTCTCGCTGCCGCCGGGCCGCGAGGACGGAGTCTGACGCCATGCCCGACCGTCTGACCGGTGGACCGACCGGTGGAGTGACCGACCGGCTCCGCCGCCGCGTCCGCACACCCCGCCAGAAGCTCGTCGCCGCCCTGCTCGGGACCGTCCTCGTCGTCGGCCTCGGCGGATACGGGATCGCCCGGCTCACCACTCCGGAGGACCGTTCCTGCGCGGCGGGCGTCGCACGCCCCGAGGGCAGCTCCGAGTGCGTCGGCGTCAACGGCGACGGCCACGCCTTCGGCATCCCCGAACTCGCCGAGGTCGCCGAGGCCATCGGCCGCGAGAACACCGCCCTCAAGCCCGGCGAGTACGCGACCGTCGCCGTGCTCCTGCCGCTGACCTCCTCCGACGGAGGCATGCGGACCAAGGTGCTCCACGAGGTGCAGGGCGCGTACGCCTACCAGTACCGCGCCAACCACGAGTCCAACAGCCAGACCCCGAAGATCCGGCTCGTCCTCGCCAACACCGGCCAGGGAAACGCCCACTGGCAGGCCGTCACCCGGCAGCTGGCGTCGATGACCGGCGCCCCCGACCGGCTGCGGGTCGTCTCCGGCGTCGCCACCTCCTCGACGCAGATGCGGGAGGCGGTGACCACCCTCACCGAGGGCGGGATCGCCGTCGTCGGCACCACCATCACCGCCGACGACATCGCCAACGGCCCCGGCGCCGGGAACAACCGCTACCCCGGCCTCGCCCGCGTCTCCCCCACCAACAGCGACGAGGCCAAGGCCCTCGCCCACTTCGGCCGCGTCGACGCCGCCAAGGCGCTCCTCGTCCAGGACACCCGCAGCGGCGACCACTACACGGACACCCTCAAGTCCGCCTTCGCCGCGTCCCTCAAGGGCGCGCCCTACGAGCCGCAGCTCTTCACCTCGCCGCCCGACCCGACCGACGAGGGCACCACCGCGAACACCTTCCGCCAGATCACCCACCTGATCTGTGACACCCGCGCCGAGACAGTCTTCTTCGCGGGCCGCCACACCCAGCTCCGCCAGTTCATCAACGCGCTGGGGTCGCGCGGCTGCACCGACCGCGCCTTCACGATCCTGACCGGCGACGAGGGCTCGTACCTGGGCGCCGACGAGAAGCTCGACCGGAACGCGCTCAGGAAGAAGCTGACGGTCCGCTACGCCGCGCTCGCCCACCCCGACGCGTGGAAGCCGGCGCCGGGGCGGCCGGTCCCGGCGACGGGCGGTTCGGTGGTGGCGTACTCGACCTTCGAGACGGACATCGCCCGCGCCTCGAAGAAGCCGGTCCCGCTCGCGGACGGGCAGGCGATCGTCGCGTACGACGCGATGGCGACGGCGGTCCACGCGATCCGCCAGGCCACGCCGCAGGAGGCCCAGTACCCGGAGCTCGCGGACGTGGTCACGCAGTGGCCGCAGGTGAAGGGCTCGCTGCGGGTGCAGGGCGCGAGCGGCTGGATCTGCCTCGACAACTACGGCAACCCGTACAACAAGGCGGTCCCGATCGTGGAACTGGCCCTGGACGGCTCACAGCGCTTCGTCGAGATCGCCTGGCCGGAGAAGAACCCCCCGAGCACGTCCTGCCTGCCCCCGAAGAGGAACTAGGGACGTCACGGCACCCACTTCGGCCAGGGCGCCTCGTCCCGCTCGTACAGCGCCCGCAGCTCGCTCCAGCGGTCGGGCGACCACGCGGCCCAGTCCGTCGGGCGGCCGTCCAGCGCGGCGGAGAGCCGCTCGAAGTGGTCGTGCCAGCCCGCCAGGCAGTCCAGCCGGTACTCCCGCGTCCCCTGGAACTCGTTGGTGAAACGCAGCACGGTCGACCCGCCGCCCCCGGACCCCGGCTCCAGATGGAACCGGATCCGGCCGTGCGGCGGATCGACCGTGTACTCGGCGACGTACTCGGGGTCCCAGGCGGTCACCCGCCCCGAGACCTCCGTCGAGCCCGGGGGCGGAGCCCCCTGATCGGACACGGCGAGCCAGCGGAGCGTGACCCGTCCGCCGAGCCGGGCCTCCAGCGGGTCCGCCGCGCACAGCCAGCCCGGCAGGCCCTCGGGGGTGGCGACGGCCTCCCAGACCTCCGCCGGCGGGTGCGGGAGCTCCATGACGTACCGCAGCAGGTGCGTGTCGCCGTCGTGGGTCTCGCACCTGCCCCGGGGTATCTCGCTCATACCTCCAGCGTGGCCCCGGGGCCCCCCGCCCGCTACTCCGCGCCGGTTCTACTCCACGCCCGCGTAGGAGTGCTTGCTGGTGACGAAGATGTTGACGCCGTAGTAGTTGAAGAGGAAGCAGCCGAAGGCGATGAGCGCGATGTACGCGGCCTTCCGTCCCTTCCAGCCGGCCGTGGCGCGCGCGTGCAGGTACGCCGCGTAGCCGACCCACGTGATGAAGGACCAGACCTCCTTGGCGTCCCAGCCCCAGTAGCGGCCCCACGCGTCGCCGGCCCAGATGGCGCCCGCGATGATCGTGAAGGTCCACAGCGGGAAGACGGCGGCGTTGACCCGGTACGAGAACTTGTCGAGGGACGCCGCCGAGGGCAGCCGCTCCAGGACGGAGCGGGCGAAGGCGCTCGGGGTGCCGCCGCTCGCGAGCTTGCTCTCGTACGAGTCGCGGAAGAGGTACAGGACGGTGGCGACGGCCGCGAGGTAGAAGACCGCGCCGCAGAAGATCGCGGTGGAGACGTGGATCCACAGCCAGTACGAGTCGAGCGCCGGCACCAGCTGGTCGCTGGGGGTCTTCAGCCAGGTGGTGGCCAGGCCCAGGTCGAGCAGGACCGTCGTGACCAGCGGCAGGCCGATCCAGCGCACGTTCTTCTTGGCGAGGAGGAAGCCGAGGTACGAGCCGACCGCCACCGTGGAGAAGGTGGTGGAGAACTCGTACATGTTGCCCCAGGGGGCGCGCTGCACGGCGAGGGCCCGGCTGACCACGCCCGCCGCCTCGATCGCGAAGGCGAGAACGGTGAGGGAGACGGCGATCCGGCCGTAGAGGTCGCCCTTGACCGTGCCGCCGGACGCGCCGGGGCCGTCCGGGACGTCCCGGGTGCCGGCCGCGGAGCGCGTCACGACCTTCGGCTTGTCGAGGACGGCGGTGGCACCGGCCGCCCCCTTGACCTGGACGGTCACGGCGGCGGCCGCGGCCGAGGCCTGCTGCGTGAGAGCGGCGGCGGTCCGGCCGACCTTGCTGCGGCTGCCGAGGACCCACTCGGCGATGTGCGCGAAGAAGGCCAGGGTGTAGACGGCCATGGAGGAGTAGATGAGCAGGTCGCTCATCTTCGCCAGGCTCTCGTTGGTGGTGGCGGCGAGGATCACTTGTCGGCCTCTCCAGAAGGGGCAGGGTCTTCTGCGGGTTCTTCCGCGGGTTCCGGTACGGCTTCCGGATCGGCTTCGGGCGCTGGTGCGGCGGGCGGCGCGTCCGCCGTGAGCGTGACCGCGAGGTCGCCCAGCTCCTCCGGGAGCCTGGCCGACTCGCTCCGCCCGAGGCCGGCCATCTCGACGACGGTCACGCCGTCCTCACCCCGTACGGCCCGGACCCAGACCCGGCGCCGCTGGATGAAGAGCGAACCGGTCAGACCGGCGATCGCCGCGATCGCGCCCGCGAGGGCGAGGCCGTTGCCCGGCTGCTGCGAGATCTGGAAGCTGGCCCACTCCTTGATCTCCTTCTCGAACGTGATCGAGCCGGCCCCGTCGGGGAGCGTCATCGTCTTGCCGGGCAGCAGGCGGTCGGCGAGCGGGTTGCCGGACGCGTCCGTGAACTGCTTCATCTTGGTCTTGTCGAGCTGGTACACGTTCTGCGGCAGACCGGAGTCCACGCCCAGGGAGCCGTGGTAGCCGGTGAGCGCCATGACCGGGTAGTCGAGCGCCGGGAACTGCGAGAACATCGTGCCCTGGCCGGCGCCGGCGAAGGTCGGCACGAAGAAGGCCTGGAAGCCCAGCTGCTCCTTCTTGCCCTCGCCGTTCTTGTCGCGGTAGCCGTCCATCACCTTGATCGCGCCGGTCGAGGTGATGTTGTTGTCGATCGGCAGGAGCGGCACGGCGCCGTGGAAGACGGTCTTGCCGCCGCCGTCCTTGACGGTGACGACGGGCGCGTAGCCGTGGGCGATCAGATAGACCTTGGAATCGCCGACCTTGAGCGGCTCGTTGACCCGGATGACCGCCTTCTTCTCCGCGCCGTCGGCCTCGGCGTACCGGACCTTCGCCTCGAAGGTGCGGGGGGTGCCGCGCTGCGGGCCGCTCTTCTCGTACGTGCCGTCGAAGGCGTCGAGCGTGAAGGTGAACGGCTCCAGTTCCTCCGTACCGAACTGCGAGCCGGACTTGAAGTCGTCGTACTGCGTGAGCGTGTTGGAGAAGCCGTCGCCCTCGACGATCAGCTTGCCGCCCTCGGACTTGAAGAGCTGTCCCCAGGCGAAGGCGACGAGGATCACGATCAGGGCGACGTGGAAGAGGAGGTTGCCCGCCTCGCGCAGATAGCCCTTCTCGGCGGCGACCGCGTCCCCGGCGGTGTGGGCGCGGAACCGGCGGCCCCTGAGGACGGCGAGCGCGGCCTCGCGGACCTGCTCGGGCTCGGCCTCGGTGCGCCAGGTGGTGTACGCGGGGAGCCGGTCCAGGCGCCGGGGGGCGCCCGGCGGACGGCTGCGGAGCTGGCCGACGAACTGCCAGGTGCGCGGCACGATGCAGCCGATGAGGGAGACGAACAGCAGGATGTAGATCGCGGAGAACCACACCGAGCTGTAGACGTCGAAGAACTGGAGCTTCTCGTAGATCGGCGTCAGGGTCTCGTGGGCGTTCTTGAAGTCCTGCACCTTGATCTCGTCCGCGCTGGTCTGCGGGATGAGGGAGCCGGGGACGGCGCCGAGGGAGAGCAGGAACAGCAGGATCAGCGCGACCCGCATGGACGTCAGCTGCCGCCAGAACCAGCGGATCCAGCCGACGACGCCGAGGACGGGTCCGCCGACGGGCGTCTCGCCACGGTCCTCGGTGGGGGCGGTGGAGAGCTGGGCGCCGGCCGCTTCGTCGGCCTTGCGCTCGGTCTCCGTCGTATCGGACGTACCGGATGTGTCGGTCGTGCTCATGGAACTCAGATCCCCACCGTGAAACCGCTGGACCAGCCCTGCATCGTGGCGACCATGCTGTCCCACGCGCCCGTGAGGAGCAGGACGCCGGTGACGATCATCATGCCGCCACCGATCCGCATGACCCACGCATAGTGCTTCTTGACCCACCCGAACGCGCCGAGCGCCTTGCGGAAGGCGATGGCGGCGAGCACGAACGGTACGCCGAGGCCGAGGCAGTACGCGAAGGCGAGTATCGCGCCGCGCCCCGCGCTGGCCTGCTCCAGGGCGAGGGCGTTGACCGAGGCGAGCGTCGGGCCGATGCACGGGGTCCAGCCGATGCCGAAGAGCGCGCCGAGCAGCGGGGCGCCGATCAGTCCGGCGGCGGGCTTCTTGTGGAAGCGGAACTCGCGCTGGGTGAACCACGGCATCAGGCCGGCGAAGAACACGCCCATGAGGATCATGAGCACGCCGAGGACCGTGGTGAGCGTCTCGCGGTACGCCTGGACGGTCGACCCGAAGTAGCCGAAGAGGGCGCCGCCGGAGACGAACACGACGGTGAAGCCGAGGACGAAGAGGACGGCCCCGGCGGTCATCCGGCCGCGGCGGCTCTCGGCGAGGTCGGCGCCGGTGACCCCGGTGACGTACGAGAGGTAGCCGGGGACGAGCGGGAGCACGCACGGCGAGAAGAAGGAGACCAGGCCGCCGAGGACCGCGAGGGGCAGGGCGAGCAGCAGGGCTCCGCTGGTGACCGTCTCGTTCACCGGCTCACTTCTCCTTGAGGAGAGGCTCGATCATCGACCGGAGCTTCTTCTCGTCGAGCGCCATGAGGGAACGGGCGGCGATCTTGCCCTCCTTGTCGAGGACGACGGTGGAGGGGATGCCCTGGAGGCTGAGGGTGCCCTTGGGGAAGCCGAAGAGGATCAGCTTGCCCTGCGGGTCGTAGAGGCTCGGGTAGGGCACCCCGTAGTCCTCTTCGAAGGCGATCGCGGGCTGCTTGTTGGGGTCGCGGGTGTTGAGGCCGACGAACTCGACGCCCTTGCCCTCCAGGTCCTTGGCGACCTTCGCGAAGTGGGGAGCCTCGGCGCGGCAGGGGGCGCACCAGGAGCCCCAGGCGTTGAGGACGACGACGTTGCCCTTGAGGTCGGCGACGTCGAGCTGCTTGCCGTCGAGGGTCTCGCCCGCGAGCTTCCCGGGGGTCGCCCGCTCGCCCTTGGCGGCGGTGGAGATACCGCCCGTGTTGGTCACGAAGTTGGTGTTGCCACCGCCGCCGGACTTGCCGTTGCTGTCGCCGCCGCAGGCCGAGAGCGTGAGGGCGGCGGACAGCACTCCGACGGCGAGCAGGGTGCGTCGAGGGGCACGACGGGCGCGACTGGCACGACTGCTAAGGCTCATGTGAAAAGTTTCGCATGGGCGTTTGGGGGATCTTGGGCACCCCCCTACGTGCCCGTAAAGCCCCTTGTCAAGATCGCCTAAACCTGACTAGGCGGTCTTGAGATAGGAGTTCCAGCCGCCCGTGGGCTTCTGCCCCACGTCGAGCCCGCGCAGCTTGGCGAGGATCTTCGGGTCCTGCACGTCGAGCCAGTCCACGAACTGCTTGAAGGAGACGAGCCGGACGTCCTTCTTTCCGGCCATTCCCTTGATCGCGTCCTCGACGGCGTCCATGTAGATGCCGCCGTTCCACTGCTCGAAGTGATTGCCGACGTAGAAGGGCGCGCGGTTCGACTCGTACGCGCGGCGGAAACCGCCGAGGAGCGCGTCGGTGGCCTGCTTGCGCCAGCCCGGATAGCGGGAGGGCATGCCCTTCGTCGTGTTCTTCGACTGGTTGGCGAGCATGTTGTAGTCCATGGAGAGGACCTCGAAGGAGTGCCCGGGGAAGGGCACCGCCTGGAGCGGCAGGTCCCAGATGCCCTGACGCTTGACGGGCCAGGTCTGGCGGCCGCCGGGCGAGCTGGCGTCGTAGCGCCAGCCGAGCCGCTTGGCGGTGGGGAGCAGGTTGTCCTGGCCGAGGAGGCAGGGGGTACGGCCGCCGACGAGCTCCTTCGAGTAGTCGAAGGGCAGCGGGTCGAGGTCGGTCCAGCCGCTGTTGGTCTTCCACTCGGTGACGAACTTCATCGCCTGGTCGATCTCGCTCTGCCACTGGGCCGGGGTCCAGTTGCCGACGGAGCCGGAGCCGCCGCAGAAGTGCCCGTTGAAGTGGGTGCCGATCTCGTGGCCTTCGAGCCAGGCCTGCCGGACGTACTTCAGCGTGTCCTTGATGTGGTCGTCGGTGAGGTAGCCGATGTCGGAGGCGCCGACGCGGTTGTTCGGCGGGCGGTAGAGGTTCTTCTTCGACTCGGGGAGGAGGTAGATCCCGGAGAGGAAGAACGTCATCGCCGCGTCGTGGTTCTTGGCGAGTTCGAGGAAGCGGGGGAAGAGACCGTTGCCGACCTCGCCCGCGCCGTCCCAGGAGAAGATCACGAACTGCGGCGGGGTCTGACCGGGTTCGAGGGGCACGGGGGTGTCGGGCTGGTGCGGCTGCTTGCCGGTGTCGGCGGTGGAACCGTCGCCGATGAGCTTGGCGTCGTCCTTGGTCGGAGCGGGTGTGGTCGGCTCCGCCGACGCGTCGCCCCCCTTGCCGGGTCCGGAACGTCCCGGCTTGTCCTCGTTGTTGCTGCCGCAGCCGGCGATTCCCATCGCCGCGGCCGCGCCAACGCCCGCCCCGAGGAGCCCCCTTCGACTGATCCCGCTGATCCCGCGCATGACATCCCCATTCGCGCTGACGTATGAACTGAACGTCATCCAAACCGACAATGAGTGAGATGCAGGGCGGAACACGGAGGTTCCGGAAATTCGCACATAAATTTCAGGGCGGCCGGATGGCATGTACACCACCTGACCGCCCTGACGATGGACCTCTTCGGGTCACCTGTCCAGTGGCCCGCGTCCGCTCTCCGGGAATCGCTCACCGGGACCGCGCCCGGAACCCGGCTCGGATCGCGCCCGGAACCGGCTCGGGGCTACCGGAACCCGGCTCGGGACTACGCCCGGAACCCCGCCCGGAACCCGGCTCGGGACTACGCTCGGAACCCCGCTCGGGGCTCCCGGCTCGGGGCTCCCGGCTCGGGGCTCCCCGCTCGGGGCTCCCGGCTCGGGGCTACGCCCCGAAAGCCTTCGACTTCCCCTTCACCGGCTTCGCCCCGGCGAGGAGATGCGCCGGGACCAGATCCCGGGCCGGCTCGCTGTACCCGACCGAGACGATCTTGTCCCCCCGGTACGTGAACGAGGTCAGCGAGGCCAGCGTGCACTGCCGCCGCCGCGGGTCGTGCCAGAGCCGCCGCTTCTCCACGAAGCTCCGGACGATCCAGATCGGCAGCTGATGGCTGACGCAGACCGCCTCGTGCCCGCGGGCCGCGTCCTTCGCCGCGTCCAGCGCGCCCATCATCCGCACGACCTGCTCGACGTACGGCTCGCCCCACGACGGCTGGAACGGGTTGGTCAGGTGCTTCCAGTTCCCCGGCTTGCGCAGGGCCCCGTCACCGACGCCGAAGGTCTTGCCCTCGAAGACGTTCGCCGCCTCGATGAGCCGCTCGTCGCTCGCCAGGTCCAGACCGTGCGACTTGGCGACGGGCATCGCCGTCTCCTGCGCCCGCTCCAGCGGGGAGGCGACGACGTACGTGACGTCCCGGGCGGCCAGGGACTCGGCGACCCGGTCCGCCATCTGACGGCCCAGCTCGGAGAGGTGGTAGCCGGCGCGACGGCCGTAGAGGACCCCGTCCGGGTTGTGGACCTCGCCGTGCCGCATCAGGTGGACGACGGTGATGTCGTCACTGGAGAGGCTCATGCGGTGGCCTCCGCGGCGGCGCGGGCGGCGGCCGGCAGCGCGGCGGCGATCCGCTCGATCGCCCGCTCGTCGTGGGCGGCCGACACGAACCAGGACTCGAAGGCGGACGGCGGCAGGTAGACCCCGTCGGCCAGCATCGAGTGGAAGAAGGCGTTGAAGCGGAAGGCCTCCTGCTGCTTCGCCTCGTCGTAGTTCCGCACCTCGTCGGCCGTGAAGAAGACCGAGAACATGTTGGAGGCGGTCTGCAGCCGGTGCGCGACACCCTCCTTCGCGAGGGCGCCGGTGACGAGCCCCTGGATCTCCTTCGACACCGCGTCGACCTTCGCGTACGCGGCCTCGTCGAGCAGCCGCAGCTGCGCGAGCCCGGCGGCGGTGGCGATCGGGTTACCGGAGAGCGTGCCCGCCTGGTAGACCGGCCCGGCCGGGGCCAGGTGCCCCATGACGTCGGCGCGGCCACCGAACGCGGCGGCCGGGAAGCCGCCGCCCATGACCTTGCCGAAGGTCAGCAGGTCGGCCTTGACGCCGTCGACGCCGTACCAGCCGGCCCGCGAGGTACGGAAACCGGTCATCACCTCGTCCGAGATGTACAGCGCGCCGTTCTCCCGGCACAGGTCCGCCAGGCCCTGGTTGAAGCCCTCCGCCGGCGGCACGACACCCATGTTCCCGGGCGAGGCCTCGGTGATCACACAGGCGATCTCACCCGGGTGCGCGGCGAAGGCCGCCCGCACCGCTTCGAGGTCGTTGTACGGCAGCACGACGGTGTCCCCGGCCTGCGCGCCGGTCACGCCGGGCGTGTCCGGCAGACCGAGGGTCGCGACCCCGGAACCGGCCGCGGCAAGCAGCGCGTCCACGTGACCGTGGTAGCAGCCCGCGAACTTGACGACCTTGGCGCGCCCGGTGAAGCCGCGGGCGAGCCGGATCGCGGACATCGTGGCCTCCGTACCGGAGGAGACCAGCCGGACCTGCTCGACCGGCTCGACGCGCGCGACGATCTCCTCCGCGAGCGCGACCTCGCCCTCACCCGGCGTACCGAAGGACGTGCCGCGGACCACGGCGGCCTGCACCGCGGCGGTGACCTCGGGGTGCGCGTGGCCGAGGATCATCGGCCCCCACGAGCAGACCAGGTCGACGTACTCCCGGCCGTCCGCGTCGGTGAGGTACGGACCGGTACCGGAGACCATGAACCGGGGCGTACCGCCCACGGCTCGGAAGGCACGCACCGGTGAGTTCACGCCGCCGGGCGTCACGAGGGACGCGCGGTCGAAAAGCGTCTGTGAGACTGGGGCTTCGTATGAATACGGCACTGTGATCCTGACCTGCGAGTACGGCCGCGATTACGGCTTCGGGTACGGCTTCGAGTACGGAGGAACGGTGTGGGCACCCTGAGATGACGCCGGGGCGGCTGTCGGCCGCGTCTGCGAAACTGGGGCGTCAGAGGGATGGCTCACGGAATCCATGGTGTCAGAGGCCACGGCGTTCTTGCGGACAGGTGTTTCACCGTACGAACGCGGGGGAGGTCACTGACACGATGATCGGGTCGCGCGGCGGGGTCGTGTTGCCGAGAAAAAGCAGTCGGGTGGAGATATGCATCGCGGTGGCGGACCGGGCGAGGGGACGGACGACCTGGGTCCGGAGTCTGCCCGGCGGGGGAGGCACCGGCGCCGGCGGGCGGACGGGTCGACTCCCGGCGCGCCCGGCACTCCGGGAAGCCCCGGCGGTCAGGGCCCCGAGGCGGATCCGGCACTCGGAGGCGGGAGTGGCCGGTCGTTGGGTGTGACGTACAAGTACTTCGGCGCGCCCGACGGCGCCACGGCGGCCCGCGTCCCGATCTCGATGCGCCCGGAGGAGCTCGGCGGCGACGAGCTCGGCATGGGCGGCATGTTCACCAAGATCAAGCCGGAGACCATAGCGGCGATGGTCCTGACGGGCATCCAGGGCATGCCCCTGCACAAGGTTCCCCCGCTGGAGCTCGTCGTGCTCCACCCGGACTACGCGGTCGTGAAGCTCCCGATGACCGTGGTCGACCCGCTGCGGGGGATCGGCGAGGAGTCGGTCGGCGCCGCGGCCTTCATCTGGTCCACGGTCCCCGACCGCGGCGGCCCGCGCGACGCCTTCGACGTCTACCAGCTGCTCCACGAGTGGCAGGACTTCTCGGTCCGCCTCCACGAGGCCGGCCACCAGCCGTACTGCCTGGTCTGGCCCTAGGGGGACGATGCCCCCTAGGGGGCAGGGCGCCCCCTGACCCCGGCAGCCGCGCCCCTCATCCCTACCGGGTCGTCTCGCCACCGCCGCAGTCGACGAGCTCGTCGAGCTCCCGGCCCGTCACGACCCCCTGGGGAGTCCAGTACGAGCCGGCGGGCGACGCGGCGGCCCGTACCGCCGCGAGGTCGAAGACCGCGCCCGCCGCGCCCTCGGGTCCGTACGCGACCGACACGTCGAGCTGCTTCGGCAGCTCCGCCGGACGGGTGGCCGGACGGGACGTCCGGTACCCCTCCACGGCCAACAGCCTCAGCAGCCCGCCCCGCCCCTCGTCGGTCAGCAGCCCGTCGGCCTGCCACACGAGCCTCTCCGCGTCACTGTCCCGTTCTTCCACCCGGCTCTCCGCTCCCACCCGGCTCTCCGCCGCCACTCGTCGCCGCACGGATCGCCGCCCGCCCTGAAGTACGTGCGGCCGAACCAGAGAGAACGTAGCCCAGGGAGCACGAGTGACACAGCGTTACCCCTGGCCGGTATGTCCAACGGACGTCCGACGAGCAGGCGTTTCGCCGCACTTCCAGCGCTCATAAGTGCTGAAGTTAGGACGAATGGTATGTAATGCGCGGAAGTCGCGCCCTGCGGAACCCCTCTACGAGGAAGGACGTCACGCGTGAGCGGAGTACGGAGCGGAGTAGGAAGCGGAGTACGGATGGCCGGCGAACCCATGCAGATCGGCGAGGTCGCCGCACGGACGGAACTGTCCCTGCGCACCATCCGCCAGTACGAGGACAACGGCCTGGTGGTGCCCTCCGCGGCCTCGCCCGGCGGATTCCCCCTCTACACGGACGCGGACGTCTCCCGGCTGATGGTGATCCGCCGGATGAAGCCGCTCGGCTTCACCCTCGACGAGACCCGCGAACTGCTCACGGCCGTGGACCGGCTTACCGAGGACCGTCCGGGCACGGACACGGAGCTCGACCCGGAGGACCGCACCGCGCTCGTGACCCGCGTCCGCCGCTACGAGCAGGCGGCCGCGGAGCGGGTCACCGAACTGCGGACCCAGCTGGCCCGCGCGGAGGAGTTCGCCACGTCCCTCCGCAGCCGGCTGTCCTCGACCCCGGCCTGACCGGAAGCCCTACGCCGCCAGGGCCTCCGCCACCTCGCGGAAGAAGCGCGCGTAGGCGGCGGGGCTGGGCGGGGTCTCCGGGTTCCACGCGGCGAGGCGGGTGCCGGGCGGTGTCTCGTACGGCGGGACGGCGTGGGACCGGTTGTCGAAGAGGATCAGGTCGGGACGGAGCTCGGCGGCCCGGCCCCAGTCGGCGGTGAGCCAGTTGGCGCCGGGCCCCGGCCCGGGATCGACCAGCCGGACACCGAGCGCCGCGAGCCGCGCCAGCTCGGGCCAGGCCTGCGGCCGGGCCAGATGGACCTGCTCGGGGCCGGCCCCGGAGAGCGCGAGCACGGTCAGCCCGCTCCGCCCGGCGGCGCCCCGGAGGACCGCCTCGGCCTCCTCCACGCCCGCCGTCGGGTCCGCCGACGCCGCCGCCGACGCCGTGGCCCCCGCCGTGGACCCCGCCGTCCCGGCCCGGAGCGAATCGCTCAGCGCCCCGAACCGGCCGAGGATCGCCGGAAGGGTGAGCTCGTTGCCGACGGAGAGCGCGACGAGCGGCACCCCGAGCCGGTCGGCGACCGCCTCGTCCAGCGCGTACGGGCTCTTCCCGTCGTACGTGACGTCGACGATCAGGTCCGGCCGCGACTCCCGCAGCAGCCCCTCGTCCAGGGCCCGGCCGGGACCGAGGTACGGGACCCCGGCCGCGTCGAGGCCGCCCGCCTTGGCCGGGTCGTACACCGGGCCGTCGTGCCCGGAACCGTAGACGGCGACCGGCGTCACCCCCAGGTCGAGCAGCGCCGCCCCGGCCCGTACGTACGCGACGACCCGCTCCGGTACACGGGCCGACGCCGGCTCCGTACCCCTGTCGTCCGTGAATCCCCATGGCTGTGTTCCGGACATGCGGCTGCTCCCTCCCCGGCCGAGACTGCCTCCTGCGGCCACCTTGGAACGGTTCCCCGGCCCGCACAAGAGGGCCTGCGGCGCCCCGCGGAGGCCCCCGCCGCCCGCCGCCCCGCCCGGGACTTTGGTCCCGGCCCCCCTGCCGAAAGTCCCCCGACGTGGTGTTAACTGAACAGGTCGGGAGGAAGCAGTAGGAATCGCCAGCGCCTTCGTGCCCGCGCGCCACCTGCCGGGGCTCAGCGCGTACGGACGGCCCTCACGCTCTGGAGTGAGCCATGTCCTTGCCCGGCCAGTTCTCCGACCCCCGTGTCCTCACGCTCTTCGGCCTGCTCGCCGTCTCGACGGCGGTGTGGCTGACGCTGAGCCTGCGGGCCCGGGCGCGCCGCGACCGGGCGGCCGGCCCGCTGGAGCGCGTCTGGCACCCGCAGGAGTCGGTGCAGCTGACACCCGCGGAGGAGCATGCCTTCGGCCAGGTCGTCTCCCGCCTCTCCTTCGGCTCCCCGGGCCGCCTGCGCTGATGGGGGCCTCAGGCCGCGCGAGCACGCCGCCTGAGGCCCCCATCAGGCCGCCTGAGGCCCCCATCAGGCCGCCTCAGGCCCCCATCAGGCCGCCATCAGGCCGCCTCAGGCCCGCATCAGGCCACCTCAGCGCGCATCAGGCCACCTGGCCGTGCCCCAGGGCCCGCCTCAGGCAGCCCAGGCGCGCGGGTCGCGTCCCGTCGCCGCGAGGAGCCGCTCGAACACCGTCGCCCCCTCGGGCAGGTCGACGCCCTCCCCGAAGACGTTCATCTTCCGCGCCATCGGCGCCATCCCCTCCACTTCCTCCACCAGCCCGGCCACCACGGCCGGATCCGGTTCGAAGCCGCGCCCGGTGGCACGGGCCAGGTCCCACACGTGCACGGTCAGATCGAGCAGGACCATCGACCCGACCGTCCGCGCGGGCAGCCCCATGGCCCCGACGATCCCCTCCTCCGCGCCGGGCGCCGACCAGGCGGCGGCCAGCTTCCCGGTCTCCACCGAGAACCGCTCGCGCCAGCCGGCCTCCGCGAGCCGGTCCGGGGTCTCGGCGAAGTCGGCCGGCTCCTTGGCCGCGAGGGCCTGGAAGTTCACGACGACGGAGAAGAGATGGTTCAGCAGGGCACGCACGTCGTACTCGGCGCAGGGCGTGGGCGCGCCGAGCGAGTCGTCGGTGGTGGCGCCGACCAGGGGGGCGGCGTGGGCGGCGGCGGTGCGGAGCAGATCACCGATGCGGGGCGGGGCCTCGTACGTCATACGTCGACGCTAGGGGAGCCTGCCCGCCCCGGTCTTGAAAAAACGCGCCGCCACCGGCACGGACCCCTGAAAGAACCCTTAGGGAAGACCCCCGAGCGACCGCTCACGAACGCCTAGCATGCGGAGCATGTCCGCCGCCTCCGCCTCAGCGCCACGCCGGGACACCCGGGGCATCGTCGACCCCGCCGAGCTGCTCACCCGCGTCCGCTTCCGCCGCCACACCCCGGCGCCCGAGCTGCGGCCCTACCTGGAGCACTACTGGCTGATCGACTGGGAGCTGACGGAGCCGTACGCCACCCACGTCGTCCCGCACCCGTCGGTGAACGTCGTCTTCCAGCGGTACGGCCCGCTCGACGGCCCTCCGGAGGCGGCCGAGTCGTCCGCCGAGGTCTCCGGGATCGGGCTCGGCCTGTTCACGCAGAAGCTGACCGGCCTGGGCCGGGTCTGCGGGGTGCAGTTCCGCCCCGGCGGTTTCCGGCCGTTCGCGCCCGCGTGGCCGGTCTCGACCTGGACGGGCCGCCGGGTTCCCCTCACCGAGGTGTTCCCGGCGACCGGAAGCGCGGCTACTGCGGAGGGTGGGGATACGGGCGGGGGCTCCGGCCCGCTGTCCGCGGTCCTCTCCCCCGACGACGACCACGCGCGCGTGGCGGCGCTCGACGCCTTCCTCCTCGCACACGGCCCCGCACCCGACCCGGCCGCCGAGCAGGCCATGGAGCTCGTGGACCTGATCCGCACGGACCGCGGGCTGCGCAAGGTGTCCCGGCTGGCCGCCGCGTCCGGCCTGTCGGCCCGCTCGCTCCAGCGCCTCTTCGCCGCCTGCGTCGGCGTCGGGCCGAAGTGGGTCATCCTGCGCTACCGCATCCACGAGGCCCTGGAGCGCACGGAGTCCGCCGGGACGGCGGGCGCCCCCGACTGGGCCCAGCTCGCGGCCGAGCTCGGCTACAGCGACCAGGCCCATCTCGTACGGGACTTCACGGCGACGATCGGGGTGCCGCCGACCGCGTACGCCCGCGCGGTGTCAGTGCCCTGACCTACCGTACGGACCATGGACGACGACGCCTCTCCCGTACGGCTCGAAGCCTGGTCCGAAGAGGACGCGGGGCTGCTGCGCGCGCTCAACGCACCGGAGCTGATGGAGCACCTCGGCGGCCCTGAGACGGAGGAACAGCTCGTCGGCCGCCACCGGCGGTACGTGGCGCTGAGCGCCGACGACACGGGCGCGGGGCGGATGTTCCGGATCCGGCTGCTGCCGGAGGACGTGGTGGTGGGCAGCATCGGCTTCTGGGCGCAGACCTGGGACGACGAGCCGGTGTACGAGACGGGCTGGACCGTCCTGCCGGGCTTCCAGGGCCGGGGCGTCGCGACGGCCGCCACGCGCGCGGTGGCGGCCGAAGCCCGGGCCGCGGGCCTCCGCCGGCACCTGCACGCCTTCCCGTCGGCGGACAACACCGCGTCGAACGCGGTGTGCCGCAAAGCGGGTTTCGAGCTGCGCGGGGAGCGCGCCTTCGAGTACCCGCCGGGCCGTGCGATGCGCTGCAACGACTGGCGGCTCGACCTGGGCCCCACGCCCGGCTAGGAGGGGTTAGGAGGCGTCTTCCTGCCCGGTGAGCGGCCGGGTGAAGTGGAAGGCGACGATGTCGAAGCGCTCGCGCAGGTAGAAGCGGTGGGCTCCGGTGCGGTGGGTGCCGGAGTCGAGGTTGAGCTCGTGACAGCCGGCCGCACGCGCGTGGCCCTCCAGGTGGGCGATGAGCGCGTGGCCGACGCCGTTGGAGCGGTCGGCGGCGGCGGTCACCAGGTCGTCGACGTAGAGCTTGCGCAGGGAGCTGGTGTTGTTGATGATCCGCCAGCCGGCCGCGCCGACACAGCGCCCGGCGTCGGTGTAGGCGGCGCTGAACCGCAGCCCCTGGGGATGCCCCGCCTCGTACACCTCACGGAAGAGCTCCGGGGTGAGGTGGGGGCGGAGTTCGGAGAGGACCGGCAGGAGGTCGCTCTCCAGCCGGGGATCGCCCGGATCGAGGTCGCTGATCTTCATGCGGGGACGGTACCCCAGGGTTTTTCAGGGTTGACGGATGAGACGCCCCCACGGATATTTATCTGCGTGACACAGACTCTTCTACCCGCAGCAAACCGGGCGATCCTCGCTCTCACCGAAGGGACACCCTCATGACCGTTCTCGTCACCGGCAGCCGCGGCCGCGTCGCCTCCACCCTGATCGGCCTGCTCGACGCCGCGGGCGTCAAGGTCACAGCCGCCTCCAAGAACCCCGCCGGACTCTCCCCACCCCACGGCGTCGACACGGTGCGCTGCGACCTCACCGATCCGACCACCTTCGACGCCGCCCTGACCGGCGCCGACGCCGTCTTCCTGTACGCGGAGGCCGCACACGTCGGCACGTTCGCCGACCGGGCCCGGGCCGCCGGCGTCGAGCACGTCGTCCTCCTCTCCTCCAGCTCCGTCCTCGCCCCGGACGCCGCGGAGAACCCGATCGCCGCCTCCCACCTCGCCGCCGAGCGCGCCCTGTCCGCCGCCGCGGACACCGGAGCCTTCGAGGCCACCCACCTCCAGCCCGGCGCCTTCGCCTCCAACGCCCTGCAGTGGTCATGGGCACTCCGGAACGGACACGCACCCGCCCTGCCCTATCCGCACGCACACGGGGATCCGATCCATGAGCGCGACATCGCCGAGGCCGCCCTCGCCGTGCTCACCGAGCCCCGGCTGCGCGGCTCGTCCTATCTGCTGACGGGCCCCGAGTCGCTGGACTTCACCGAGCAGCTCGCGATCCTGGCCGAGATCACGGGCCGCCCCGCGCCCCACACCGTGCCCACCCCCGAGGAATGGAAGGAGTCGGTCGCCGACTTCATACCGGAGACCTTCGCGGACGCCCTCCTCTCCTACTGGGCCGCGCACGACGGCCGGCCGACGCCGCTGACCCGCACCGTCGAGGAACTGACGGGCCACCCCGCCCGCACCTTCGCCACCTGGGCCACCGACCACGCAGCCGCCTTCCGCCCCTGACCGGCCCGCCTCCCCCTCCCCCTCCCTCGGAACCGGCCCACACCCCGAGGGAATCCCCTGGCCCCCTCCCAGTCCCCGATGCCATCCTGTCCCCGTGAACGGACCGGAGATCCACATCAGATTCGCCCCCGGCCTGCGGCTCTTCGTCTCGGCGGAGCGGCGCTCGGGACACACCCCCGTGACCACCGACGGCGCCTCCTCACTCGGGCACGTGGTGGAGTCACTCGGCGTGCCGCTCACCGAAGCGGGACGGCTCCTCGTCGACGGCCGGCCCGTGGACACGTCGCACGTCCCGGTCGCGGGCGAGACGATCGAGGTGGAGGACGTCGCCCGCCCCCAGCCGGTGCCGGGCGCGCCACTCCGGTTCCTGCTCGACGTGCACCTCGGCACACTGGCCCGCCGACTGCGCCTGCTCGGCGTCGACGCGGCGTACGAGAGCGAGGACATCGGCGACCCCGCACTGGCCGCGCTCTCCGCACGGGAGCAGCGGGTCATGCTCACGCGCGACCGCGGTCTCCTGCGCCGCCGGGAGCTGTGGGCGGGCGCCTACGTGTACAGCGACCGGCCGGAGGACCAGCTCCGCGACGTCCTGGAGCGGTTCGCGCCCCCGCTGACACCCTGGACCCGGTGCACGGCGTGCAACGGCCGGCTGTCCGACGCCGACAAGGACGCGGTCCGCCAGAAACTGGAACAGGGCACGGAGAAGACCTACGACGTCTTCGCGGAGTGCGTGGAGTGCGGCCGGGTCTACTGGCGCGGCGCCCACCACGCCCGCCTGGAGGCGATCGTCTCCGAAGCGGTCCGCGAGTTCGGCGGCGCGGCGACCCGGTAAGGGGGCAGACGCCCCCTGGCAGCGTCAGCCGAGCTCGCCGCCGCGCAGCCGCTCGATCTGCACGGCACTGACCTCGACGGTGCGCCGCATATGGGCGATGAGCAGGGCGACCTCGGCGTCGCTGTAGACGTCGAACATCGTGCCCCAGGTCCCGTTGAGCTTCCGCCACAGAGCGGCGAGCTCGGCCATCCGCCCGGGCACGAGCGCCACCAGGACCCGGCGCCGGTCCTCGGTGTCCCGCTCGCGCGTCACGTACCCGGCCCGCTCCAGCCGGTCGACGAGCCGGGTCGCGGAGCCCGTGGTGAGCCCGGTCAGCTCGGCCACCCGCCCGGTGGTCACCGGCCGCTCCTCCAGACTGAGCAGGTTCAGGCACTGCACATCGGTCGGGTGGAGCCGCAGGTGATCGGCGACGGCCTGATTGAACAGGGCATAGGAGGCCATGTAGCGGCGGGCCTCCCCGTACAGCTCGGTCATCAGCGCTTCGCGCCGGTCGGAACTCTTCTGCGGCATGCAGAAATTGTACGAACCAGACACCGGCCCCTGTCGAGGTCAGAAGACGTACGGATCACCGGTGGCGAGCACCAGAACCCGATGCCGGTCGTTGGCCGGATTCCGGTCGGCGGCCCCGTCCCGCCAGGCAGTGGTGATCTCCACCGTCAGCTCGTCCGGAAGACCCGCGGTCCGCAGGTCGAGCGCCAGCTCACCGACGGTCCCCGCCGCCCGGAGCTCACCCGTCCGGCAGGACACCACACGGTCACTGCTCCACAGACAGGCCGTCGGCAGCTCCTGACCACCGGACATCGGCTCGGAGAAGGCGAGCCGGACCGTCGCCTGGGGGAGATCGGAAGGCCCGTGGTTCTCACTGACCAGCCACACACCGACCCGCCCGTCCCACAAGGAGACCTGCCCGTGATGGGCAAGATCCGCCTCGGCCCCCACGGCACCGGCACTCCCACCCGCACCCATCAGCACGGCGACCGCGAGCACGACCCCGAGCACAGACTTCCGCATTCCACGCATAAGCACAAAATACCCACATACGACCGCATCCCCTGACACCCCATCAGCCAGCGTGTCCCCTGGCCCATGGCACCCTGCCCCCATGCTGATCGCCCGCTCCGCCGCCCTCTTCGCCGTCGCCGCCCTCTTCGAGATCGGCGGCGCCTGGCTCGTCTGGCAAGGCGTACGGGAGCACCGCGGCTGGATCTGGATCGGCGCCGGCGTCCTCGCCCTCGGCGTCTACGGCTTCGTCGCCACCCTCCAGCCCGACGCCGAGTTCGGCCGCATCCTCGCCGCCTACGGCGGCGTGTTCGTCGCGGGCTCACTCCTCTGGGGCATGATCGCCGACGGCTACCGCCCCGACCGCTGGGACGTCATCGGCGCACTCGTCTGCCTCGCCGGCATGTCCCTGATCATGTACGCCCCACGCGGCCGCTGATCCCCGCCCCCGCCTATCCTGACCGGGCGATCCACGGAATCGACCACCTGCGCGAGGAGCACGCCATGACCGCCCCCGGTACCCCCATCGCCGTCATCACCGGAGCGAGCAGCGGAATCGGCGCCGCCACGGCCAAGCAGCTGGCCGCCGCCGGCTACCGCGTGGTGCTCACCGCCCGACGCAAGGACCGCATCGAAGCCCTCGCCGCCGAGATCAACGACGCCGGCCACCAGGCCGCCGCCTACGCCCTCGACGTCACCGACCGCGCCGCCGTCGACGAGTTCGCCACCGCCTTCCGCACCCTCGCGATCCTCGTCAACAACGCCGGCGGCGCCCTCGGCGCCGACTCCGTCGCGACCGCCGACCCCGACGACTGGCGCCGGATGTACGAGGTCAACGTCCTCGGCACCCTCCACATGACCCAGGCCCTGCTCCCGGCCCTCACCGCGAGCGGTGACGGCACGGTCGTCGTCCTCTCCTCCACCGCGGGCCACTCCACCTACGAGGGCGGCGCCGGCTACGTCGCCGCCAAGAACGGCGCCCGCGTCCTCGCCGAGACCCTCCGCCTGGAGATCGTCGGCACCCCGGTCCGCGTCATCGAGATCGCCCCCGGCATGGTCAAGACGGACGAGTTCGCCACGACCCGCTTCCGCGGCGACACCGACAAGGCCGCCAAGGTCTACGCGGGCGTAGCCGAACCCCTCACCGCGGACGACGTCGCCGACACCATCACCTGGGCCTGCACCCGCCCCCCGCACGTCAACATCGACCTCCTGGTAGTCCGCCCCCGCGCCCAGGCCTCCAACACCAAGGTCCACCGCGAGCTGTAATTCGTGACGGGGTCGACAACACCCCGTACACGAAGGAGGCGGCCATCCAACTGGCCGAGCGCCGCCGCGCCCCTGGTCGACTGGAACGGACCGATGGGCCCTGGTACGGAATACGTACCAGGGCCCACCCTTACGTACGTCCCGGCGTCAGCCCTTCACACAGATGACCTGCTTCAGCTTGGCGACGACCTCCACCAGGTCCCGCTGCTGCTCGATCACCTTCTCGATCGGCTTGTACGCGCCAGGGATCTCGTCCACGACACCGGAGTCCTTACGGCACTCCACACCCCGCGTCTGCTCCTCCAGGTCCCGCGTCGAGAAGTGCTTCTTCGCCGCGCTCCGGCTCATCTTCCGGCCCGCGCCGTGCGAAGCCGAGTTGAACGACGCCGCGTTCCCCAGGCCCTTCACGATGTACGAGCCCGTTCCCATCGACCCCGGGATGATCCCGAATTCCCCGGAGCCTGCCCGGATCGCCCCCTTCCGCGTGACCAGCATGTCCATGCCCTCGTACCGCTCCTCCGCCACGTAGTTGTGATGGCAGGAGATGACCTGGTCGAAGGTGACCCGCGCCTTGCGGAACTCCCGGCGGACGACCTCCTGGAAGAGCGCCATCATGATCGCGCGGTTGTACTTGGCGTACTCCTGCGCCCAGAAGAGGTCGTTGCGGTAGGCCGCCATCTGCGGGGTGTCCGCGACGAAGACGGCCAGGTCGCGATCGACCAACCCCTGGTTGTGCGGCAGGCTCCGCGCCTCGCCGATGTGGTACTCGGCGAGTTCCTTGCCGATGTTCCGGGATCCGGAGTGCAGCATGAGCCACACCGAATCGGACGCATCAACACAAAGCTCCACAAAATGGTTCCCGGATCCGAGTGTTCCCATTTGCTGCTCTGCCCGCCCCCGGCGGAACTTCACCGGATCGGCGACCGTGTCGAACCGCGACCAGAAGTCCCCCCACCCCGCCGTTGGGAACTGGTACAGCCGCCCCGGGTCCACCGCCTCGCGGTGCAGACCACGGCCCACCGGGATCGCCTGCTCGATCTTCGACCGCAGTCGGGACAGATCGCCCGGCAGGTCGTTCGCCGTCAGCGAGGACTTGACCGCCGACATCCCGCAGCCGATGTCCACACCGACCGCCGCCGGACACACCGCCCCCTGCATCGCGATCACCGAACCGACCGTCGCGCCCTTGCCGAAGTGCACGTCCGGCATCACGGCCAGGCCCTTGATCCACGGCAGCGTCGCCGTGTTCCGCAGCTGCTGCATGGCGCCGTCGTCCACCGTGGAAGGATCGGTCCACATCCGGATGGGTACGTTCGCCCCCGGTACCTCTACGTACGACATACTTCCTCAATTCCCCCGAAAAGTCTGATAACGCAAAAACCGGAGCCAAAGCCCGTACAGGTGACAGCGGACCGGCATCAACAGCTGCGTGTGCGATAGACATTGTGTCCACCGGCCGGGTTCGCGCGGCAAACAGTTTTCGGGAAAGACTTCGGGAGAAGGGAGCCCTGGGACCGTGCAGCGAAAGAGGTACGCCCCCGGCCGCACCGGGTCCGCGGCGCGCACCGCCGCCATCCTCACCAGCGTCCTCGGACTGGGCCTCGGGCTCGGCCTCACCGGATGCTCGGCAGGCCCCACGACCGACGACATCGCCGTCGACGCCAAGGCCGGCCCCATCACGCCCGTCGCCCCTCCCGGCCGCTACCGCACGCTCTTCGAGCCCTGCGGCGCCGTCCCGCAGGCCATGCTCAAGGACCTGCTCCCGGGCGCCGCCGCACTGTCCGACCCCGAGCGCGCCAAGGCGTACCGCGGCGTCGCGGCCGTCACGTACGACACCGACCGGCGCGTCGGCTGCACGTGGAAGGCCGACAGCCCCGAGACCTCCCACCGGCTCGTCCTCGACATCGAGCGGGTCGTGTCGTACGACTCCGCCGTCAGCGACGACGCCCGGGCGCAGGACGTGTACCTCCGCAAGCAGCTCGCGGCGGGCATCCCCGTACCCCCCACCACCCCACCCACGCCCACCGGTACGGCCACGGGCACGGCCACGAGCACCGCCTCCGGTACGGCGAAGCCTGACGCGACCGGTTCCACCGACCCCAAGAGCGCAACGAACACCACGAGCACCACGAGCCCCGCCGCGCCGACGAGCAAGACCCCGCCCGCCGACGGCCCGACGTCGGGTTCGCCCTCCACGGGAACCAGCGGCGCGCCTTCCACCGGCCCCACGCCCACCCCCACGCCCACCTCCGCCTCCACCGGCCTGGAGTCCCGCGTCCTCGACGGCCTCGGCGACATCGCGTACCTCGACGACGCCCTCAGTACTGTCGGCCAGAACGGACATCAGCGCGTCGTCAGCGTGGTGTTCCGCACATCCAACGTCATCGTGACGGTCTCCTACCGGGAGCAGAGCACCGGTTCCGCGGAGGCCCCCGACAGCAAGGAACTGCAGGACAAGGCGCGGAACCTGGCCCGGCTGCTCGCCGAGCGCCTGGAGGAGTAGCCGTTCGCCTCCGATCCGTGAGCGGACGGCGACCACGTAACGTGTCGGCGTACCCGTGGCCGCCCGATGGCCGTGGCCGACCGATTGGCCGTGGCCGCCCGATGGCCCGGGCCTCCGACCGGACGGCCGGACCGTACGACAAGCGACTGAAGGAACCATGCAGCGATCAGCCCCGCGACTCCCCCGCATACTCGCCTGCGCAGCCGTCCCGGTGATGCTCGTCGTCGCCGGCTGCTCCTCGGACTCGGGCGGCAGCGGTGACTCCGGCAAGAAGGGGACGCAGGACAAGGCCTCCGCGTCGGCCTCGGCCACCCCCACCGCCTCGCCGACGCCGACGGTCGAGCCGGCGAAGTTCGCGAAGCTGCCCGAGGTCTGCAAGGCGATCTCGGCGAAGACGACCGCGTCCCTGGTGCCCAAGGCGAAGAGCAAGAAGGGCACGCCGGCCGCCTCCAGCGATCTGGCCAGCCGTGGCGGCTGCTCGTGGAACGGCCTCGACGACAACGGTGTGGACGGCTCGCAGTACCGCTGGCTCGACGTGTCGTTCTACCGGTACGAGTCGGACGCGTCGCTCGGCAGCGGTGAGGAGCGCGCGGTGGAGAACCTGGCGAAGGAGCTCTCCAAGATCCAGGAGACGCCCGGCGCGAAGAAGGTTCGCACCACCACGGCCTCGGGGATCGGCGAGGAGGCGAAGGCGGTCGCGTACAAGCTGCGCAAGACGGACGAGGACTTCGTCTACGCCTCGGTCGCGGCGCGTACGGGCAACGTGCTGGTCCTGCTGTCGTACAACGGTGCCGGTTACGCGGGAGCCGACGCACCCTCCGACAAGAAGATCATGGATGGCGCCGTGAAGGCCGCCAAGGAGGCTGTGGCCGCCGTCGCGGCAGCCAACAAGTAGTCACAAACCGGCGCAGACGGAGACATCCGCGCGGAGCCCGTCCCTCCCCCGAGGGCCGGGCTCCGCGCGCATGTGCCAGTCTGTGCGCGCGAGATGTCGTTTGACGGGAGGGGATCGCGGGTGGCCGCGATGCAGCTGACACGCACACACCGAATACTCATCGGCCTCGTCATCGCCGGTGCGCTGATCATCGCGGGGATCGGTTTCGCGGGTTCGTACGCCGCCGTTCGCGAGCTCGCGGTGGACAAGGGCTTCGGCACCTTCTCCTACTTCTTCCCCATCGGCATCGACGCGGGCATCTGTGTCCTGCTCGCCCTGGACCTGCTCCTGACCTGGCTGCGGATTCCGTTCCCGCTGTTGCGTCAGACCGCCTGGATCCTGACGGCGGCGACGATCGCCTTCAACGGCGCGGCCGCTTGGCCGGATCCGCTGGGCGTCGGTATGCACGCGGTGATCCCGATCCTGTTCGTCGTGTCCGTGGAGGCCGCGCGTCACGCGGTCGGCCGCATCGCGGACATCACGGCCGACAAGCACATGGAGGGCGTGCGGCTCACGCGCTGGCTGCTCTCTCCGGTGCCGACGTTCCGGCTGTGGCGCCGGATGAAGCTCTGGGAGCTCCGCTCGTACGAGCAGGTCATCAAGCTGGAGCAGGAGCGGTTGATCTATCAGGCGCGGCTCCAGGCTCGTTACGGTCGTAGCTGGCGGCGCAAGGCTCCGGTGGAGGCGCTGATGCCGCTGCGGCTGGCGCGGTACGGGGTGCCGTTGGCGGAGACGGCGGCGGCGGGCCTCGCGGCTGCCGGCATCGAGCCGGCCGTCCTCCCGCCGCAGTCGCAGGCGGTGCACGCGATGCACCCGGTGCCGGCGGTCCAGGCGGCCCCCGCGGTCCAGCCCCAGCAGCTGCCGCAGGCGCCTCACCAGCAGCCCCAGCCCCAGCAGCCCCCGCAGGGGCAGCAGGGTCAGCAGGGCCAGCCGGGGCAGCCGGGCCAGCAGGGCGAGATGGAGGCCCCGAACCACGACAGTCCGTGGTTCCAGTCGCCACAGCTTCCGTCGGAGGCCCACGAGACGGCGTTCGACCCGCGGTACGTCGACGGCCTGGCTCCCACTCCGGTCGCGGTGCCGCTGGGCCCGGAGGACATCCCGGACCCGCGCCACGAGCAGCGCCCCGAGGCGTTCGAGCCGTACCCGGAGTACGTGGAGGAGCCGGAGCCCCGGGTCGACGACTTCGAGGAGACCGTCTACAAGATCACGTGGACGTATGCCCACGAGCACAAGCAGTTCCCCGGCGAGGGTGAGCTGCAGCAGCTGGTCGCCGCTCACTACGGCGTTCCGGAGTTCCCCGACACGGACCTGCTGCACCGGCTGACGCCGGTGATCCAGCAGCGCATCGAGCAGGAGATGGCCGACTTCGACACGGCCTGACGCTCACGGGCGCACGCGAAAAGGGCCGCCGCCCGAACTCCGGGCGGCGGCCCTTTCACGTACCTCACGTGCTCACTTACTCAGGTGCTCACGTCCACACGTGGTCACGTGCTCACGTGCTCACTCGCTCACGCGCCGAGCAGCTTCCGCACCCGGTCCGCCCCCACCGCGAGGAGCAGCGTGGGCAGGCGCGGCCCGGTCTCGCGGCTGACGAGGAGCTTGTAGAGCAGGGCGAAGAAGGCGCGCTGGGCGAGCTTCAGCTCGGGCGTCGGCTTGGCTTCGGGGTCGAGGCCGGCCATGACCTTCGGGACGCCGTAGACGAGCGTGGTGAGCCCGTCGAGCGACCAGTGGCTGTCGAGGCCTTCCAGGAGCAGGCGCAGCGACTCGCGGCCCTCGTCGTCGAGGGTGCCGAGGAGCTCGGTGTCGGGCTCGTCGCGGACGATGGTGCGCTGGTCGGCCGGGACCTGGTTGGTGATCCAGTTCTCGGCGCGGTCGAGTCGCGGCCGGACCTCGTCGAGCGAGGTGACCGGGTTCTCCGGGTCGAGCTCGGTCAGGATCCGCAGGGTCTGCTCGTCGTGGCCGGCGGTGATGTCCATGACCGAGGCGAGCGTGCGGTACGGCAGCGGGCGCGGCGTGCGGGGCAGCTCGCCGGCGGCCGTGCGGGCCGCGCGGGTGTGGGCCGCGGCGTCGGCGGGGAGCACGGTGCCGTCCGCGACCTTGGCCTCCAGCTTGTCCCACTCGTCGTAGAGCCGCTGGATCTCCTGGTCGAAGGCGATCTTGAAGGACTGGTTGGGCTTGCGGCGGGCGTAGAGCCAGCGCAGCAGGGGCGCTTCCATGATCTTCAGTGCGTCGGCCGCGGTCGGCACGCCGCCGCGCGAGGAGGACATCTTGGCCATGCCGCTGATGCCGACGAAGGCGTACATGGGGCCGATGGGCTGGACGCCGTCGAAGATCTCGCGGACGATCTGGCCGCCGACGACGAAGGAGGAGCCGGGCGAGGAGTGGTCGACGCCGGAGGGCTCGAAGATGACGCCCTCGTAGGCCCAGCGCATGGGCCAGTCGACCTTCCAGACCAGCTTGCCGCGGTTGAACTCGCTGAGCTTCACGGTCTCGGCGAAGCCGCACTCCGTGCAGGTGTAGGCGAGCTCGGTCGTCTCGTCGTCGTACGAGGTGACGGTCGTGAGGTCCTTCTCGCAGTTGCCGCAGAAGGGCTTGTACGGGAAGTAGCCGGACGCGCCGCCGGAGCCGTCGTCCTCGGCCGCGGCGCCGGAGCCTTCCTCGGCCTCCAGCTCGGCTTCGTCGAGGGGCTTCTGCGACTGCTTCTTCGGGGCCTTCTTCGTCCGGTACTGGTCGAGGATGGCGTCGATGGCGCCGCGGTGCTTCATGGCGTGCAGGATCTGCTCGCGGTAGGCGCCGGCGGTGTACTGCTCGGTCTGGCTGATCGCGTCGTACTCGACGCCGAGCTCGGCCAGGGCCTCGACCATGGCGGCCTTGAAGTGCTCGGCCCAGTTGGCGTGGGGCGAGCCGGCGGGGGCCGGGACGGAGGTCAGGGGCTTGCCGATGTGCTCGGCCCAGGACGCGTCGATGCCCTCGATGCCGTTGGGCACCTTGCGGTAGCGGTCGTAGTCGTCCCAGGAGATGAGGTGGCGGACCTCGTGCCCGCGGCGGCGGATCTCGTCGGCGACCAGGTGCGGGGTCATGACCTCGCGGAGGTTGCCGAGGTGGATGGGGCCGGACGGGGAGAGGCCGGAGGCGACGACGACCGGTTTGCCAGGCGCACGTCGCTCCGACTCGGCGATGACCTCGTCCGCGAAACGGGAGACCCAGTCGGTCTCGGTGCTGCTCTGAGCCACGGTCGGTACGTCCTTCTTCCTGGGGGGTCCTGCTGGATGGCCTCGCTGCGGTACAGCCCTACGTGAGCCATTCTCCCAGACGGAAGCACGCGCTCCGTGGTTGTCCACAGGCGGAGAAAACACGTTGCTCTCCCATGGGACACTTGACAAGCGAAATAGACCTGACGAACTCAACAGGAACGGAAGCTCATGGCCTCGGTCCCTTCCCTCGCTTCGACCGTGCAGCAGCGCCTCGCGGACGGACTCTCGGCAGCTCTGCCGGAGGCCGCGTCCGCCGACCCGCTGCTGCGACGAAGCGACCGGGCCGATTTCCAGGCCAACGGCATCCTGGCGCTGGCCAAGCAGCTCAAGGGCAATCCGCGTGAGCTGGCGACGAAGGTCGTCGAGGCGATCCCGGCGAACGACGTCCTGAAGGAGATCGAGGTCTCGGGCCCCGGCTTCCTGAACATCACGGTGACGGACTCGGCGATCATCGACACGCTCGCGGCCCGCGCCGCGGACGCGCGTCTCGGCGTGCCGTTCAGCGAGTCGGCGGGCACGACGGTCATCGACTACGCCCAGCCGAACGTGGCGAAGGAGATGCACGTCGGCCACCTGCGGTCCGCCGTGATCGGCGCCGCGATGGTGGAGATCCTGGAGTTCACGGGCGAGACGGTGGTCCGTCGGCACCACATCGGCGACTGGGGCACCCAGTTCGGCATGCTCATCCAGTACCTGATCGAGCACCCGCACGAGCTGGACCACAAGATCGAGGGTGCCGACGTCTCCGGTGAGGAGGCCATGTCGAACCTAAACCGGCTCTACAAGGCCTCGCGTGCGCTCTTCGACTCCGACGAGGAGTTCAAGACGCGGGCGCGCGCCCGGGTGGTCGACCTCCAGGCGGGCGAGCCGGAGACGCTGGCCCTGTGGCAGCGGTTCGTCGACGAGTCGAAGATCTACTTCTACTCGGTCTTCGAGAAGCTCGACATGGACATCGACGACCCGGACATCGTCGGCGAGTCCGGTTACAACGACATGCTGCACGAGACGTGCCGCCTGCTGGAGGAGTCGGGCGTCGCCGTCCGCTCCGAGGGCGCGCTGTGCGTCTTCTTCGACGACGTGAAGGGTCCGGACGGCAACCCGACCCCGCTGATCGTCCAGAAGTCCGACGGCGGCTTCGGCTACGCGGCGACGGACCTGTCGGCGATCCGCGACCGGGTGGGGAACCTGAAGGCGACGTCCCTGGTGTACGTGGTCGACGCCCGTCAGTCGCTGCACTTCAAGATGGTCTTCGAGACGGCCCGCCGGGCGGGCTGGCTGAACGACGACGTGAAGGCCGTCCAGCTGGCGTTCGGCACGGTCCTCGGCAAGGACGGCAAGCCGTTCAAGACGCGTGAGGGCGAGACGGTCCGGCTGGTGGACCTGCTGGACGAGGCGATCGACCGTGCCTCGGCCGTGGTCCGTGAGAAGGCCCAGGACCTCACGGAGGCGGAGATCGCCGACCGGGGTACGCAGGTGGGCATCGGCGCCGTGAAGTACGCGGACCTGTCGACGTCGGCGGCCCGTGACTACAAGTTCGACCTGGACCAGATGGTGTCGCTGAACGGCGACACCTCGGTGTACCTGCAGTACGCGTACGCCCGTATCCAGTCGATCCTGCGCAAGGCGGGCGACGCCAGGCCGGCGGCGCACGCGGAGCTGGCCCTCGCGCCCTCCGAGCGGGCTCTCGGGCTGCACCTGGACGCCTTCGGCGAGCTGATCGCCGAGACGGCCGCGGAGTACGCCCCGCACAAGCTCGCCTCTTACCTGTACCAGCTGGCCTCGCACTACACGACGTTCTACTCGGAGTGCCCGGTCCTGAAGGCCGACACCCCCGAGCAGGTCGAGAACCGCCTCTTCCTCTGCGACCTGACCGCCCGGACGCTCCACCAGGGCATGGCCCTCCTCGGCATCCGGACGCCCGAGCGTCTCTGACGTCTCTGACGTCTCTGACGTCTCGGGACCGTAGCGAAGCAAAGCGAAGCCCCCGGCACGGGAACACCGTGCCGGGGGCTTCGTCGTCATCGAATGGAGTGCGAGGTCCTGCCCGAGACCTGGTCGATCTCCGTGTGGGCCTTCTGCAGCAGCTGTGAGGCGAGGTCCATGAGCGCGCGGGCGCCCGCGATCTCCTCGCCGACCCGTAGCTGGTCAGGATCGGAGGGGTGCCGATTGGCCGTGCCGTGGGCCCGGAACTCGGTGCCGTCCGTGAGCCGGACCATGGCCGCCGCCCGCGTCCGGTCGCCCTCCTCCTGGAACTCCATCTCCACGTGCCATCCGACGAGCGTGTGCGTCATGAGGACCACCTCCAGCGAGGTACCTGTCGGGGTACCTCTCCAGAGTGCGCCGCCCGGCCTTCAGTGGCGAGCCGACCCCAACTTCTGCGCGACCTCGGTCGCCCAGTAGGTCAGGATCATCTGCGCGCCGGCGCGCCGGATGCCGGTGAGGGTCTCGAAGATCGCCCGGTCGCGTTCGATCCAGCCCTTCTCGGCGGCCGCCTCGACCATCGCGTACTCGCCGCTGATCTGGTACGCGGCGACGGGGACGTCCACCGACGCGGCGACCTTGGCGACCACGTCGAGGTACGGGCCGGCGGGCTTGACCATCACCATGTCCGCGCCCTCCTCCAGGTCGAGGGCGAGCTCGCGCATCGACTCCCGCAGGTTCGCGGGGTCCTGCTGGTAGGTCTTGCGGTCACCCTGGAGGGAGGAGCCGACGGCCTCGCGGAAGGGGCCGTAGAAGGCGGAGGAGTACTTCGCGGTGTACGCGAGGATCGACACGTCCTCCTTGCCGATGGTGTCCAGGGCGTCCCTGACCACCCCGACCTGGCCGTCCATCATCCCGGAGGGTCCGACGACGTGGACGCCGGCGTCGGCCTGGACCTGCGCCATCTCGGCGTAACGTTCCAGCGTGGCGTCGTTGTCGACGCGGCCGTCGGCGTCGAGGACGCCGCAGTGCCCGTGGTCGGTGTACTCGTCGAGACAGAGGTCCGACATGATCACCAAGTCGTCGCCGACCTCGGCGCGCACGTCACGGATGGCGACCTGCAGAATGCCGTCCGGATCAGTCCCTGCCGTACCGGCGGCGTCCTTCTTGGCGTCCTCGGGCACGCCGAAGAGCATGATTCCGGAGACCCCGGCCTCCATCGCCTCCAGCGCGGCCTTCCGCAGGGTGTCGCGCGTGTGCTGCACGACGCCGGGCATGGCCGCGATCGGCACGGGCTCGGCGATCCCCTCGCGCACGAACGCGGGAAGAATCAGATCGGCCGGCTGCAACCGCGTCTCGGCCACCATGCGCCGCATGGCAGGCGTCGTCCGCAGCCGCCGCGGCCGCGCCCCGGGAAAGGATCCGTACGAGTTCATAGGCCCGAGGCTACGCCCGCCCAAACAGTGGTTTTACCGACACGGTGTTGCCGCGACGCACGCATCGGGGTGCGGACCCACCAAGGGACCCGCACCCCGAGCAACCACCTAGGTCGTCCGCCGCCGCCTGGCTCCCGGCCGCCGCTCGGAAGGCCGCGTCACCGGATCTCCCGCCTCCAGCGCCGCCTCCCGCCGCCGCAGTCCGAAGTCCGCCAGCGCCTCGGCGAGCTTGTGCACGGACGGCTCGGGCGACAGCACGTCCACCCGCAGCCCGTGCTCCTCGGCCGTCTTGGCCGTGGCGGGCCCGATACAGGCGATCACGGTCACGTTGTGCGGCTTCCCCGCGATACCGACCAGGTTCCGCACGGTCGACGACGAGGTGAAGAGCACGGCGTCGAAACCACCGCCCTTGATCGCCTCCCGCGTGTCCGCCGGCGGCGGCGACGCCCGCACCGTCCGGTAGGCGGTGACGTCGTCGACCTCCCACCCGAGCTCGATGAGCCCGGCGACCAGCGTCTCCGTGGCGATGTCGGCCCGCGGCAGGAACACCCGGTCGATGGGATCGAAGACCGGGTCGTACGGAGGCCAGTCCTCAAGAAGCCCCGCCGCCGACTGCTCACCGCTCGGCACCAGATCGGGCTTCACACCGAAGTCGACCAGCGCCGCGGCCGTCTGCTCGCCCACCGCCGCGACCTTGATCCCGGCGAAGGCGCGCGCGTCGAGCCCGTACTCCTCGAACTTCTCCCGCACCGCCTTCACGGCGTTCACGCTGGTGAAGGCGATCCACTCGTACCGCCCGGTCACCAGACCCTTGACCGCCCGCTCCATCTGCTGCGGAGTGCGCGGCGGCTCGACGGCGATCGTCGGCACCTCGTGCGGCACCGCACCGTACGAACGCAGCTGGTCGGAGAGCGAGGCGGCCTGCTCCTTGGTACGCGGCACGAGCACCCGCCACCCGAAGAGCGGCTTCGACTCGAACCACGACAGCTGGTCCCGCTGCGCCGGGGCGCTGCGCTCGCCGACCACGGCTATGACCGGCCGGTGACCCTCGGGCGAGGGGAGGATCTTCCCCTGCTTGAAGACCTGGGCGATGGTGCCGAGGGTCGCGGTCCAGGTCCGCTGGCGTGTCGTCGTACCGGCGATCGTGACGGTGAGCGGGGTGTCCGGCTTACGGCCGGCCGCCACCAGTTCACCGGCGGCCGCCGCCACCGAGTCGAGCGAGGTGGACACGACGACGGTGCCGTCGGAGGCGCCGACCTCGGTCCAGCACCGCTCGTCGGCGGTCCTGGCGTCGACGAACCGCACGTCCGTACCCTGCGCGTCGCGCAGCGGGACACCGGCGTAGGCGGGCACGCCGACGGCGGTGGCGACACCGGGGACGACCTCGAAGGGGATGCCCTCGGCGGCGCAGGCGAGCATCTCCGCTCCCGCGTTTCCGTCGAGGCCGGGGTCGCCGGTCACCGCACGGACGACCCGCCTGCCGCCCCTCGCGGCCTCCATGACAAGATTGGCGGCATCCCTCAACACGGGGACTCCGGCGGCTGTTGACGCCTCGTCAACAACCGTCAGCTCAGGCGTGCTCACCCCCGCGCGCGCATGGTCGCGAACGACCTCGAGCACCTCCGGCTCGGCGATCAGGACGTCCGCGCCCGCGAGGGCCTCGACGGCCCTGAGGGTCAGCAGACCGGGGTCTCCCGGTCCTGCGCCGAGGAACGTGACGTGTCCGTGGCCGGTGAAGGCCGAGGACGCTGGGCTGGTGGTCGGGCGGGTGGGGTTCAAAGTGCTCGCTCCCCCATAAGACCAGCCGCACCCTTGGCGAGCATCTCGTCCGCGAGTTCGCGTCCGAGTGCCATCGCCTCGTTGTGCGAGGTGGGTACGGGACCGGTAGTGGACAGCTGCACCAGCGTCGAGCCGTCGGTGGTGCCGACGACGCCGCGCAGGCGCATTTCGGTGACAACCTGCCCGTGACCGGGGTCGTCGGCCAGCAGGTCGGCCAGCGCACCCACAGGTGCGGAGCAGCCGGCCTCCAGGGCGGCGAGCAGGGATCGCTCGGCGGTCACGGCGGCCCGCGTGTGCGGGTCGTCGAGAGCGGCGAGCGTGGCGACGAGCTCGGCGTCGGACGCCGGGCACTCGATCGCCAGGGCCCCCTGACCGGGGGCGGGCAGGACCGTGTCGACCGACAGGTGGTCGAGCGACAGGGAGCCGGTCAGCTCCGCGGTCCCGCCGATGCGGTTGAGACCGGCCGCGGCGAGAACCACCGCGTCCAGCTCACCGCTGTGTACGTAGCCGACCCGGGTGTCGATGTTCCCCCGGATCGGGACGCAGGTGATCTCCAGGTCGTGGCTCTGCGCGTACGCGTGGAGCTGGGCCATGCGACGCGGTGACCCGGTGCCGACGCGGGCGCCCTTGGGCAGCCGGTCGAGCGTGACGCCCGCCCGTGCGATCAGTACGTCGCGCGGGTCCTCGCGCTTCGGGATCGCGGCCAGCACGAGCTCGGGGTGCTGGGCGGTCGGCAGGTCCTTCAGGGAGTGGACGGCGAAGTCCACCTCACCGGCGAGCAGCGCGTCGCGCAGGGCGGCGACGAAGACGCCGGTGCCGCCGATCTGCGCGAGGTGCTCCCGGGAGGTGTCCCCGTACGTCGTGATCTCCACGAGCTCGACGGGCCGGCCGGTCAGCTGCCGGACGGCGTCGGCCACGTGCCCGGACTGGGCCATGGCGAGCTTGCTGCGCCTGGTCCCGAGCCTCAGTGCCCTCTCGGTCATACTCGCCCTCGGTTCTTGACGTCGGCGTCATTCAGGTCGGCCCGGCTGACGGATGCCACCGTCTCCGGGTCGAGGTCGAAGAGTGTCCGCAGCGCGTCCGCGTACCCGGCGCCGCCGGGCTCGCTGGCCAGCTGCTTGACCCGCACGGTCGGCGCGTGCAGGAGCTTGTCCACCACGCGTCGCACGGTCTGGGTGATCTCGGCGCGCTGCTTGTCGTCGAGGTCGGGCAGCCGGCCTTCCAGCCGGGCGACCTCGCCGGCCACGACATCGGCGGCCATCGTGCGCAGCGCGACGACGGTCGGGGTGATGTGCGCGGCGCGCTGGGCGGCGCCGAAGGCGGCCACCTCGTCGGAGACGATGCCCCGGACCTGGTCGACGTCGGCGGCCATGGGCGCGTCGGCGGAGGCCTCGGCGAGCGACTCGATGTCGACGAGCCGGACGCCGGGGATCCGGTGCGTGGCGGCGTCGATGTCGCGGGGCATGGCGAGGTCGAGCAGGGCGAGCGGGGTACGGCGGCTCCGCGCGGCGGTCTCGACGGCCTCGGCGGTGAGGACGAGTCCGGTGGCGCCTGTGCAGGAGACGACGACGTCGGCACGTGTCAGTTCGTCGCCGACGGCAACCATCTCGACCGCGCGTGCGGTCACCCCCGTGCCACCGGGCTCGCTCAGGATCTGGGCGAGCCGCTCGGCGCGGGCCAGGGTGCGGTTGGCGATGACGACCTCGGAGACGCCGGAGCGTGCGAGGGTGGCCGCGGCCAGCGAGGACATCGAACCGGCACCGATGACGAGCGCCCGCTTGCCCTTGGCCCAGGTGTCGACGTCGGCGACGTCGGTGATGCCCGTGACGCCCTGTTCGCCCGTACCGTCGGCGAGCTGCTCCAGGCCGAAGGTGACGAGCGACTGCCCGGCCCGGTCGATCCCGGTCTCGCTGTGGGCGCGCTTGCCGACCCTCAGGGCCTGCTGGAACAGGTCGTTGAGGAGGCGTCCCGCGGTGTGCTGCTCCTGGCCGAGCGCGAGGGCGTCCTTGATCTGGCCGAGGATCTGGCCCTCGCCGACGACCATGGAGTCGAGCCCGCAGGCCACCGAGAAGAGGTGGTGGACGGCCCGGTCCTCGTAGTGCACGTAGAGATAGGGAGTGAGCTCGTCCAGGCCGACGCCGCTGTGTTGCGCGAGCAGCGTGGACAGCTCGGCGACACCGGCGTGGAACTTGTCCACGTCGGCGTAGAGCTCGATGCGGTTGCAGGTGGCCAGGACGGTGCCCTCGGCGGCCGGTTCGGCGGCGAGGGTGTCCTGGAGCAGCTTGACCTGGGTCTCTCCCGACAGCGCGGCCCGCTCCAGGATGGAGACCGGGGCGCTGCGGTGGCTCAGCCCGACGACGAGAAGGCTCATGCCGGCATCACGGCGGGGACGTCCCCGTCGGGTCCCTTGCGGTTGCTGCCCCCGGTGCGGGCGGCGGGCGCACCGGTGTCCGCACCCGTCTCCGGGCCGCTCTCGGCGCCCGCCTCCTCGCCGGCCTTCCGCTGTTCGTGGAAGGCGAGGATCTGGAGCTCGATGGAGAGGTCGACCTTGCGTACGTCCACGCCGTCGGGCACGGAGAGCACGGTCGGGGCGAAGTTCAGGATGGAGGTGACCCCGGCGGCCACCAGCCGGTCGCAGACCTGCTGGGCGACGCCGGCCGGCGTCGCGATGACGCCGATGGAGACGCCGTCCTCGTCGATGATCTTCTCGAGGTCGTCGCTGTGCTGGACCGGGATCCCGGCGACCGGCTTGCCGGTCATGGCGGGGTCGGCGTCGATCAGCGCGGCGACCCGGAAGCCACGGGAGGCGAAGCCGCCGTAGCCGGCGAGCGCGGCGCCGAGGTTACCGATGCCGACGATGACGACCGGCCAGTCCTGGGTGAGCCCCAGCTCGCGCGAGATCTGGTAGACGAGGTACTCGACGTCGTAACCGACACCACGGGTGCCGTACGAGCCGAGGTAGCTGAAGTCCTTGCGCAGCTTCGCGGAGTTGACGCCCGCGGCGGCCGCGAGCTCCTCGGAGGAGACCGTGGGTACGGAGCGCTCCGACAGCGCGGTCAGCGCGCGCAGATACAGCGGAAGCCGGGCGACGGTGGCCTCGGGAATTCCTCGGCTACGGGTCGCCGGTCGGTGAGTTCGGCCAGTTGCCACGGTGCTCCTGCGGGATGAGCGGGGCTGCAGGCGGCCATATGTCCCAAGACCGCCCCGTCGAATGCAGGCTATGTCTTTGTGAACGCGTGCACAAAGATGGTGTCCGTTTTGTCTGGCCAAAGTGACCGGGGTCACGCGGCTGGTTCCGATCGTGACGGAACCGCCGAGCAGGTCAGAGCGTTGAGATCCCGAAGGGGGCAAAACCGCACACACTCCTCACGACGTCGCCCCCGAAACCCAACAAAACGTCCACGATGGTAGCCGCCTTTCGGTCACACACCCAGTTCGCGCCGGAGCCGCTCCGGGTCCACACGCCAGAAGGTGTGCTGTTCGCCATCGACGAGTACGACGGGGATCTGCTCCCAGTACGCCCGGTAGAGCTCCTCGTCGCGCGTGATGTCCTTCTCCTCCCATCGTGCCCCTGTTTCGGCACACACGGCCTCGATCACCGCCCGGGCGTCGTCACAGAGGTGACATCCCGGCTTGCCGATCAGCGTCACGGTGCGCGACCCGGCGTCCTTCTTCTTCGTCCGTCCGAACATGACGTCCATTCTGTCCAATTAACAGGGGAGCCCCGCAGTGTTCACGCCCCGGCATCGTCACAAGTCGGGAAGTACCGAACAGACTGGCTATGCTCACGACATGGCCGCTCTGGGATGGCTCACCCCTCGTAGGCGCTCCGCCACCGCGCGCAGCGTCCTCGCAGGCGAGGCCGCTGCCGAGGCAGCGCGGAAGTCCTCGCTCCAGCTGGAACAGGAGCGGGAGGAGGCTGCGGCCGAGGCAGCCGGCGCGGAGCCCGCGGCCCCGGCCGAACCGGAGTTCCCGGTCGTCGGCGACGTGGAAGCGGCCGCCTTCTTCGACCTCGACAACACCGTGATGCAGGGCGCCGCGATCTTCCACTTCGGCCGCGGCCTGTACAAGCGGAAGTTCTTCCAGCGCCGCGAGCTCGCCCGCTTCGCCTGGCAGCAGGCCTGGTTCCGGCTCGCCGGCGTCGAGGACCCCGAGCACATGCAGGACGCCCGCGACAGCGCCCTGTCCATCGTCAAGGGCCACCGCGTCTCCGAGCTGATGTCGATCGGCGAGGAGATCTACGACGAGTACATGGCCGACCGCATCTGGCCCGGCACCCGCGGCCTCGCCCAGGCCCACCTGGACGCGGGCCAGAAGGTCTGGCTCGTCACGGCCGCCCCGGTCGAGACGGCCACGATCATCGCCCGGCGACTCGGTCTGACCGGCGCGCTCGGCACGGTCGCCGAGTCCGTCGACGGCGTCTACACGGGCAAGCTGGTCGGCGAGCCCCTGCACGGACCGGCCAAGGCCGAGGCGGTACGCGCCCTCGCCGCCGCCGAAGGCCTCGACCTGAGCCGCTGCGCCGCCTACAGCGACTCGCACAACGACATCCCGATGCTCTCGCTCGTCGGGCACCCGTACGCGATCAACCCGGACACCAAGCTGCGCAAGTACGCGAAGGCCCGGGAGTGGCGACTGCGCGACTACCGGACCGGCCGCAAGGCCGCCAAGGTCGGCATCCCCGCCGCCGCGGGCCTGGGCGCGCTCGCCGGCGGCACGGCCGCCGCGGTCGCCCTGCACCGCCGCCGCCACTGACGCCGCCGCCACCCGGCCGGCCGAGCCCCTGCCGATACGTTTCGGCTGCGATCATCTGCGACAACCCCGGACCAGCGGCCCTCACCCGTCCGTGGTCGAACACCACCGCACAGGTCGACTCCCAGGCATTCCCGACTCCTTACCCAGCAGCGGCCCCGATCACTCCCCCGTTCTGCACTTGAGCACAACGCAACGCCCGCGCAGTCACACTCGGAAGCAATCCGATCAACAACCGGTCACGAATAGCGACCAGTTACGACTGCAAGCAGTAACGGAAACGACGTAACCGGTGATTTGAGCAACTGGGTGTAGCGCTGCCTGTACGAAGCGTTATTCTCCTCAGACGCACAAAGGACCCCTCCCGTCGCCACGACGAGTGAACGGTCCTGTACTGCACGTGATGGAAGCTCTGCCTCTGGGAGTCCCGTGTACCCACACGTCGGGGTTGACACCTCGGGCCTGGCTACGCTGCGCGCAACGGTCCTCGACCACTTGCGCGGCTTCGTCCCCACCGCGTACGCCGGCCCCGTCCCCGCCTTCGCCTCACCGGCACCCGCCGGCCCTTGCTATGCCCTGGCCGACGGCAGCGCCGCCGTGGGCAGACGGGGAACCCGCGGCGGCGCCGGAACCTCGACCGCCGCCCGCCGCCCCACCGCCGACAGCGACAGCGCTCGCATGATGGACCTGGTCGAGCGCGCCCAGGCCGGCGAGGCCGAAGCCTTCGGCCGCCTGTACGACCAGTACAGCGACACCGTCTACCGCTACATCTACTACCGCGTCGGCGGAAAGGCGACCGCGGAGGACCTGACCAGCGAGACGTTCCTGCGCGCCCTGCGCCGGATCTCCACCTTCACCTGGCAGGGCCGCGACTTCGGCGCCTGGCTCGTCACCATCGCCCGCAACCTCGTCGCCGACCACTTCAAGTCCAGCCGCTTCCGCCTCGAGGTCACCACCGGCGAGATGCTCGACGCCAACGAGGTCGAGCGCAGCCCCGAGGACTCCGTCCTGGAGTCCCTCTCCAACGCGGCACTCCTCGACGCGGTCCGCCGCCTCAACCCCCAGCAACAGGAGTGCGTGACCCTGCGCTTCCTCCAGGGCCTCTCGGTCGCCGAGACCGCCCGCGTCATGGGGAAGAACGAGGGCGCCATCAAGACCCTCCAGTACCGGGCCGTCCGCACGCTGGCCCGCCTCCTCCCGGACGACGCCCGCTGACCGGTCCGCGCCCCCCACACGCACCCCCACGCCCCGTCCCCCACGCCTCCCCCCACATCCCACGACCCCCGCTCAACTCACAGTCGGTGACCCCTCGGTGACGCACTGGTCCGATCATCTTTCGCGCGTAACCCAAGTGCCGCGCCGCTCGTTGTGCGGAATGCAGGCTCCCTGTGGTCACGCCATGCCCGCAGCCACTCACTCGTTCGTGTGGATGTGTTCAAGGCGTGCAACCTTCCGGACACCCCGGGGAGTCGACCGTCACGACGAGAGGAGGTGCCGCCAGTGATCGCGAACGTATCGGCGCACCGGCGGGCGAACGCCTTCGCCCAGGCCCTGGAGGACCGGGCGGCCGAGGGCGCGGCAGCCGAACAGCCCGAAGCTCCGGCCGAACCGGCCGAGCAGGGACGGCTGTTGGCCTTGTCGAACGGCCTCGGCGAACTGCCGAAGCCACAGCTGGACCCCGAGGTAAAGGTGGTGCAGCGAGCGCAGCTCGTCGCCGCCATGGAAGCGATGCTCATGGAGGGCAGCGCGGCCGCGGGACCAACGGTGCCGGAACAACGGGCACCGGGCGGCAAGGGAGCCCACCGGGCGTCCCCACTCCGCAAGCTCCGCCCCCGCTCCCGCTGGACCAAGGGCCTCGCCGCCGGCGGCCTCACGGTCGGGGTGGCCGCCGGAGCCTTCGGCGGAGTGGCCGCAGCCAGCTCCGACGCCCTGCCCGGCGACTCGCTCTACGGGCTCAAGCGAGGCATGGAGGACATCAAACTCGGGATGGCCGACGACGCCGCGGACCGCGGCGGCATCTACCTCGACCAGGCGTCCACCCGACTCAGCGAGGCCCGCAGACTCATGGAGCGCGGCCGCTCAGGCGACCTCGACCACGAGTCCCTCACCGAGATCCGCCGCGTCCTGGGCGGAATGAAGCACGACGCCAGCGAGGGCCACCGCCTGCTCCGCGAGGCCTACGAGCGGGACGGCGAGATCGGCCCGATGGCCCGGCTCAACTCCTTCGCCCAGGCCCACCGGGACACCTGGAACGGCCTCCGCGACCGGCTCCCCGTCCAGCTCACGGACGTCGGCACCGAGGTGACCGGGGTCTTCGACGCCATGGACGACGAAGTGGAACCGCTCCAGTCGGTGCTTCCCCGCACCCTGGAGAGGGACGGCATCACCACCGAGCGCCCGACCAGCGAAACCAGTACCCCGCAGGACACCCAGGAGCCGGACACCCAGCGTCCGCCGTCCACCCACGAGGCACCGCCCACAGGCAGCGCCTCCGCCCCGCCCCGCCCGTCCGGTCCCACCCCGAGCACCGGCACGAGCACCAGCGCGAGCACGGACAGCGGCAGCACCCCGTCACCGGAGGACGACGGTCTCCTCGGCGGCAACACCGGCGGACTGCTCCAGCCGCCCACCCCGACCGGCTCGCCGACGATCCCCACCCCCACGCCCCCGACACCCCCCGACGTACCGGACGTGACCCTTCCGCCACTCCTGCCGGGCCTGCTACCAGGCTTCGGCATCGACAGCGAGGACGCTCGCTAGCAAGAGGTGAGGGGCGCCCCACGGACGGGGGCGCCCCTCACCTTTCTTTCCGTATCTCTCAGAAGAACTCAGACCTCAGAAGAACACCGACCGCCGCCGCACCAGCAGCTTGGCCCCTCTCCCTCTGCCTCCCTCGCACCACTCGGCCCCAGGGGGCCTCACGGGCTTGCCGCACCGTCAGAAGAACACCGACCGCCGCTGCACCAGCAGCTTGTACAGCGTGTGCTGTATCTGCTCCCTGACCTGGTCCGTCAGGTTGAACATCAGCATCGGGTCCTCCGCCGCCTCCGGCGCGTACCCGTCCGTCGGAATCGGCTCCCCGAACTGGATGGTCCACTTCGTCGGCAGCGGCAACGCCCCGAGCGGCCCCAGCCACGGGAAGGTCGGGGTGATCGGGACGTACGGGATGCCGAGCACCCGCGCCAGCGTCTTGGCGTTCCCGAGCATCGGGTAGATCTCCTCCGCCCCCACGATCGAGCAGGGCACGATCGGCACCCCCGCCCGCAGCGCCGTCGAGACGAAGCCGCCCCGCCCGAACCGCTGGAGCTTGTACCGCTCCGAGAACGGCTTCCCGATGCCCTTGAAGCCCTCCGGCATCACGCCGACGATCTCACCCGCCCGCAGCAGCCGCTCCGCGTCCTCCGCACAGGCCAGGGTGTGCCCCGCCTTCCGTGCCAGCTCGTTCACCACCGGCAGGACGAACACCAGGTCCGCCGCGAGCAGCCGCAGGTGCCGACCCGCCGGATGCCGGTCGTGGACGGCGACCTGCATCATCAGCCCGTCCAGCGGCAAGGTCCCCGAGTGATTGGCGACGATCAGGGCCCCGCCCTTGTCGGGGATGTTCTCGATGCCCTTCACCTCGACCCGGAAGTACTTCTCGTACAGCGGCCGCAGCAGCGACATCAGGACCTGGTCGGTGAGCTCCTCGTCGTAGCCGAACTCGTCGACCTCGTACTCACCCGTGATCCGCCGCCGCAGGAACGCGAGACCACCCGCGATCCGCCGCTCCCAGCCCCCGGCACCGGGCACCGCCCCGGACGGGGACACGACCCCGGCCTCGACACCACTCCCGGCCCCCGCGCCCACACCGCCCCCCGCGTCGACACCGGGCAGCCCTTCCCCGGGTCCCACAGGCTCCTGAGGGCTCTGCTGCGCCCCCGGCAGGGCTCTGACCGCCGCCGCCTCCCCGTCGGCCCGGCTGGGCCGACGACGGGCCCTCGAACGGTCGTCGTCGAACGGAATGACCTTGGCGTCCGCCATCGCTGTCCGGTCTCCTCAGGCGCCGTGATGAAGTGGGTCGGTGTCAGGGGTGGACGGGGCGAGACGGCCGGCAAGCCGGTCCACCGCCCCGGCGAGCATCTCCGGCGGCAGAAGACCCGGCCCCCTGCTGCCCGCGAAGTCCGCGAAGGTCTCCGCCGTCGTGTAGCGCGGCGAGAACCCGAGGACCTCCCGCATCTGCACGGTCGAGACGACCCGGCCGTGAGTGAGCAGCCGGATCTGCTCGGGTGCGAAGTCGGTGATCCCGACCGTACGCAGCGCCGTCCCCACCCAGGTGACCGCGGGCAGCAGCACCGGGACGGTCGGCCGCCCGAGCCGCCGCGCGCACTGGGAGAGCAGCAGCACCCCGTCCCCGGCCACGTTGAACGTGCCGCTGTTCAGGGTGGCCCTGCGGGGCTCGTGCGCCGCCAGGCGCAGGACGTCGATCACGTCGTCCTCGTGGACGAACTGGAGCCTCGGGTCGTAGCCGAGCACGGTCGGCATGACCGGCAGCGACAGGTACTCGGTCAGCGGCGAGTCGGCCCGCGGCCCGAGGATGTTCGCGAACCGCAGCACGCACACGGCCACGTCCGGCCGGCGCCGGGCGAAGCCCCGCACGTACCCCTCGACCTCGACGGCGTCCTTGGCGAAGCCCCCGCTCGGCAGCGACTTCGCCGGCGTGGTCTCGGTGAAGACCGCCGGGTCGCGCGGGGCGGAGCCGTAGACGCTCGTACTCGACTTGATCACGAGCCGCTTGATCCGCGGCGACTTCTGGCAGGCCCCCAACAGCTGCATGGTGCCGATGACGTTGGTCTCCTTGACCGACGTACGGCCGCCGGCGCCGAGCGCCGTACCGGTGACGTCCATATGGACGACCGTGTCGACCTCGTGCTCGGCGAGGACCTTCGCGATCGCCGGCCGGCGGATGTCCGCCCGTACGAACTCTGCGGCGCCGAGCTGGTGGGCCGGGGCGACCGCGTCCACCGCGATCACCCGCTCCACGTCCGGGTCCCGCTGGATTCGCCGTACGAAACGGCCCCCGAGGTGCCGAGCGGCACCGGTGACGAGCACGACCCTGCCCAAGATCAGCGCCTTCCGTCCGTCTTCCGTTGGTCGCCACCGTAGCGCCTCCGGATTTCGGCGCGAATAAGGCGTGGCCCTCCACCGCGAACGGTGAAGGGCCACGCCTGACGCACTGAACGCTGCGATGCAGCGGTCGCCTTACTTCTTGTTGCGACGCTGAACGCGCGTGCGCTTCAGCAGCTTGCGGTGCTTCTTCTTCGCCATCCGCTTGCGCCGCTTCTTGATAACAGAGCCCACGACTACCCTCGCTCACTTCTCGGAACATCCCCGCCTCCCGGCGGGGATCGGTGCGGGGCGTCTGGGCCCACACGACCTACGTCGGCCTAGCCTACCGTCCCGAGCACCGCGCTTGTAATCCGAGGGTCGTACGCGACTTTCCCGGCTTAACGGCCGCGCGCTCGCTACGCGGTCCCCACCCCCACGAAGGACTCCCTCAGGTACTCGTGAACCGCCTGTTCCGGCACCCGGAAAGACCTGCCCACCCGGATCGCCGGCAGATGACCGCTGTGCACCAAGCGGTACACGGTCATCTTCGACACGCGCATCACCGAGGCGACTTCCGCCACGGTCAGAAACTTGACCTCGTTGAGAGGTCGATCGCCAGCAGCCATGACCCACCTGTACCTTCCGCCGCGACGCCCACCGGCTTCCCCTCCGGTGACTCTTCGTCGCCAAGCGCTCACTCGCCAGACTAGGGGCGGGTGGTACGAGTGGGGAAGAGGAGCTGTCATCGGCCGTTTACCGTGACAGACACGCTCGATTGAGTACATAGCGCATCAGCGGACGGTAGTAGACGGAGCGCACGCCGTCATCAAGCGGAACGGCCACCGACACCTGCCCCTCCGCCTCACCGACGAACAGCGCCGGATCATCCGTATCGGCGAGACCGATGGCCTCGATACCCAGCTGACCTGCACCGCAGACCCATCCGTGGTCCCCGACCACCAGCTCCGGCAGCGGCCCGCCACCCTCGGCCGCGCTTTCGAGCGCGGCCCTAACCGGCAGCGCGGAGTGCGAGTGCACCCCCCGCTCACGGCCCCTCCCCGACAGCCCGGGCTCACGCACCAACGCGACCCCCCGTACGTAGTCGAGGAGGTACGTACGTACGCCGAACCGGGTCGTTATGTCGACACATCGCCCCTGCGCCGGGGTGAGGACAAGACATCCCGCCGCCGACAAAGCGTCTGCAAGCGCGACGTAGAAACCGAGCAGACGGTGCGGATGCCCCGTCCCGAACAGCACCGGAACCCGTCGCGCGGCCGCCGCCCCCAACCGCGCCGCGAAGGCGTCGAGCCCCCTCAACGTACGCTCCGGATCGATGACGTCAGGCCCCGACCGGTGCGCCGGATCCCCCGACACCCCGCACTTGTCCGCCATCAACCGCAGCAGATCCGCCTCGCCCCACCCCCAGGCCGGATCGAGCCCCAGCAGCACCCGCGGATCACGCGCGGCGAAGAGCCGATAGCTCCGCAGACTCACCTCCCGCGACGTCGCCACCGTCCCCGCCAACCCCGCCGCCAAAAGATGCGCCCGCAGCGCCCCGGTACTCAACACCCTCCCGATGCTGCCGGAACACGCCGACCCCGGAGCCGAAACCCCAGGGACAGTGCACAGTCGGCGTAACGCACGAGGAGACCTCGCCCCGAACGTCGTCCCACGCCCCTAGGGAAGCAGCCCCCGCAGCGGGAAGGCAGCCTTCCGGGTCGCGAGCACCGCCTGGTCCAACCGATCCGCCGGGTCGTATCCCTCGGCCCAGTCCCGGAAGCCCACCGGCCACCGCCCGTCCGTCATCCGCGCCGGCCCCAACTGCCGGGTACGCGCGTACACCTCGTCCCGCCAGGACGACGGGATCACGGACTCCGGATCCACCGGGGCATGCGCCGCGATCCCCACCAGATGCGTCCACGACCGCGGCACGACATCCACCACCGCGTACCCGCCACCACCGAGCGCCAGCCACTTCCCGCCCTCGACGTACTCGTGCGCCAGCTCGTGACAGGCCGACTGCACCGACCGCTGCGCGTCCAGCGACACCGCCAGATGCGCGAGCGGGTCCTCGAAATGCGTGTCCGCCCCGTGCTGCGTCACGAGCACCTGCGGCCGGAAGTCCGCGATCAGCTCCGGCACCACCGCGTGGAAGGCCCGCAGCCACCCCGCGTCCCCCGTCCCGGCCGGCAGCGCCACGTTCACGGCCCCACCCTCACCCGGCCCCGCCGCACCCGTCTCCTCCGGCCACCCGGTCTGTGGGAACAGCGTCCGCGGATGCTCGTGCAGCGAGACCGTCAGGACCCGCGGATCCTCCCAGAACGCCGCCTGCACCCCGTCACCGTGGTGCACGTCCACGTCCACGTACGCGACCCGCTCCGCCCCCAGCTCAAGCAGCCGGGCAATGGCCAGCGACGCGTCGTTGTAGATACAGAAGCCGGACGCACTCCCAGGCATCGCGTGATGCAGCCCGCCCGCGAAGTTCACCGCGTGCGCGGCCTCCCCGCGCCACACCGCCTCCGCCGCCCCGACCGACTGCCCGGCGATCAGCGCCGACACCTCGTGCATCCCGCCGAACGCCGGATCGTCGACCGTCCCGAGCCCGTACGCCTGGTCCGCGTGACGCGGATCCGCCGAGGCCGCCCGCACCGCCGCCAGATAGTCCTCGCGGTGCACGAGCCGCAGCGTCGAGTCCCCGGCCGGCGGCGCCGCGACCACGTCCACGGCCCGGTCGAGCCCGTACGCCCGCACCAGCCCCATGGTCAGCGCGAGCCGTACCGGATCCATCGGATGCTCGGACCCGAAGTCGTACTGGGTGACAGCTTCATCCCACATCAACAGTGCGCGGCCGCTCATGCCCGCCACCGTATCTGGCCTCTCGCGAACCGAACGACGTGGCGTACACCACCGTCACCAGGACAAGCGCCATCGGCACCAGCATCGCCCCCCGATAACTCCACGCGTCCCCGAGCGCCCCCACCAACGGCGACCCGACGAGGAACCCGACGTAGTTGAAGACATTGAGCCGCGCCACGGCCGCGTCACTCGCCCCGGGACCGTGACGTTCACAAGCCAACCTCCCGGCCGCGGCGAAGGTCTGCGGCACGATCACACTCAGCCCTAGCCCCAGCACCGTGAACCCGGCGATCCCCGCCCACACCCCCGGCGCCACCGCCACCACCGCGAACCCCAGCGCCGCGAGCACCGCCCCGCACCGGACGACGGTCGCGGCCCCCAGCTTCCGCACCCCGAAGTCACCCACCGCCCGCCCCAGCAGCGTCGTCACCATGTACGCGTTGTACGGCAAGGTCGCCAGCTCCTCCGAACTGCCGAGCACGTCCTGGAGGTACTTGGCACTCCAGTTGGAAACCGTGGAGTCCCCTATGTAGGCGAAGGTCATGACGAGACAGAACGGCAGCAGCAACGCGAAGGCGAGCCGACTCCCCCCGCTCTCCCCGCTCTCCCCAGTCTCCTTCTCCACCGCCCGGTGCTCCCCGGCCCCGTACCACCGGCTGCCCACCAGGGCGACGGGCAGCAACAGCGCGACGACCGGCAGATACGACACGAACAGCGACAGGTTCCAGTGCGCCCCCACCCAGGCCAACGAGGCGCCGACGATCCCGCCGAGGCTGTACGAGGCGTGGAACCCCAGCATGATGCTCCGCCCGTACGCCCGCTGAAGGTTCACGCCCAGCATGTTCATGGACGCGTCGAGAGCCCCCACGGCGAGCCCGAAGAGCCCGAGGGCGACCGCCGCCTCCCACAACTCGGTGCCGGCCCCCACCCCCAGGAGGGCGAGCAGGACGACGGGCTGCGCCCACCGCAGGACCACCGCGGGCCCCACCCGGGCGACGACCTTCTCGGTCGCGACGCTCGCCACCCCGGCAAGGATCGGCACGGCGGCGAGGAAGGCGGGCAGCAGCGCGTCCGAGATCCCGTACCGGTCCTGGATCCCCGGTATTCGGGTCACGAGCAGCGCGAACGTGACTCCCTGCACGAAGAAACTGATCGCCAGGGATCCCCGCCCACGCCGCAACCGCGCATCCGTCATGGCGGCTCAGCGTAGGGCCGGGGCCTACCGATGGGTAGATGGATCACAGACCCAATGTCGCGGGGAGCTCCCCCATCGTCCCGAAGAACCCGGTGGCGCCGGCGAGCTTCTCCGCGGGTGTCATCGCCGTGAACCCGTACACGTCCATCCCTGCGGCAACAGCGGCCTGGACCCCGAGCCGGCTGTCCTCGACGACCACGCACCGCTCCGGTGCGACCCCCATCCGCGCGGCGGCGTGGAGGAACAGGTCGGGCTCGGGCTTGCCCCGCCCCACGTCCTCGGCGCTGAAGACGTTCTCGTCCCGGAACCACGCGTCGAGCCCCGTTTTCCGATGCCCCACCCGAATCCGCTCATGGCTCCCGGACGAGGCCACGCAGTACGGAACCCCGGCGTCGGCCAGCCCCTTCAGCACCTCCGCGGCCCCGCACACAGCCTCCAGCTCCCTCTCGAAGGCGGCGAAGACCCGCGCGTGGAACGTCACGTCGAAGTCCGCGGGCAAGCACTCCCCGGTCCGCTCCTCGACCAGTTCGTGGATGCGGTGCATGGCGGACCCCATGTAGTCACGCACCGACTCCTCATACGAGGTCGGATGCCCGAGCTCCGTCAGATAGCCGGCAAGAAGCGTGTTGGAGATGGGCTCGCTGTCCACGAGCACACCGTCGTTGTCGAAAATGACCAAGTCGTATCGCATGGACAAAGCCTAGAACGCAAAAATGCCTCAACCCCCGGACAGAGTCCGGGGGTTGAGGCTAAAAATTGTTCGGCGGCGTCCTACTCTCCCACAGGGTCCCCCCTGC
>NZ_JBHXRL010000016.1:0-187663 GCF_042717315.1 Streptomyces sp. NPDC058650
GGGGGGGGGGGGGGGGGGGGGGGGGGGGGGGGGGGGGGGGGGGGGGGGGGGGGGGGGGGGGGGGGGGCCCCCCCCCCCCCCCCCCCGAACCGGGGGCGGGAACCGCACGTACAACGTCGGGGGAGACCTGCTCGACATCCATCACAACACGATCCACGGCGGCTTCACCGGAATCCGCAAGGACACGCGGGCGGGTGAGCCGGAGTGAGCGACCACGACGACGGCGCATCCTCGAACGAACCCGACGGCGGGGGCCCGGGCGCGGACGAGCGGGGCGGGGGCCGAGGCGGGGACGAGCGGGGCGGGGGCCGGGCCGGGGACGATCGCGGCGGGGGTCGAGGGGGTCGGGAAGGCGGCCGGGAAGGTGGTCGCGAAGGCGGCCGGGGAGGGGGCAGGGAGGGCGGCCGGGAAGGCGGCCGGTCGGGCGGGACCGAACAGGGGGACGGCACCGGGGACCAGCCGCGCGAGCCGAGCGTCTTCGCGGCCGCGGACCGGGGCCCCCTCGGCGGCGAGGGCGACACCGGCGGCGCCGCCACGGCGCGGCGCGCCGTCCGGACCTGGGCGAGCGCGGCGGGTGGTGACCGCCACACCAACATCCTGGGCGACGGCACGGTCTTCGAGGGCAACCAGTTCTTCTCCCTGCACGCCTCCGACCGCGCCGCGCACTTCGTCCGGGGCCCCGTCCCGCCCGAGACGCTCGACCATCTCGGCCGGGTGTACTGCGAGGCCACCGGCTACCAGCGGATGAAGCGGCGGCTCCGCGAGCACCGGGTCCTCGTCCTCTGTGGCGAGCCCGGCAGCGGCCGCAAGGCCACCGCGCTCGCCCTCCTCGGCGAGCTCACCGACGGCAAGGTCTTCCGGCTCGACCCGCGCCACGGCGTCGACGAGATCACGGAGGAGGCCCTCCAGGACGGCGGCGGCCACCTGATGGAGCTGCTCACCGAGGACATCCGCACGGAGAGCGAGCCACGGCACTCGCGCTCCGCGCCGGGCGCCGACGGCGCCGCCGCCGCGCGCCGCCCCGCCACTCGCCTCTCCGAACTGCACCTGGACCGCTTCGCGGAGCTGCTGCGCGGTGTCGGCGCGTTCGGGATCGTCCTCGTCGAGAACGGCGAGCTCGCCGATCGGATGCTGCGCGGACGGTACGGGATGTACTGCGCGCCGCCGCCCGCCGACGAGGTCCTCCGGCGCCATCTGCGCGACCTCTTGCGCGCCGAGCCCGCCGAATCCCTCGACGCCGCGCGGGCACTCGCCGCCCGTCCCGACGTCGTCACGGCCCTCGGCCTGGAGGAGCTGCGCCCGCGCGAGGCCGCCCGGCTCGCCGACCACCTCGCCCGGCACTGGCGCGGCGAGGTGACGGATGATCAACTCCGCGCCGATTGCGCCTCCTTCGTCACCTCGCAGGCCCGCGAGTGGTTCGCTGGCGCCGACCGTCCCGGCACGCTGCCCGAGGCGCTCCCCGTTCTGGGCGCGGGAGCGTTCCGTATCGCCGTCGCCGTCTTCGACGGCTCCGCGTACAGCCTCGCCGCCGAGGCCGCCGAACTCCTCGCCTGGGAGCTCGCCGTCACGCTCGACCCCGAACACGCCCCGGGACGGCGCTTGTTCGGTACGCACGCCGAGCACCGGCCGGTGCAGGCGCGTGCCGTCCTGGAGGACGGACTGCTGGACCTCGGCCCCGCGAAAGTGCCGGTGCGGGCCGTCCGTTTCCAGGGGGAGGCTCTGGCCGGCGCCGTGCTCGGCGAGATCTGGCACGGCTACCACAACGTCCGTGGACCGGTGGCACGTTGGCTGCGGACCCTCTGCGACGATCCGCGCGCCGAGGTGTGGGTCCGGGCCTCCATCGCCGCCGGCGTGCTCTGCTCCTGGGACTGGATCCACGGATTCCGTGAACTGATCGTGCCCCTCGCCGTGACGGACGCGCCCGTGGCCCGACTGGCCGCCGCGACCGCGCTCGCCGAGTCCGCCCGCGACCCCCGCATCCGGCCGGCCGTCGCCGCCGTGCTCAAGGACTGGGCCGTGTCCGAGGACTCCGCGCTCGTCGGGACCGCCCTGCTGGCCCACGGCTACGTGCTCGCCGCCGGGGACGTGCCCGGCTCGCTCGACGCGCTCGCCCGGGTCGTCAGGGTCCACGAGGCGTCCGACGGCGACGTGCTCGCGCCCGCGGCCTTCAGCGCGGCCCGGCTGCTCGCCTCGGGGGAGCCCGAGCCCGTGCTGCGGCGCTTCGGCCAGTGGCTCGACGACGGCCGGCTCAACCTCGCCAACCTGGTGCATCTCGCCGTCATCCGCACGCTCAACACCCGGACCACCCACCTGTGGGGCCTGCGGGACGTGCCCGAACTCGACCCGCACGCGGCCCGCCCGCTGCTCGTCGCCCTGCTCGCCACCCGGCCCGGGCTCGCACCCGACCTCGCCGGGCTGCTGCGGCACACGCTCGCCACGGCGCGCTCCGGAGAGGTGGCCCTGGAGGCCCTCGGCAGCCTGCTCCGGCGGGCCGCGAAGGACGAGGAGGCGCTCGGGCACGTCTGTGGCTTCCTGCCGCTCCTCGCCGTGGACCGCCGTGACCGCGACCGCCTCAGGGGTCTGCTGAACGAACTGGTCCGGGACCGTGACAGGCCTCTGGACAGAGGCGCGGCGCGCCGCATGTGGGACGCCGTGACGGAAGGAGCCAACCGATGACCGGGCCCGAGCAGAACAGGCGCGCGCGACCGGACGAGCGGGCGCCGGAGGGACGGATGCCGGACGGCCGGGCCCGGCAGAGGTACGAGGAATCGCCCGGGCGCGCACGGGACGACAGGGAACGGCAGCAGGGGGCCGAGCGGGACCGGCAGCAGGCGGCCGAGCGGGAACGGCAGCAGGGGTCCGAGCGGGACCGGCAGCGGTACGACGGCCAGGGCGGGGCCCGGGCCGGGGAACGGGACCGGGATCGCGGCCGAGAGCGGGATCGGGATCGGTACGGGGTCGGGGACGGGGACCGGGGCCGGTGGCCCGAGCCGGAGCGCGAACAGGGGCAGGGGGGCGCACGGGTGCCGGAGGGCCGGGAACAGGACGGGGGCCGGGGCGAGGTGCGGGACGACGTACGGGGCGCGGGACGGGCGAGGGAGCAGGGGAGCCCGGAGGCCTCCGGGTGGCCGCGCGGACCGCTCCTCGGCGAGTACGCACCCCCGTACCGCCGCCGCAGCGGCCGGGTCGCGGCGGTGCTCCTCTACCGCAACGGCGGTCACCGCGTGGTCTGGCCGGATCGCAACGAGGACGTGAACAAGCCGCTGCTCGGCTCGCCGTACACCGTCTTCGAGGTCCAACTCGGCCGCAACATCACGGAGTTCCGTCTCCAGCTGCCCGCCGCCGGGGACGGCGTCTTCTTCGAGGCCGTCGCCAGGGTCCAGTGGGTGGTGACCGATCCGCACCTCGTCGTCCAGGAACAGGTCGAGGACGTCGCCGAGTTGCTGCACGACGAGCTGCTCGACGGCCTGCGCCGGCTGTCCCGGAGGTTCCGGATCACCGAGGCGCAGCGCGCCGACGAGGCGGTACGGGAGGAGCTGAGTGCCGGCCGCCTGCGCCTCGGCCGGGACATCGGACTGAAGACCCGGGTCCACGTCTTCATCGACCTCGACGACTCGGTGAAGGCCGAGGTCTACCGGCGGGACCGGGTCGGCGTGACCATGGAGGCCGACGCGCGCGAGGCCGAGGCGGAGCGCCGCAAGGACGCGGCCGAGCGGGCGCGGATCGCCGATCGGGCCCGCGAGATCGAGGCCCTCTTCCGGCGCGGCGACCTGGCCCAGATCGCCCACCACATGGCGATGCACCCCGACAAGCAGTGGGAGATCCGCACACAGCTCCAGCGGGAGCGGCGCGAGGGCCAGGAGGACTACCTGGCCGTCTTCAACCGCCTTCTGGACACCGGGGTGCTGGAACGGCACGACATCGGCGAGCAGATGTACCAGGTGCTGATGTACCTGCGGACCCAGACCAGCACCGTCGTCGGCGGCATCACCGACCACGTGCTCAACCCGGGTGGTTCCTCGGGGCCGCGGACGCGGCGCGCCCTGGAGGAGGGCACTCCGGAGCCGGTTCGACCGGACTGGGGCGACGAGCACGGGGAGGGCCGGGAGGGCCGGGAGCCCGCGGAGCGCGGCGACGCCCCGCACGACCGGCGGGTCTACGAACCGACCCGTGTCGAGTCCGGCTCCGACCGGGAGCGTGATCGGGAACGCGATCGGGACAGGGCGCGGGGCAGGGAGCGGGGGGAGTACCGGGACAGGGACGGGGACGGGGGCGGGGACGGGGACCGCGAGCGGGGCCCGGGCCGACGGGACGGCGGCCGTGACCGGTACGAGGGGGACGACCCGTACGACCGGTTCGACCGCGACGATCCGTACGACCGCGAGGGCACCGGCCGGTCCCGGCGCCCCTCCGGACCCGTACGCCCCAGCGAGGAGTTCGACGACTGGGAGGACGTGTGACGACCCGGGACCCCGCGCCGACGCCGACGCCGACGCCGCCCCCGGCCTCGACTCAGCCGGACTCCGCCCCCGCCGCCGCCCCGGTGGCGCCCGAAGAGCTGCGGTTCATGGCCGAGCGGCTGCTCGCCACCGTCCGCGAGGACATCGGACGGGCCGACACCAAGGCCGCGATCCTGCTCTCCGGAGCCCTCGCCTTCCTCGCGGTCGTGTTCTCCGGGGACCGGGCCCCGGTGCCCACGGCCGGTCCCGGGCTCGTCCTCCTGCTCGCGGCGGGCGCGCTGTGGACCGCGGGCGTCCTGATGCTCGTGTCGGTGGTCCTGCCCCGCACCCGGATCGGGGCCGACCGCACGTTCCTGCGCGACCTGGCGGCCGGCCCGTCCGAACGCGAACTGCGCGAGCGGCTCGCCCCGCCCGGCGCGGACGCCACCGGCTGGCTCCTCGAACAGGCCAGCGTGCACGGACTCGTGCTCGCGGCGAAGTACCGGTGGCTGCGCCTGGGCGTGTGCGCCCTCGCGCTCGGCGCCCTCCTGGCCCTCCTCAGCGAACTGTGGTGAGAGTGACGATGCAGTGGACGAACAAGGGGAGCGCCCTGCTCCTCGCCGGTGCGCTGCTCGCGCTCACCGGCCCGCTCGCGGCCGCCGGGCCCCCCGGCGCGCCGCGCGCACCCCGAGCGGTCGCCGAGCCCGCCGAGGGACCCGACCCGATCGACTTCGCCGTCGTCGTGGACCAGTCGGCCAGCCTGGCCGACAAGGACCTGGCGCGCGAGACGGAGGCGGCGGGGCTGCTCAGCCAGGGCGAGATATCCGAGCGCTCCCGGGCGGCCGTCATCGGCTTCGGCAGCTCGGAGAAGGCGGGCCAGTCGCCCGTGCGCGAGGTCTGCGCGCTGACCGTCGCCGACGCGGCGGGCCGTGAGCGGCTCAGCGACTGCGTCCAGCTCCTCAACCGGCGCGACGCGGCCCGGATGGGGCCGGGCACCGACTTCCCGGCGGCCATCCGCCAGGCCGTCACCCGTCTCACCCAGAAGAGCCCCGCCGGAACCGCCCGTACGGGCAGCGGCGCGGCCGCGAAGGCCCCCGCCACGCCCAAGGTCGTCTTCCTCCTGACCGACGGCAAGCTCGACGTCTCCGACAGTCCCGAGTACGGCACGGACCCCGCCAACCGCCAGTCCAACGGCGAGCGGCGGCTCACCGAGGAACTCGCCCGCGCCCGGGCGGCCGGGGTCCAGATCTGGCCCCTCGGCTTCGGCGCGGAGATCGACCGCGCCGCGCTCACGGCCATGGCCGAGGGCGGCTTCCGGGGCGCCTGCTCCGACGTGCCGGGCTCCGTCCCCCACATGCGGGTCGTCGCCGGCTCCGCCGACCTCGACAAGGCGCTCCAGGAGACCTTCGCCGCCGCCCGCTGCGCGCGGATCGCGCACGGCACCGCCGGCAAGCCGCCCGCCGACCTGACCGTCGTCATCCCGCCCATCGCCACCGACGGCTCCCTCACGGTCGCCAAGCACGACCCGAAGGTACGGGTCACCTACTACGACCCGGCGGGCCGCAAGGTCCCCACCCGGGGCGAGTTCGACGGCTCCACCTTCGAGGTCGGCGGACAGGACGGGCCGGTCGAGGCGCTGCGGGTGAAGAACCCGCTGCCGGGCCGCTGGCGCGTGCACATCGAGGCGCCGGAGGGGCACCGCGACCGCGAGGTCGCCGTCCGGGCGATCTGGCAGGGCATGCTCCGCTCCGACGTCACCCTCGACCCGGCCTCCCCGCGTGCCGGGGAGCAGGTCACCGTGTCCGTACGGATGCAGACCCGGCGCGGTGTCACCGTCACCGACCCCCGGCAGCTCGCGGGTCTCACGGTCGCGGCCGAACTGCGCGGCGCGGGCTTCTCCCCCGTGACGTTCCGGCTCGCCGACGACGGGCGGGCCCCCGACAGCAGGGCGGGCGACGTCCGGTTCACCGGCGCGCTCACCGTGCCCGCCGGCGCCACCGGCGACCTGGAGCTCACCACCCGCATGTCGGCGCCCGGCGTCACCTCCGACCGGCGGCCGCTGCACGCCCGCATCACCCAGGGCACACCGCTCCTCACCGCCGGACTCGTCTTCGACCGCGCCACCGTGCACCCCGGGAGCACCGTCCGCGGCACCCTCGACGTCACCAACAACGACTCCGGTCCGCGCGCCCTGCGCCTCGCCGTGGAGAACCTGACGCCGGGCGCCGAACTCTCCGTCTCCCCGGCGACCGTCACCGCGCCGCCGGGCGGGAGCACGCGCGTCCCCTTCACGGTGACCGTCGGCGGCGGTGCGCCCCTCGGCGAACTGGGCGGCCGGGTCGCGGCGCTGGACACCGGCGACCGCGACCGCGTCCTCGACGACGCCTTCCTCGACGTCCTCGTCGTGGCCCCGCCGACCTGGTGGGACCGCTGGTGGAAGGCCGTCGCCGGCGGAGCGGCGGGGCTCGTCCTCGTCGCCGCCTTCCTCGTCGCACAGTGGGTCGCCCGGCGCCGCCGCCGCGACCTCACCGGCGTCACGCTCGAACTCCGCGGGGACGGCCGGGTCCTCGACACGCTCACGGTCGGCCGGGGCCAGGGCGTCCGCGGGTCCTTCCCCTTCGCCGTGGACGACGGGGGCGGCGCTCCGCCCACCCTCCGCCGGGCCCGCGAGGGCTCCTCGTCCGGCGCCCACGTACTGCGCCGCACGGGCACCGGCCAGCTGCTCCTGCGCCCTCGGGGCGGAGCGCAGGTGCCCCTGCGGCCGGGCGAGCCGGCGGGCCTCGACGCGTACGAGATCGTCGTACGGGGCGGGGGGACGGCCCGCGACGGCAGGACGGGCCGCACCCGCAGGGGCTCCGGCTACGGCACCGGCACCGGCGGTGGTTTCGGCTCGGACGACGGCTTCGGTACGGACGACGGCTTCGGCTTCGGCATGGACGACGGCGCCGGGTTCGGTACGGGCGACGGCTTCGGCTTCGGTACGGGCGACGGTTCCGGTTCCCCAACGGGCGACGGCTCCGGGACCCGTACGCGTACCGACCGGGAAGGCCGCGTTCCGAGGCCGCGACGGTTCGGACGGCCGCGACGGTCCGGCCGGTCCGGCGGCGGAACGGGCAACCCCGCGACGACGACCGAAAGCGATACCGGCAGCGGCACAGGACTCAGTACGGGAACGGGCGGCACGACCGCCGGGGACCCGGACCCCAATTTCTGAACGGGCCCCCAAGGGAGACGACATGAAGATCTACCAGCCCATGCTCTTCGTCGGGCTCGGCGGCACCGGCGGACGCATCGGCACCGAACTCGAGCGCAGCCTCCGCCGGGAGCTCTGCGGCCCCGACGGCACCGCTCTCGTCGACGGCGGCCGCCGGATGCCCTTCCAGCTGCCGGACTGCCTCCAGTTCGTCTACGCCGACTTCAGCGAGGCGGAGCTGCTGAAGCAGCCGCAGTTCAAGGCCAAGGGCGCCGAGGGCGCCGCCTTCGCCCGTACCTCCCGGATCGTCCGGGACCTGCTGCCCACCGACTTCGACTCCTCGCCCGAGGTCACGCAGATGCTGCGCGTCTCCGTCCCCGGGGAGACCCGGCTCTGGCTGCCGCCCCGGATCCGGCAGCCGCGCGTCGCCCCCCTCAGCAGCGGTGCGGGGCAGCTGCCGACCGTCGGGCGCTCCGCGCTCTTCGCGACGCTGCGGTCCGGGCTCGAACCTGTCCTGCGCCAGCTCCGCGAGGCGATCGGGGCCATCGGCCAGGCGGCCGGCGACCTCCAGCGGGTCGGCGGCGGCAAGATCCGGGGCTGTGACGTCTTCGTCGCCTTCTCCGTCGCCGGCGGCACCGGCGCCGGCATCTTCTACGACTTCATCCATCTCATCGGGCACGAGTTCCGCAACGCCAAGGTGCCCGGGGTGAAGATCTACCCGCTGGTCGTCATGCCGTCCGCCTTCCCACTGGAGGCGGGCGGCGGACGCGAGGCCGAACTCAACGCCGCCCGCGCCCTCGTGGACCTCTCACGGCTCGTCGACGACCAGAACATGCCCGACGCCGTCGACTCCGTCGGCGACGTCGAGCAGCGCGGCCGGCTCAGCGTCACGTACCCCCGGGACGGGGTCGTCGCCCTGCGCCCCGCGACCATGCAGACCGCCTTCCTCTTCTCCAAGCCGTCCGTCATCGGCACCGAGGACCTGCGCCGCTCCATCGCCGCCATGGTCATGTCGCTGATCGGCACCGAACTCAGCGATTCCAACGGCGCGGTGACCCACGCCGACGACGACTACCAGTCCTTCGCCGAGCGGTTCGTGAACAAGGCCGTCGAGCGCTCGACGCCGGCCCGCTCCGGCATCGGCTACCGGGGCATGTCGACCAGCCTGGCCGCCTCCCTCACCGTCCCCGTCGACGACCTCGCCGAGATCGTCGCCGCCCGGCTCCTCGCCCAGGCCGTGCGCGGCATGGAGGAGCGGGCCCGGCGGCCTGCCCGGGACGGATCGGAGCGCGTCCGCGACCTCTTCGTCCGGGCCGGCATCGGCCGACTCTGGAACCGCGAGGCACCGGTCGTCCCCGGACCCGAGCAACTCCCCAGGGGGCGCAAGGACATCGCCCAGGAACTGCAGCACAGGCTCGGGGACATGGAGGACGCCCTGCGCCGCCTCGACGCCAACCTCACCCGTGAGATACCGCGCCTCACCGAGGACTTCAAGCCGGGCTCCGGCGCCCGTGAACTCCTCGGTCTCATCGGCCCGTTCCAGCTCGAAACCGTCCTGTCCGGACTGCCCGGCCACCCCGACAGGGTCGCCAGGGTGGGCTTCACCGGAATGCTCGACAACCGGCGCAACGAGCCCGAACGGCCGGCCCACGTCCAGGCCGCCGCCCCGCCGATCCCCCGCATCACGGGGAGTGTCGGCGGACTCGTACCGGCTCGGTGGAACGACCCCGACGTCCAGGACGCGCTCGCCGCGCAGCAGGCCTGGTACCAGTGGCGGGCCCGAGGCCTCTGGCACCGCGGCTGGCAGGCGGGCGAGAACCAGTGGCGGCCGTCCCTGGCCAGGATCGTCAACGAGCTGGGCGAACTCACCAAGGCACTCCGCGCCCATGAGCAGGACGAGGCACGGGGCTTCGGCGAACGCCGCCGCGAGCTCTACCGCGACGACCGCGCGGGCATCGCCTACCTCCTGCCGCCGCAGAACACCCTGCGCGCCTTCTACGACGAGGTCTTCGATCGCCTCGCCCAGAGCGAGGGCCTGCCCGAGGCCACCGACGCGGCGACGCTCCTCGACCGGCTGGTCCGGCCCGACGACTGGCGCAACGCCCTCGACGCGGTACGCCGAGCGCCGGGAGCGCCGGTCAAGGAGATCAAGCAGGTCCTCGAACGGCGGGTCAAGAAGCTCTTCGGCGAGGCCAACGAGGCCCAGTTCGCCCGCCCTCTGCTGCCCTCCATGGAGCTGCTGCTGCGGGCCGCCGCGGGCGACGAGGGGGCCGAGGCGAAGATCGACCCGCGCTGGCTCGAACAGTTCCGCGCCCGGCTCGCCGGACTCCTCCCCGTCGGCTTCGTCCCGGACGGCAGCGGCCCGATGAAGATCCTCATCGTGCACCCGGCCGGCGAGTCCGACGGCCGCGCCGCCGCCTTCCTCCGGCAGGCCCTCAACCTGCCCGCGAAGGCCGACCAGGAGTACCGGGCCGGCGACACCGAATCGCTCACCGTCGTCCTCTTCCGCAGCGGCATGAACCTCACCGACATCTCCGAGGTCCGCAACGTCCTCAGCCTCTGGTCCGAGGCCCGGGACTCGGCCGGCGAGGACGACTTCCTGCACTGGCGGCAGCGGCTCGGCTACCAGGACGACTGGCTCGTCGCCACCGAGCAGGACCGGCAGCGGATCATGCACCGGCTGCTCTGCGCGATGTGGAACGGCAACATCGCCACCGAAGGCCCGGCCGACTCGCCCGACCTCGTCCGGATCCGGCTCCAGGAAGGCGAGGGCGCGACGATGTCGCTGCGCCTGGAGGCCTTCGACGGCTCGCTCTCCAGTTGGGCGGGGATGCTGCGCGCGTACGAGCGCTGGGCGCTGCTCGACGAGGGCCAGATCATCGAGGTGTTCTGCGAGCGCCTCATGAAGACGCTGCCCAAGGGCCTCGCGCAGGTGCCGCAGCCGCCGTCGCCGCTCTTCACCCACTTCGTGGAGGAGGTCGCCCCGCGCCAGCTCGTCCTGCTCGACCGGCTGGAGGCCGAGTACCGCGAGTACGGCGACACGGACGTCGAATGGCTCACCCCGCTGCGGCAGTTCTGGGAGGTCACCTACCCGGGCGCCCTCGACATGCGCTTCCCGCCCGCGGCCCGCGCGACCCGCTCCACCCTGCGCGTCCTCTTCGACCGCCACGGGCCGGGGCGGTCGGGTCGGGGGCGAGGGGCTGCGGGTCAGGGGCATGGTCAGGGACAGGGTCAGGGGCCGGGTCAGGGGCCGGGGCATGGGCATGGGAATGGGCCGGGCCAGCGGCCGCCCGGGCCTGATCCCCGGGAGAACTACGGGTACGAGGCGGGGGGCGGCGCCGCGCCCGGGCCCCAGCCCGGGCAGGCGCCACGGACGGGAACGGCACGGCACGGACAGCCCCCTGGTTCCGGACGGTCCGGTGGTTCCGGGCGGTCCGGTGAGGCACGGGGGTCCCTGTACGAGGGGGACTGGGAGCGGGAGCCCGAGTTCGAGCCCGAGTTCGAGCCCGACGGGTACCCCTGGGACCACGAAGAGGAGGAGCAGTGAACCACCGCGTCCTCCCCGAGCGCCCCCTGCCGGGCCACGCCGTCTGCCTCGACCTGCGGGCGGGCGGGCCGGACGACCCCGACGCCGCCGTCCGCGCGGCGCTGGACGTCCCGCAGCCCGGCGGCGAGCGGCGGTTCCTCGTCGTCGACGAGGCCGCCGGGCTCGTCGGCCACCAGCTTCTCTACGAACGCCTCTCCTCCTACGGCCCCGCCCAGATCGTCTGCCTCGCCGTCGGCGCCCGCGGCGACCGGACGCTGCGCCGCACCCTCACGCTGCGCCCGCCCGCCGCCGGGGTCCTGTGGCTCCTCGACACCGCGGTCGAGGACGCGACCGACGGGCAGGGCGCCTCCGGCGACGCCATCCTGCGCCCGCTCGTCGAGGTGCTGGCCACCCCGGAGGTCTTCGACGCCGTCCTCGGCTCGCTCGGGGAGGTGGTGCACGGCGTGGCCGTGCCCGCCGTGCGGATCCTGGAGCACGACCTCACCGAGGAGGCCCGCGCGCGGGCCTGGCGACAGGCCGTCGAGGCGCTGACGGGCCCCGAGGTCCCGGCCGGGGCCGCCTCCCCGGAAGGGGTGCCGGGCGCGCTCGCGCTGCTCCTCGGCGAGGGCGTGCCGCGCTCCCTCTCCGGGCACGACTGGCTCCCCGTCGGCGGCCGGGCGGGGGCCCGGCTCGCCGCCTGCCAGGAGGCCCTCGACGACGCCGTCGACGGCTACGACCGGGTGCGGGGCGCGGCGGGGCTCCTCACCGGGGCGGGCCGCGCCGTCGACCTGCCGGGGGACATCGAGCGGCTCACGGAGGAGCTGGCCCGGTTCCGTACCGCCGTCGCGGACGCGTTCGGAGCCGCGGGCGGCACCCGGCTCACCGCGGAGCACCGCGGGCTGCTCCGCGAGCGCGGGGTCGAACTCCCCGAGCTGCCACGGGAGATCACGCGGGCCGGGATCGTCCCGGCGCTGCGGGACCACACGTACGACCTGATCGGCCGGGGCCTGCCGCTGCGTTCCGTGGCGGCCCGGCTCTCCGCGCTCTCCGCGCGCACCGCCCCGGCGGGCAGCGCCTCCCGGCTCGCGCGGCTCGACGCGATCTGCGGTCCGGAGCGGCTGCGTCGCCTCGGCGGCCGGTACCCCTTCACGGCCGGCGGGTCACGGCCCGCGGCCTTCGCCCTGACCGGCCTCCTCGCGCTGCTCGCCGGGGTGTGGCCGGTGCTCGGCTGGTTCCTCGGCCCGGCCGTCGGGGGCCTCGCCGCCGTACTCGCCTGGCTGATGCTGCGGCGCAGGCCCAACCGTTCGCCGGACGGCCGGATCGACGGCGGTGGTGCCACGGGCGCGGCGCCCCGGCTCGTCGGCGGAATACTCGGCGGCCTCGCCGGGGCGGGCCTCGGCCAGTTCCTGGCCCCACCGGTCTGGGCCGGGGCCGCCGCGCTGACGGTGTCCGTCGTGGCCGTGGTCCTGCTCGCACTGCGCGACTGGAACCGGGCCGTGGACGACTGGTGGGCGCGGGCGGACCCGGAGGAGGCGGGCCGGATCCTGCGCGAGATCCACGCCCTGGTCGTGACGACCGCCGTGCACGACTGGCTCTTCGCCGAGGTGCGGCACCACTGCTCGGCCGGCGCCGGTGCCGTGGCCCGGCTGCTGCGCGGTCTCGCGGAGACCGCCGACGCGTACGGCGGCGGGAGGACGCCGGAGCGGTCGTCGGAGTGGGGGCCGGACACGTCGTCGGACTGGGCTTCCTGGGCGGACGAACCGTCGGCCCCCGCGCAGGGCCCGAGCCCGGCGGGCCCGGGCCCGAACCCGTCCGACGGCACCGACACCACTACGGCTGCGTGGAGTTGGGACGACTGGGGTGACGGCGGGGAGGACGACGGCTGGACGGACATGGACGAGGAGCCGCCGGTACGGAGGCCGACGGCCACGTCCTCGTACGTACCGCCGTCAGCCCCGCCGTCCCAGTCATCGTCGTCCCAGGCGTCGTCGTCCCCGTACCCGCCGCCTCCGTCCTCCCACCCGCCTTCGTCCTCCCACCCGCCGTCGGCCCCCCACCCGGTCCAGCGGCCCGGGCCCGCCCCGGCGTGGCTGGAGCGGCGGTACGGGGACGGGGGGCCCGCACTCGTCGACACGCTCGTCGGCGATCTGGTCGCCGGCACGGTCCTCCTCCTCGACGGGTGCTGGGCGGGCATCGAGAGGGATCCCGGCGGTACGGAGCACGCGGCGCAGGGGCAGCGGCTGACGGAGCTCCTGGACGAGACCCGGATCCGTCTGGAGCGCGATGCGGCGGCCTCGCCCCCGCCCCCGTACGACGGCCTCCGCGACCTCGGCGCGCTCACTTCGCTCGCCGTCTTCACCGACCGCTCCGAACGGCCCGACGCGGCCCGCCTCACCGGTGTCGCCCCGGACGCGGTGGCCCGGCTGCTGCTCGCCGAGGACGGCTCCGGAGGCACGGTCGCGCTCTGCGGCCCCGAGCATCTGCGGCTGCTCTCCCACGACCCGCTCGCCGCCCGGCAGGTCCGCTTCGTGCCCGAGGCGATGGGGCGCGGCGCGGCGGGGGACGACATCTGGCGGGGCACCGCCGAGGGCGTGGTGTGGACCGGTGCGGGACGGCACGCCGGCATCCTCCGCCTCGTACCGCTGCGCGCGGACGTCGTGCACACCGTCCGCGCCGAGGAGGCGGGAGAACCGTGACAGACCCGAACCACCCGAACCACCCGCACGACCCGAACGGACCGCGCCACCAGGACCACCAGGACCACCAGGACCACGCGGACGATCCCGGTCGTCCGGACACCGCGCAGAACCCGCTGAACCACCCGATCGACCCCCATCACCCCGACCACCTGAGCGAGCCCATGAGCCCCCCGCACCCGTACTACGAGGAGCTGGAGTTCCTCACGCACCGCGAGGAGCCGGTCCGCTTCACCGTCCGGTACGGCGACGACCGCAGGCCGCCCGGCCGGCCCGGCGTCCTCGCGCGCCGGGCCACGCTGGGCGCGGGATGGCCGGTCCTGCAGTTCCGGCTGACCGCCTCCGCGCAGGCCGACCCCCACGCGTACGGCCTCCTCGAGCGCGAGGTGGCGGCGGCCGTCGCCCTCGAACGGGGATACGGGGCCGAGAAGTTCGGGTCCGTCTTCGCCAGGATCGTCGGCTTCGACCTGACCGGGCCCGAACCGTTCGTGCTGTACCGGCTGCCCCGCGGCCGGCCGCTCGCCGAGTGGGCGGGCCGCCTCGGCCCCGAGGAGCAGGAGCGGATCATCGGCCAACTCGCCTTTGCCGTACGGCTTATGGAACAGGTCGAGCTGGTACACCGGGCCGTCACGCCCGACACCGTACGATGGGACGGGACTCACGTACGGCTCTGCGAACCGTTCGCCGCGCTCCGCGCGGGCGAGGCGCGCGAGCCGTTCGGCGGAGTGCCCTGGGCGTCGCCCGAGCAACGCGAGGGGCTCGGCTCGGCCGACCCGCGCGACGACCTGTGGTCCGTCGCCCAGCTCGGCTACTACCTCCTCTCCGGGCGTCCCCCGCGGGGCGAGGGCCCGCCCGGGGACCTCGCCGACTACCGCCGTCTCGCAGCCCTGGCCCAGAGCGGTCTCTTCTCCCCGAGGGTGGCCGACCGGCCGCGTCCCGTCGAGCTCATGCGGCTCCTGAACGTGCCCGATCCGCTCGCCACCGCCGTCGGAACCGCCGACCCGCTCGCCCGGTGGCGCGCCGAGTACGATCGCCGACTCGCCGGGAAGCGCGCCGTGTTCGCCGGCGACGCGCTGACGGGAGCGGAGCCGCACACCGGCCCCGGGCCCGATTCCGTACGGGACACCCGCTCTCCGCGCACCACTCTGTTCGACCGGATCCTCGGCGGAGGGGAGGGCCCCGCCCGCCCCGCCGTTCCGGCGTCGCCGCTCGAACCGCCGCCGGCCCCGCCCTCGCGGAGCCGGATGTGCCCGCACTGCCTGCTGCCCGTCGAGTACGACGAACGCCTGCTCGTCACCATCGACGCCAAGGGCAACCGCATCCCGCTGGACCTCGCCGGCGAACGGCGCCCCGCCCACATCGCCGACGCCCTGCGCAAGGCCTACCATCTGTGCCCGCACACCGTGGAGGGCGACGAGGAGCACGAACTTCCCGTGCCCTACCTCACCAACGGCGAGCCGCTCTCCGTCGCCCTCGTCGGCAGCTCCTCCGTCGGCAAGACCCACCTCCTCGCCGCCATGCTCGGCGAGATCGAACTCGGCGGCCTCGCCCCGTACGGGCTGCGGAGCCGTCCGCTCAACCCCGAGGCGCACCGCACCTATCTGCGGGAACGCGTGCAGAACCTCCAGCAGGGACGGCAGTTGGGCCGTACCGGACAGCAGACCTTCGCCCGCTTCGCCGACGGCCTGCTCGTCTCCGCGGGCGGCGGGACGCCCCGGCCCGTCGTCTTCTTCGACCTCGCGGGCGAGGACCTCGCGCAGGACGGGGACGTGGCCCGCTTCCTCATGGGCGTCGACGCGTTCGTCTTCGTCCTGGACCCGCTGCGCGCACTCCGGCTCGGCTCCCTCGACCCCGTACGGGAGCAGAGCGGGATACGCCGCCGCGACCTCGGCGACGAGGCCTTCGCCACCGTGCTCGACCGCATCCCGCGGCAGCGCGGCGGCCTCGTCGCGGCGCCTGCCGCGCTCGCCGTCAACAAGAGCGACCTCGTGCGCTTCGAACCGTCCGTCGACCGGTGGCTCGGCCGTGCCCTGCCCGGCCGCTTCGACCCCGCCGAGGCGCGGGACGAGAGCCGGGACGCGTACGCCTTCCTCGCCCACCACGCCAGCGCCGCCTGGCTCAAGCCCTTCGACGACTGCGCGAACTGCTCCCTGCACTTCGTCGCCGCGACCGGCGGGCAGGCGCGCGGCGACCACTTCCCGCACGGGGTCCGGCCGCGCCGGGTCCTGGCGCCCCTGTTGTCCCTGTTCGCCATGTGCGGGCTGCTGCCCGGGGCGGAGCCTACGGAGGGAATCGTCCGATGACACGGTCGGAGTACGAGGTCGACCAGATCGTCTTCCGCTGGGACAGCGAGAACTCCTCGGGCAGCACCGGCTTCGGTCCGGTGGCCTGGTCCGGGCCCCGGGACGAGACGGAGGACCTCTTCCGGATCTCCGGACCCATGCTGCGGGCCAGCGGGGACGAGACCCGGCCGGCCCTGATCCGGCTCGAAGGCCGACGGGGCGTGATGCTGATCAGGCGCACCCCGTTCACGGACGCCGACGGCGGGACGTCCGTGCTCTGCCACGCGCTCGTCGGCTCACCCGCCCTCCTCGAACCCGCCTTCTGTCTCGGCCTCCACGCCTGGGACTGGGAGGGCGCCGCCGCGCTGAACGCCGCCGAGGTACGCGGACGGCTCCCGGTGGTCCGGGAGGAGGTCCTCGTACCGGCGACGGGCCGGGGGCAGGGCGAACTCGACGAGACGCTGCCGTACGTGAGGAGGGAACTCGCCGGTACGTTGGCGGAGTTGCTGCGGCACCCCGACGGCCGGTTCACCGTCCTCGACGAACGGGGCGACACCGCCGGTCCCGTGCTGTGGGGGCTGCACAGCATGCTCGGCGAGCTCACCGAGCGCCGCCTCTGGACCTTCGCCAGCCACGACACCGTCGAACTGGCCGCGCTGCGCTTCGTGTTCGTCGGCCGCTGGTCGGGAGCGGCGAGCCCCAACACGGGCCGCCGCCGCGTCGATCCGAGGGAGCGGTCCGGCGACCGGGCGGAGGAGATCGCGGCCCGGCTCGTCCGCCACCACCTGCGGGGCGTCGCGGAGGGCGACGGACGCGAGTACGCGGTCGCCAGCGCCCTCCACGAGGCGGCGTCCGCCCGCCGCGCCCTCCTCCTCGACACGGCCGACCGCGCTCTGGACATCCTCGACTCCGACGCCCGCGGCGGCGGCCGGCCCCGGGAACCGCGCCTCCCGCCCTCGGGGGGCCCGCGGTACGGGACATCGCCGCAGCCACGGTACGAGGCGGCGCCGGAGCGGCGGCACGAGGCGGCGGAGCCGCGCTACGGGGCCGCGCCGGAGTCGGGGGACGCGGGCAGGCGCGACCCGTGCTACGGGTCCGCGCCGGAGCCGGGGGACATCGGCGGGCGGGACCCGCGCTACCGGGCCGCGCCGGAGCCGGGAGACATTGGCGGGCGGGACTCGCGCTACGGGTCCGCGCCGGAGTCGGGGGACGCCGGCGGGCGGGACTCGCGCTACGGGTCCGCGCCGGAGCCGGGGGACACCAGCGGGCGGGACCCGCGATACCCGGCCGCGCGGGATCCGCGGCGCCCCTCGGTTCCTCCCAGGGACTCCGGACGCGAGCCGGCCTCCCCTGACGTCGACCGCCCGTCGGCTCTCCCGGGCGCGCGGCGCCCTTCGGACTCCCCGGACGCGCGGCGCCCTTCGAACGCTCCGAGCTCCCCGTCTTCCTCGTCTTCCCCGGACGACGAGTGGCCCTTCGTATCCCCGGCCACGGGCAGGACGTCGGACTCCACGGATACGGCGTGGCCCCCGGTCTCCCCCGACGCGGGGCGCCCCCCGTCCTCCCCGGAGCCCTGGGCCGGCGGTGGCCGCCAGGACCCACCCCTTCCCGGCCGTCCCCTCCAGGACCCGTCCCGGTACCCGGCGGAGCCGTACACGGACACGTCCCACGGGGAGGCCCCCGGTGGAGCCGGCCCCTGGGCCACAGAGGTCCCGCCGCGTCGGGTCGACTCCGCCCCCGATCCCGACCGCATCACTGACGCCGGTGATGCCGGCACCGACACCGGCCCTCGCACCGGCACCGAAATCGACGTCGACCCGGACCCGGGCCCCGCACCCGGCCGGCCCCGCTCCGCCCCGGACCGGACGCACGACCCGTACCCCCGCCCCGTCCTCCCGTTCGTCGGCGCCCAGTGGGCCGGTCCGGTCGGCGGCGGCCGGCGGGTATGGGCGAGGAAGCCGTGGGGCCGGGAGCGGGAGGCCGAGACCGGGCTCGTCCACCGGCTGCCGACCGCGCGCGACGTGGCCGAGGCGCGCGGCTTCGTCGAGCGTGCGGGCAGCCGCGAGTTGCTCGACGCCCTGCGGCGCCCCCAGATGTACGTGGTCGTCACCCTGCTCCTCCAGGAGATCGCCCGGCGCCTGCCGTCCTGGGAGCACCCGGCGCGCCGCGAGCTGTGCGAGGTGGTCCTCGGCCGGGAGCTCTGGGCGGCCGCGCCGCCCGGCGCCGAGTACGACCACTCCGAGCCGCCGGAGGAACAGCGCGCGTCCAACGCCGCCGAGCTGCACCGCTGGGCCGTCCGGCCCCTCCTCGGCGGCGGCGACGCCCCGGTCGGCACGGTCGCGGCCCTGCTCGCCCGGCTCCGGACGAGCCCCGTGCCGTCGGCCCGCGAGGCCTTCTGGCAGATCGTGGACGGAGACCGCCCCGGCCTGCCGGACGCGGTCTGGCTCACGCTCCTCAAGGAGGCGTACGGCGTCAGGCGCACCCCACCGCCCGGCCATGCCCCACCGCCCGGCCAGGTACCGCCGCCCGGGCATGCCCCGCCGCCCAGCCAGGCCCCACCGCCCGGCCATGCCCAACCGACCCGCCATGCCCCACCGCCCGGGACCCCGCACCACCCGGGCGCGCCCCGCGCCGTCTCGTATCCGCCGCCGGACGACGACCCCGTCAACGGTTACACCCGGCGCTTCCTGAGCCGTACCGCCGTCGTGCTCGGCCTGCTCGTCGCCGCGATCCTCGTCGCCGCGCTCATGAGGTGAGCCCGTAAGGCCGTGTCCGGAAAGTCCCGCCTGAGCCGCGGCGTCCGGCACGCACGCTCGCCGCGTTGTCGTGGGTCGCCAACGTCCCCCGTAGCCCTGCGGGCAAGGGAGGCACCCCCACCGCGTGCCGGGGGGGCGACTCCCTCCTCCGCCTTGCGATCGCACGCACAGCCGCCGCTCCCTGATCCGGCCTGATCGACAAGACGGACACCCCCGAGCAACCCGTCGCAGGACACGCCGCGGGAACCCCGGGACCGAAGGCCCGAAAGACGGGCCCCGGCCGCCCGGCTCCGTCAGGATGGGCCCATGGGATTCCATGTCGATTCCGAGACCGGGCGGCTGCGCCGCGTCATCCTCCACCGCCCCGATCTGGAGCTGAAGAGGCTCACGCCGTCCAACAAGGACGCGCTCCTCTTCGACGACGTGCTCTGGGTGCGCAGGGCACGCCAGGAGCACGACGGCTTCGCCGACGTGCTGCGTGACCGCGGGGTCGAGGTGCATCTCTTCGGCGACCTGCTGCGGGAGTCCCTGGAGGTGCCCGCCGCCCGCGCGCTGGTCCTGGACCGGGTCTTCGACGAGAAGGAGTACGGGCCGCTGGCCGCCGACCATTTGCGCGCCGCGTTCGACTCGCTGGACGCGGGGTCGCTCGGCGAGGCGCTCGTCGGCGGCATGACGAAGCGGGAGTTCCTGGCGTCGCACCGGGAGCCGACGTCGGTGCGCTTCCACGCGCTCGACCTGGACGACTTCGTCCTCGGCCCGCTGCCGAACCACATCTTCACCCGGGACACCTCCGCCTGGATCTACGACGGCGTCTCGATCAACGCGATGCGCTGGCCGGCCCGGCAGCGCGAGACCGTGCACTTCGAGGCGATCTACGGGCACCACCCGCTCTTCACCGGCCCCGAGGCGGGCTCCTTCCACCACTGGTCGGAGGGACAGCGCGACTACCCGTCGACGATCGAGGGCGGGGACGTCCTGGTCATCGGCAACGGCGCCGTGCTCATCGGGATGAGCGAGCGCACCACCCCGCAGGCCGTGGAGATGCTGGCCCGGGGCCTGTTCGCGGCCGGTTCGGCGCGCACGATCGTCGCGCTCGACATGCCGAAGCGGCGCGCGTTCATGCACCTGGACACGGTGATGACGATGGTCGACCAGGACACGTTCACCCAGTACGCGGGGCTCGGCATGCTCCGCTCGTACACGATCGAACCCGGCGACGCGGGGCAGTCCCTGCGGGTGACCGACCATCCGCCGGAGCAGATGCACAGCGCCATCGCGGCGGCCCTGGGGCTCCAGAACGTCCGCGTCCTGACGGCGACTCAGGACGTGCACGCGGCGGAGCGCGAGCAGTGGGACGACGGGTGCAACGTCCTCGCCGTGGAGCCGGGGGTGGTCGTGGCGTACGAGCGGAACGTCACCACGAACACGCACCTGCGCAAGCAGGGCATCGAGGTGATCGAGATCCCGGGGAGCGAGCTGGGCCGGGGGAGGGGCGGCCCGCGCTGCATGAGCTGCCCGGTGGAGCGCGACGCGACCTGAGCGGGCTGGGACCCGAGGGCTGGGGGCCGAGGCCGAGGCTGAGACTGCCGAGGCCGAGGCCGAGACTGGGAGCGGGGGGGCGACATCGGACAGGGGCTGTATATAAATGCTGATGTTCGTATAGAGTTCCAAGGTCCGCGACCGCCGTCCCCTCGACCCGTACCCCCAGGAGCGCGTCCCATGGCCACAGACCTCATCGGCCGCCACTTCCTCAAGGAGCTGGACTTCACCGCCGAGGAGTTCCGCGGCCTGGTCGCGCTCTCCGCCGAGCTCAAGGCCGCGAAGAAGGCCGGTACCGAGGTCCAGCGGCTGCGCGGCAGGAACATCGCCCTCATCTTCGAGAAGACCTCCACGCGCACCCGCTGCGCCTTCGAGGTCGCCGCCGCGGACCAGGGTGCCTCCACCACCTACCTGGACCCCGCGGCGTCCCAGATGGGCCACAAGGAGTCGGTCAAGGACACCGCCCGCGTCCTCGGCCGGATGTTCGACGGCATCGAGTACCGCGGCGACAGCCAGGCCGCCGTCGAGGAGCTCGCCGCCTACGCGGGGGTCCCCGTCTTCAACGGCCTCACCGACGACTGGCACCCCACCCAGATGCTCGCCGACGTGCTCACCATGACCGAGCACACCGACAAGCCGCTCGACGGGATCGCCTTCGCCTACCTCGGGGACGCCCGCTTCAACATGGGCAACTCCTACCTGGTCACCGGCGCCCTGCTCGGCATGGACGTGCGGATCGTGGCCCCGAAGACGTACTGGCCGGCCGAGGGCGTCGTCGCCACCGCGCGCGAGCTCGCCGAGACGAGCGGCGCGACGATCACGCTCACCGAGTCCGTGGCGGACGGGGTCCGGGGCGCCGACTTCGTGGCCACCGACGTCTGGGTGTCGATGGGTGAGCCCAAGGAGGTGTGGGACGAGCGGATCGCCGCCCTCTCCCCGTACTCCGTGACGATGGACGTGCTGCGGGCCACCGGCAACCCGGACGTCAAGTTCCTGCACTGTCTGCCGGCCTTCCACGACCTGGGCACGGCCGTCGGCCGCGACCTCCACGCCCGGCACGGTCTGACCGAGCTGGAGGTCTCCGACGAGGTCTTCGAGTCGGCGCACTCCGTCGTCTTCGACGAGGCCGAGAACCGGATGCACACGATCAAGGCGGTCCTGGTCGCCGCCATGGCCGGCCCCGCGGGGGAGCCGCAGGCATAGCTTTCTGCTCGCCGCCATTCGCGGCTCGGTACGACGGCTCCCGTCCCTCAGGACTCGTGACCGACCTCGCCCCTCAGGGTTCCTGGCGGCGGCGCTGGGCCGGTATCCCGGGGAGCGTGAACCACACGGCCTTGCCGCCCGCGGTCGCGCGGTGGCCGCAGTCGCTGCTGAGCGCGCGGATCAGGAGGAGGCCGCGGCCGTGCTCCTGCCAGGGGTCGACCCCGACGTCGGGGTCGGGGCAGACGAGCTCGCCGGGGCGGGCCGGCTCGCAGTCGTGGACCTCGATCTGACAGCCGCCGGGCGCGGCGAGCAGCTCGACGACCAGCTCGATCGGACCCTGGCCGGCGGTGTGCTCGACGGCGTTGGCGACGAGCTCGGCGGTGAGCAGCTCCGCCGTGTCCCCGTCGGGGAGGGCGGCCGCGCCGGGGTCGATGTCGTTGAGCGCGGTACGGATCAGGGCGCGGGCGATCGGTACGGCGGCGGTCGTGTGGGGCAGCCGGATGCGCCAGGAGGTGGCGGGTCCGGTGGGGCCGACAGGTCCGGGGGGTCCGGGGGGTCCGGTGGCGCCGGCGGGTCCGGCAGGTCCGGTGGCTTCGGGCATGGGTGGCAGGGCTCCCTTCACCGAGCGCGGCAGGGTGGGCGAGTGGGGTGGGGGCATCCCGAGACGTCCTGGTTTCAACCTTACGAGGCGCAAAATCCCGTTCCCAGGGCACCCCTCCCCGACCGGTAGGGACTTCGGTCACCTCTCTCCCGGGACCTTGTGGGGTCCGCGCACACACCCCCTTTATCGCGTACTCGTGACGACGGTCACAGTACGGTGATACCCTCCGAGTGGAGGAAGGAGGCCGTTCCGGATGAGCCCCTTTACCGGCTCCGCGACCCGCACCGAACGCTGGCGGCACCTGCGCCTGGACATCGACGAGGGCGTCGCCACCGTGACCCTCGCGCGCCCCGCGAAGCTCAACGCCCTCACCTTCGGCGCCTACGCCGACCTGCGCGACCTGCTCGCCGAGCTCTCCCGCGAGCGGGCCGTCCGCGCTCTCGTCCTCGGCGGCGAGGGCCGCGGCTTCTGCTCGGGCGGCGACGTCGACGAGATCATCGGCGCCACGCTGTCCCTCGACACCGCACGGCTCCTCGACTTCAACCGGATGACCGGCCAGGTCGTCCGGGCCCTTCGCGAGTGCCCCTTCCCGGTCGTCGCCGCGCTCCACGGCGTCGCGGCGGGCGCCGGGGCCGTCCTCGCCCTCGCCGCCGACTTCCGGGTCGCCGACCCCACCACCCGTTTCGCCTTCCTCTTCACCCGGGTCGGCCTCTCCGGCGGGGACATGGGCGCGGCGTACCTGCTGCCCCGGGTCGTGGGGCTCGGCCACGCCACCCGGCTCCTCATGCTGGGCGAACCGGTCCAGGCCGCCGAGGCCGAGCGCATCGGCCTGCTGAGCGAGCTGACCGAGGAGGGTGCCGCCGACACCCGCGCCGCCGCCCTCGCCCGCCGCCTGGCGGACGGGCCCGCGCTCGCCCTCGCCCAGACGAAGGCCCTGCTCTCCGCCGAGCTGGACATGCCGCTCGCGGCCTCGATCGAGCTGGACGCGGCGACCCAGGCCCTCCTGATGCACGGCGAGGACTACGCCGAGTTCCACGCCGCGTTCACGGAGAAGCGCCCCCCGAAATGGCAAGGCCGCTAGCCATGGCCGCCCCGACCCCGGCCGCCCCGACGCCAGCTGTCTCGACGCCGGACGCCGCGACGCCGGACGCCGCGACGCCGGACGCCGCGACGCCGGACGCCGCGACGCCGGACGCCGCGACGCCGGACGCCGCGACGCTGGCCGTCCCGACCCCGGCTGGCCCGACCCCGGCTGGCCCCACCCCGGCCGTCTCCACCCCAGCTGTCTCGACCCCAGCCGTCCCGACGCCGACCGCCCCCACCCCGGCCGCCCCCACCCCGGACGCCATCTCTCCGGACGCCATCTCTCCGGTGGCCGGGCGGCCCGCGCGGATCGCCGTCATCGGGGGCGGGCCCGGTGGCCTCTACGCCGCCGCCCTCCTCAAGCGGCTCGACCCCGCCCGCGAGGTCACCGTCTGGGAGCGGAACGCGCCCTCCGACACCTTCGGCTTCGGCGTCGTCCTCTCCGACGAGACCCTCGGCGGCATCCGGGACGCCGATCCCGTCGTGTACGAGGCGCTCCGCCGCGAGCTCGTCCGCTGGGACGACATCGACGTCGTCCACCGGGGCCACCGCACGACCTCCACCGGCCACGGCTTCGCCGCCCTCGGCCGCCGACGCCTCCTGGAGCTCCTCCACGCCCGCTGCGCCGAGCTCGGCGTACGGCTCCGCTTCCGCACCGAGGCCCCGCCCGCCGCCGAGCTCGCCGCCACCCACGACCTGGTCGTCGCCGCGGACGGCGTCCACAGCCACACCCGCGAGGCCCACGCCGACCACTTCCGCCCCACCATCACCACCCACCGCTGCCGCTACATCTGGCTCGCCGCGGGCTTCCCCTTCGACGCCTTCCGTTTCGAGATCGCCGAGACCGAGCACGGCGTGATGCAGCTCCACGCCTACCCCTTCTCCGCCGACTCCTCCACCGTCATCGTCGAGATGCGCGAAGAGGTCTGGTGGGCCGCCGGGTTCCACGAACTCGACGAGGCCGAGTCCACCGCCCGCTGCGCCAAGATCTTCGCCGAGGCGCTCGGCGGCCGGGAGCTGCGCTCGCACCGCTCCGCCTGGAACGCGTTCCGTACCGTCGTCAATGAGCACTGGTCGTACGGCAACACCGTTCTCATCGGCGACGCCGCCCACACCGCGCACTTCTCCATCGGCTCCGGCACCAAACTGGCCGTCGAGGACGCCCTCGCCCTCGCCCGACAGGTCGGCGAACACCCCACCCTCGCCGAGGCGTTGACCGCCTACGAAGCCGAACGCCGCCCCGTCGTCGCATCCACCCAACGCGCCGCCGCCGCCAGCCTCCGCTGGTTCGAGGAGCTCGCCGGCCACGTCGACCGGGCGCCCCGCCGCTTCGCCTTCGACCTCCTCACCCGCAGCCGCCGCGTCACCCACGCCAACCTGCGGTTGCGCGACCCGGCCTTCACCGCCGCCGTCGAGCGCGACTTCGGCTGCCCGCCGGGGACGCCGCCCATGTTCACCTCCTTCCGGCTGCGCGGACTGACCCTCCGTAACCGAGTCGTCGTCTCGCCCATGGACCTGTACGTCGCCGAGGACGGCGTCCCCGGTGACTTCCACCTCGTCCACCTGGGCGCCAGGGCCCTCGGCGGCGCCGGACTCGTCATGACCGAGATGGTGTGCGTGAGCCCCGAAGGCCGCATCACCCCCGGCTGTAGCGGCCTGTGGACCGACGAGCAGGCCGACGCCTGGGCCCGGATCGCCGCCTTCGTCCACACCCAGGCGCCCGGCACGGCGCTCGGCGTCCAGCTCGGCCACTCCGGCCGCAAGGGCTCCACCCGGCGCATGTGGGAGGGCATCGACCGGCCCCTGCCCGAGGGCAACTGGCCGCTCGTCGCCGCCTCGCCCCTGCCGTACAGGCCCGGCGTCAACCAGACCCCGCGCGCCCTCGACCGCGCCGGACTCGCCGCCGTACGCGAGGAGTTCGCGGCCGCCGCCCGCCGAGCCGCCCGCAGCGGCTTCGACCTGCTCGAACTACACGCCGCCCACGGCTACTTGCTCTCCGGCTTCCTCTCCCCGCTCACCAACCACCGCACCGACGCCTACGGCGGCAGCCTCGAGGGCCGGCTGCGTTTCCCGCTCGAAGTCTTCGACGCCGTACGGGAGGTGTGGCCCGAGGACCGCCCCATGACCGTCCGGATCTCCGCCACCGACTGGGCCCCGGGCGGCACCACCCCCGAGGACGCCGTCGCCTTCGCCCGCGCCTTCGCCGCCCACGGCGCCGACGCGATCGACGTCTCCACCGGCCAGGTCGTCCCCGACGAGACCCCCGAGTACGGCCGCTCGTACCAGACCCCGTACGCCGACCGCATCCGCAACGAGACCGGCGTCCCCGTCGTCGCCGTCGGAGCCGTCTCCTCCTGGGACGACGTCAACTCCCTGCTCCTGGCGGGCCGAGCCGACCTCTGCGCCCTGGCCCGCCCCCACCTCTACGACCCGCACTGGACCCTCCACGCGGCCGCCGAACAGAACTACCAGGGCCCCGCGGCCCCCTGGCCCGCCCCGTACCGAGCGGGCTCCCGCCGCCCCCCGACCGGCAAGGCCTGACGGCCGGCGGCCGGGGGCCGTCCCCGGCACGTCAGAGCGCGAGCGCGCCCCACGTCTGCGGGCCGACGATGCCGTCGACGATGATGGCGAGGCGGGTCTGGAACTTGCGGACGTGGGCCTCCGTGACCGGGCCGAAGACCCCGTCGATCGCGAGGGCCGGGACGTTCGGCACACGGGCGTTCAGCAGCCGCTGGAGTCTGCGGACCGCGGGGCCGCGCGCACCGCTGCTCACGGTCGGCGTTCCGGCGGCCTGCTCCTCAGCCAACTCGCCTCCCGTGAGCATGCCCCAGGTCTGGGGACCCGCGACGCCGTCGACCTCGATCTCGACCCGGCGCTGGTACACGCGGACGCGCTCGTCCGTCACGGAACCGAAGTCCCCGTCGACCCCAAGGGGCCGGAGGTCCGGCACATGGGCGTTCAGCAGCCGCTGGAGCTTCTCCACCGCGGCTCCCTGCGAACCCCTGCGCAGGGTGGGGGTGCCGATGCCGTCGTCCACGGGGGGCATACCTCCGCCTCCGCCGGGGGTTCCGGACGGCTGGACGTCCAGGTACATCACGTACTTGCCCAGGTCTCCGTCGTCGTCCGTACCGGTACAGACGATCTCGTCGGTGAACTGCAGGACGCGCGGGTCGTCGGGGCGTTGGCGGATCCGGCGTCGGCTGTTCGCGTCCAGCATCCTGTCCTTGGGGATGAAGATGGCCGCCGGGTTGAACGGGTTGTCGGCGAGGCCGAGGAGGTCGCTCACGCCCTCGACCAGGGCCTCCGAGAGGAGCTGGATGAAGGGCTTGAGCACGACGCCGGCCCCGCCGGTGAACTTGGCGACGGCCGCGGTCGCCGCCGTGGAGATGGCATTGGCGACGGCCTGCTTCTCCTGCTCCGCGTCACCGGCGTCCACCTGCACGAGCGCGAGCGACACGCTGAGATCCTTAGCCGGTCCGGAGTACAGCAGACGCTGGGCGCTGAAGATCCTCAGCCCCGGAGGACCGAACTTCAGCTCGCCGGACTCCGGGAACTTCAGCGGCGGTTGCGGAGTCGTCCCGGGGATCACCTGGACGCTGCCGACGATGTCGTCTTCCACTTCTTGTCTGATCTGGCACTCGAGCCCTGTCCACACGACGTTCACGTCAGCCATGGCGCATCGGATCCCTGCACTCGGGGCCGGACGGCGCGGCTGATCCCCCGTTGGCCGTGGCCGGCCGACCATGCGAAGTCCCGCACCCGCACCCCGCTCCCCGTGGCGGAACGCCTCTTACTGACGACTGTATGCCTGGCGGGGCGCAGTGTCCTGTTCCGGCGACCGGTCCGCTTCCGCACGTACCTACGCCCGCAAGAAGCCCCCCACATACTCCGCCCCCCGGTCCCGCAGCAGCTCGTGCAGGGCGGCGAAGACCTCCGCCGAGCGGCGGCCAGGCCAGTCGTCGGGGAGCAGTTCGGCGGGCAGGACCGGGTCCGCGTACGGGAGGCGCCGCCAGGAGTCCAGGGCGAGCAGATAGTCCCGGTAGGCGTCCTCCGGGCCGCTCGGTGCCGTCCGCCAGGCCCGCAGGACCGGCTCGTGGGCCGCGAGGAACTCCTCGTGGAGCCCGGCGATCGCCGGCAGGTCCCACCAGCGGGCCACCGCCTCGGCCGTCGCCGCGTACCCGAGGTGGTCGCCGCGGAAGAGGTCCACGTACGGCGAGAGCTCAAGGCGTTCGAGGGCGTTCCTGGTCTCCTCGTACAGCCGCGCCGGCGCGATCCAGACACCCGGCGCGGCCGTGCCGAATCCCATCCGGGCGAGCCGGGAGCGCAGCAGGTGCCGCTTGTGGCGCTCGGCCTCGGGGACCGAGAAGACGGCCAGGACCCAGCCGTCGGACAGCTTCGGCTCCGTACGGGCGTAGATCCGGCGGTCGCCGTCGTCGAGGAGCCGTCGGGCGTCCTCCGACAGGGCGTACCCGGCGCCCCCGTCCGCCGTCCGGCGCGGCAGCAGCAGCCCGCGCCGCTTCAGCCGCGACACCGAGGAGCGCACCGAGGGCGCGTCCACGCCGAGCCTCCCGAGCAGCCGGATCAGCGCGGCCACCGGCATGGGGGACTCGTCCGGCCCACGGCCGTACGCGCCGTAGAGGGAGACGATCAGGGATCGGGGAGTGTGCTGCTCGGCCACGTGATCACTTTAGGGCCTGCCCGGCGGATCAGGGCCGGGGCCGGATCAGACCGGGTCGCGCAGCCGGAAGCGCTGGAGCTTGCCCGTCGCGGTGCGCGGCAGCGCGTCGAGGAAGACGATCCGGCGGGGTGACTTGTACGGGGCGAGGCGGGCGCGGACGAAGGCCCGCAGCGCGGCGGCTGTGCCGGAATCGCGCGGCACCCCGTCCCGTACGACCGTGTACGCGACGACGACCTGGCCGCGCAGCTCGTCGGGGCGGCCCACGACCGCCGTCTCGACGACGTCGGGGTGGTCGAGGAGCACCTCCTCGACCTGGGGTCCGGCGATGTTGTACCCGGCCGAGATGATCATGTCGTCTGCCCGGGAGACATAGCGGAACCAGCCGTCGGGCCGTCGGACGTACGTGTCGCCCGTGACGTTCCAGCCGTCCCGTACGTACTCGGCCTGGCGCGGGTCGGCGAGATAGCGGCAGCCCACCGGGCCGCGCACGGCGAGCAGTCCCTCCTCGCCGTCCGGGACCTCGCGGCCCTCCCGGTCCACGACCCTGGCCTGCCAGCCGGGCACCGGGCGGCCCGTGGTGCCGGGGCGGATGTCCCCGTCGGCGGCCGAGATGAAGATGTGCAGGAGCTCGGTCGCGCCGATGCCGTTGATCAGGCGCAGGCCCGTGCGGCCGTACCAGGCCTTCCAGGTCGCCTCGGGGAGGTTCTCGCCGGCGGAGACGCAGCGCCGCAGCGTGCTGACGTCGGGGGCGATGTCGCCGGCCAGCTCGTCGAGCATGACGCGGTAGGCGGTCGGGGCGGTGAAGAGCACCGAGACCCGGTGCCGCTCGATCGCCGCGAGCAGCTGCCTGGGGCCGGCCTGTTCGAGCAGGACCGCGCTCGCCCCGGCCCGCAGGGGGAAGACGACGAGCCCGCCGAGGCCGAAGGTGAAGGCGAGCGGCGGCGAACCGGCGAAGACGTCGTCGGGCAGCGGGCGCAGGACGTGCGCGGAGAAGGTGTCGGCGACGGCGAGGACGTCCCGGTGGAAGTGGACGCAGCCCTTCGGCTGCCCGGTGGTGCCGGAGGTGAAGGCGATGAGCGCCACGTCGTCGGCGGCGGTCGCGACCGCCTCGTACCGGCCGGGGCGGCCGGCGGCGAGGGCGAGGAGGTCGTCGGGGCCGTCCCCGCCGAAGGGGGTGACGCGGAGGCCCGGGATCCGGGCGGCGAGGAGCTCGTCGAGGGAGTGGGCGTCGCAGAGCGCGTGGGTGCAGCGGGCCGCGTCGGCCATCACGGCCAGTTCGGGGGCGCGCTGTTGGGCCAGGACGGTGACGGCGACGCCGCCGGCCTTCATCACGGCGAGCCAGCAGGCGGCGAGCCAGGGGGTGGTGGGGCCGCGCAGGAGCACCCGGTTGCCGGGCCGGACCCGCAGGTCGGAGGTGAGGACGTGGGCGATGCGATCGACGCGGTCGCGGAGCTCGCCGTAGTTCCAGACCCGGCCCGCGCCGTCGTGGAAGGCGGGCCGGTCCGTGCCGAATCGTTCCACCGTACGGTCGAGGAGCTCCGCCCCGCAGTTGAGCCGGTCGGGGTAGGCCAGCTCCGGCAGCTCGAAGAGGAGCCGTGGCCACCGCTCCGGCGGCGGCAGCCGGTCGCGGGCGAAGGTGTCGAGGTGGGCCGAGGGTGTCAGCTCCATGAGTCCGTCCCCCTGTCGTGGTGGGGTCGCTCAACGCCACACGAGCGTATCGTGTTGGTGACGGCAGTCAACGGTTCGCGACAAGAGCGTCGGCCGATGCCCCGGCAGGCGCGCCGAGCGGCGCAGGGACGAAGGCGCCGGACGGCGCACTGGCAGGGGCGCCGGCGGGCGCACCGACAAGGGCGCACGAGGGCGCACCGACAAGCGCGCCGGAGGGCGCGGCTACCAGGGCGCCGGAGGGCGCCGGAGAGGGCCCACATGCCCGCATTCTCGCTCGATCCGGCACAGATCACCTGGTGTGCGGAGCTCCGTGCCCTCGCCGCCGACCGCCTCGCGCCGCTCGCCGCGAAGGGCGAGCCCGGCCGCGTCAACCGCCCCCTCGTCGCCGCCCTCGGCGAACTCGGCCTCCTCGCCCGCCTCTTCGACGCCGGCGCCCTCGACCTCTGCCTGCTGCGCGAATCCCTCGCGCAGACGTGCACCGAGGCCGAGACGGCCCTCGCCCTCCAGGGGCTCGGCACCCACCCGGTCGCCGCCTTCGGCACCGACGCGCAGCGCGCCCGCTGGCTCCCCGAAGCCGCCGCCGGACGGGCCGTCGCGGCCTTCGCCCTCTCCGAACCCGGCGCGGGCTCCGACGCCGCCGCCCTCGCCCTCGACGCCGTCCCCGACGGGCGCGGCGGCTGGCACCTGCACGGCGAGAAACGCTGGATCTCCAACGCCCCCGAAGCCGACTTCGCCACCGTCTTCGCCCGCACCACCCGGGGTGCGGGCGCCCGCGGCGTCACCGCCTTCCTCGTCCCCGCCGACCGCCCCGGACTCGGCGGCGAAGCCCTCGACATGCTCTCCCCGCACGCCCTCGGCACCCTCACCTTCGACGGCGTCCCCGTCGGCCCCGAGGACCTGCTCGGTGAACCGGACCGGGGCTTCCGGGTCGCCATGCACACCCTCAACCTCTTCCGGCCCAGCGTCGGGGCCTTCGCCGTCGGCATGGCCCAGGCCGCCCTCGACGCCGCCGTCGCCCACACCGCCGCCCGCCCCGCCTTCGGCGGCGTCCTCGCCGACCTCCAGGCCGTATCCCACCGCATCGCCGAGATGGCCACCCGCACGGAGGCCGCCCGCCTCCTCGTCTACGCGGCGGCCACCGCGTACGACAGCGGCGACCCGGACGTGCCGAGGCGCTCCGCGATGGCGAAACTCCTCGCCACCGAGACCGCGCAGTACGTCGTCGACGCCGCCGTCCAAGTGCACGGCGCCGCCGCCCTGCAACGCGGCCACCTCCTGGAACACCTCTACCGCGAGGTGCGCGCACCCCGGATCTACGAGGGGGCCACGGAGGTCCAGCGTGCGATCATCGCCAAGGAGATGTACGCGAAACACGCGACCGGCACCCCTCGGGCGCCCCGTCAGGAGGTCGGGTCCGCATGAGCCTGCACCGCCACAACCCCGCCGAACTCGCCCCGCCCACCGGCTTCTCCCACGCCGTCACCGCCACCGGCACCCGCCTGGTCTTCCTCGCCGGACAGACCGCGCTCGACACCGGGGGATCGGTCGTCGGGGACACCCTCCCCGAGCAGTTCGCCACCGCCCTCGGCAACCTGCTCACCGCCCTGCGGCACGCCGGCGGCACCCCCGCCGACCTCGCGCGCGTCACCGTCTACACCACCGACGTCGACGACTACCGCGCCCACGCCCACGAACTGGGCCGCGTCTGGCGCCGGTTGGCGGGCCGCGACTATCCGGCGATGGCCGTGATCGGAGTCGTACGCCTCTGGGACGAACAGGCACGGGTGGAACTGGACGGCTTCGCCGTCCTGGACGAGCCCGCCCCCGCCTGACCGGCGGACGGGCGCCGCCGTTGATCAACTGGTCACCCGTGCGGCCCTGGCTTAATGTCGAAAGGTGGACTGACCGGCCCACGGCTCCCTCCGGTGAGGCGCGATGCGCCATGAGTAGCCATGACCAGTGATCCGAAGCCGACAACCCCGACGGCGACCGCCCCGCGCAAGAGCGACGGAGACGGCAAGGGCATCGCCCTGTTCGTGATCGCCTCCTGTCAGCTGATGGTGGTCCTCGACATCACCATCGTGAACATCGCGTTGCCCGACATCCAGCAGTCGTTGGACTTCTCGACCACCAGCCTGTCCTGGGTCGTCAACGCCTACACGCTCACCTTCGGCGGACTGCTGCTCCTCGGCGGCCGCGCGGGCGACATCCTCGGCCGTCGCCGGGTCTTCATCTTCGGCGTCCTGCTCTTCGGACTCGCCTCCCTGCTCGCGGGCTTCGCCCAGAGCGACTGGCAACTCCTCGCGGCCCGCGCCCTCCAGGGCGTCGGCGGCGCGATCGCCTCGCCGACCTCGCTCTCGCTGATCTCCACGACCTTCGAAGAGGGCCCCGAACGCAACCGCGCCTTCGGTGTGTTCGCGGGCGTGTCGGCGGGCGGCGGCGCCATCGGCCTGCTCGCCGGCGGCATCCTGGTCGAGTGGCTCGACTGGCGCTGGATCTTCTTCGTGAACGTGCCGATCGCCCTGCTGATCGCCTTCCTGACGCCCCGGCACGTCAAGGAGTCCGCGCGCCAGCCCGGCCACTTCGACGTGACCGGCGCGCTCACCTCGACGCTCGGCATGGTGGCGCTGGTCTACGGGTTCATCCGCGCCGCCCAGGAAGGCTGGCGCGACCCGTACACGATCGCCTCCTTCGCCGCGGCGGTCGTCCTGCTCGTCACCTTCGTCCTGGTGGAACGGCGCTCCCGTCAGCCGATCACGCCGCTGCACATGTTCGCCGACCGCAACCGCGCGGGCACCTACGGCATCATGCTCTGCCTCGCGGCCGCGATCTTCGGCATGTTCTTCTTCCTCACGCTCTTCGTGCAGACCGTCCTGGACTTCAGCCCGCTCGAAGCCGGCCTCGCCTTCCTCCCGGTGAGCGCGGTCATCGCGGTGGCCGCCGGCATCACCTCCCAACTCCTGCCCAAGTTCGGCCCGAAGCCGTTCATGGTGGTGGGTTCGCTCTGCCTGGCGGCCGGCCTCTCCTGGCTCACCCTGACCAACATCGACTCGACGTACCTGGGTTCGATCCTCGGTCCGATGCTGGTCTTCAGCTTCGGCATGGGCTTCATGTTCGTCTCGCTGACCCTGATGGCCCTCTCCAACGTCGCCGTCAAGGACACCGGAGCCGCCTCCGGCCTGCTCAACGCGACCCAGCAGGTGGGCGGTTCGCTCGGCCTGTCGATCCTCGTGACGGTCTTCGGCACGGCCAGCCGCAACGAGGCCGACAAGCAGGTCCCGGCCTTCCTGGCCCAAGCCGGGCCACTGGAGAAGGCCCGCTTCGCCGAAACCGGCCAACTCCCGCCCCCCTGGAGCGACGAGGTCCTGACCAACGGCGTCTCGGCCGGATTCATCGTGGCCGCCGTCTTCGCGATCCTCTCCTTCCTGATCGCCCTCGTCGTGATCCAGATCAGGCCCTCGGACATCGAACGCCTCAAGGGCGGCGGCATGATGCCGGGCGCCTGAGAGCCACCGGGACGCGAATCCGGCGCGCTCTCGTTCGGCATCCGGGTCGAGGGGGCCCGGACTTCTGCCGGTCCAAGCGCGCCAGTTCACCGAATCTGAGACTCGGCAGACCCGAACCGGACCCAGGGGGCTACCGTCGCGCCAGGGTCGCCTCTGGGAGATGGCGGCACGCGGGGGCAGTCGAGGGCGGGTGGGCGTCGGCTGGGGTGCTGCGTGGCCGCACAGCGTCCCGCCGTGTCTGGAGGCACTGTCCGGATCGCCGTTTCGTGCCAGGGACAATGTGATAGTGGTAGCGGTTGACGGTAGACCGAACGGGGGAGTCGGAGACGTGCGCGATCCGTTGGAGAACGTGGAACTCACGGAGGCCGTACAGGGCTTGCGGGATCAGCTGATGGCCTCTGTGCGCGCCGCGGACGGCCAGCACATCAGGTTCGAGGTCGACGAGATCACTCTGGACTTCTCGGTCGAGCTGCGGCGCGATGCGACGGCCAAGGCGGGGTTCAAGGCATGGGTGGTCTCCGGCGACGCCCAGGTGGGCGTGGCGCAGAACGTCGTCCACAAGGTGTCCGTGAAGCTGAAGCCGAAGGACTCTGCCAACGGCGGGCCGATCGAGATCGGAAATAGGGCCGAGGTCGACATGGGTGACTTCGAGCATCCGTCCGGACTGCGCGGCGGATGAGCGCCCGGTCCGTCGAACGTATCGCCGTCGTCCAGGGAGCGCGGCAGGGCAGCGGCTTCCTCCTCGACTCCCGCCTGGTGCTCACTTCGGCGCACCTGTTCGACGGGGAGGGTGCGGCTGCTCGCGTCGCCGTCCCCGGAGGGACGGGGATGCGCAGCTGCCGCCTCGTATGGCGCCGCTACGACGAGTCGTGCGACGCGGCCCTGCTCGAAGCGGATGAAGACCTGGTCAGGGAGACCACGACGTGCCGGATGTCCGATGTTCGGTGGGGTCGGATTTCCGGCCTGGCCGCCTGGGAGAACTGCGAAGCGGTGGGTTACCCGCGAATCTCGCTCCGGGACGGGATGCGGCCGGACACCGAGCAGATCGTGGGCACGCTGAAGCCTGGATCATCCGTCCTACGCGGCCGCTATGTCCTGGACAGTTCCCACGCCCCGCCGCCCGCGGCCGGCACCTCCGGAGCATCGCCGTGGCAGGGGATGTCGGGCGCCGCGCTCTTCGTCGGCGAATACCTGATCGGCGTGGTCTCCGGGGATCCCGCGCAGTGGGGTCACGCGCGGGTGGAAGCCGTTCCCCTCTCCGTCGTGGTGGCCGATGCCGGCTTCCGGCGGGCGGTGGAGGCAGCTGCAGGGCTCTGTCCCGAGGTGGTGGAGATCGGCAGGTCGGCGCCGCAGGTGGTGCACGAGGCCTCCGCCTCCTGCGAAGGCGACTGGCTCCCTGTCGCCGACGCCGACCCTGTCTCCTTCGGTGTTCATCGCGCGCCGGATGCCTCCGGCCATCCGGACGTCGTGCGATACGTGCCACGCTGCGTCGATGCGCAGGTGGACGCGCGGCTCGAAGCGCTGGCGGAAACGGGCGGCATGCTGCTGCTGACAGGGGATTCGGCCGCGGGCAAGTCGAGGGTCCTGTTCGAAGGTATGGTCCGCAATCTCGGGGACCGGTCGGTCTGCAAGCCGGACCCCGACGCCGACCTGTCCTCCCTGCATTCCTCCTCCGGAAGTGATCACGAGCAGGTCGTGTGGCTCGACGACCTGCACAACTACCTGCGGTCCGACGGGCTGACGCCGTCCCTGCTCGACCGGCTCGTCCGCCGCGGCACGGTCGTGCTTGCCACGCTGCGCACCGAGTTCCACGAGCATTACACGGATGAGGAGGACGGCCCGGCGCTCTCGCGGAGCACCGGGCCCCGCCTGCCGTCCTCGCCGGGCAGAGTGATCCGCGCAGCGCATCACATCACCCTGGACCGGATCTGGACCGACGACGAGCGGCGGGCTGCGTCGTTGAGCGAGGATCCGCGCGTCGTCGCGGCACTGAACGCCGACAGGGCGCACGGGGTGGCGGAGTACCTTGCGGCGGGACCGCAGGTCCTCAAGCGGTGGAAGGCCGCTTCCCGGGTGAAAGGCAACCCCCGGGGTGCCGCGCTCGTCGCGGCCGCCGTCGCCCTCGCCCGCACAGGTGTGGACACCGCGCTGGCGCCGGAGTCCCTGGAACGCCTCCACGCGTACTTCCTCGACCGGGCGGGCGGCCCGGCGCTGCGGCCGGAAGGCATGGAGGAAGCCTGGGACTGGGCGTCCAGGATCGTGCTGGGCGTGACAAGCCCCCTGGTACCGGGCCGGGGAGGAACGTGGAAGCCGTTCGACTACCTCGTGTCCGATGCCGCGCGTCGGTCCCGTCCGAGTGAGCTCCCGGCACAGGTGTGGGACGAGGCCCTGCGCATCGTGGACAACACGCGCCGTGTGCTGGTGTCGACCGTCGCCAAGGTGGCGGGCCGGCCGGACGTGGCCAAGGAGGTGGTCCGCCCCCTGGCGGAGGCGGACGATCCCGACGGCCTGATCCACCTGGGGGCGCTGCTGGCCGCGGAGAAGGACTATGACGGTGCCGGCCGCTGCTTCGAGCGCGCCTCCTGCCTGGGCGAGTCCAGCGGGGCTCACAACATGGGTGCCCTGTCCTTCACGAGGGGGGATCTGGAAGCGGCGCGGGAGTGGTACGAGCGTGCGATCGAGGGCGGGGAACGGGAGTCGATCGGCGCCCTCGGCCTGGTCCACGAAAAGCTGGGGAACCAGGACGAGGCGATAGCGCTCTGGAAGCGCGGTACCGAGGCCCGCGATCCCGGGAGTGCACTGCACTACTCGGACTGGCTGAGGTCGAAGTGGCAGTCGGATGAAGCCGTCGAGGCCCTGAGAGTTGCCGCGGACGGTGAGATCCCGTTCGCCGCGCTCTCGTACGCCGGCGTCCTCCTGCGCAGGGAAGACCACGAAACGGCTAACGCCTATGTCGCGCGTGCCTACGATGCGGCCGTCAAGCAGGGGAATCTGGGCGACCCGATCGGCTGCCTGATGGCCGGCGTGACCGCGTACTCCTTCGGCAACGTCCGGCTGGGGGAGGAGTGGTGGAGCCGGGCACGGGAGCACGGCCACCCATCGGACTGGGTGGTCCTGGAAGCCGCGGACGGCTCGGCTGGACTCCCGCACCTGGCCTTCAGCCAGGATTGCCTGGACAGACTCGGGCACGAGGAAGCCCGTTCTCTCATGCAGTTGCTCTGGTCCGGCGACTGCCAGGACTGCGGGTACCCGCTGGGCGACGGCGTTCCGGCACTCCATGTGGACGACCACTACAGCTGGGCCGACGCACGGCTCTTCCACTTCGGACCGTGCCGGTATCCGCACTGGAACGATTCGGCCCTGATCAATGTGGCCAAAGAGGCGGGTATCAGCTGGACGGCCTTCACCGCCGGAGTGCCCGTGGGAGAGCGGAACGACCTGCTCGTTCCCGCTCTCGTGGTCAACCCCTCTTTCGAGGTGGCGCAGTTGGTCCAGAGCGGGGACCGCTGGGCGGCCACGTCCGCTTTCGGGCCCCGGTCGGCCAACGCTGAAGCGCTCGATCTCCAACCGCTGTGGTCCGGATTGCCGCCCAGGTCGTCGGACGGGCGTGCTTGGGCATTCACCGGTCCCGGTGAGGCCGCGGTGGCAACGTTCGGCCAGCTCTGGACCGCTCCTGCGACCGAGGAGTTCGTCGCACTGGTGCAGCAGTACGGAGGAATGCTGCTCATCGCGGCGAGCACCGTCGGACCTGATTCCCCGGCCACCGTGGAAGTCCTGACAGACGCTCTGGAGGCCTGGGACGCGATGACGAGGTGGGTCCCTCTGCAATCCGATGCCTCGGGTTAGGAGTGCCGAACACTGAGGCCCCGTGACCCTCCGTGAAGAGTGACGGGGCTCAGTTGTGTGATCGCACCTGTCGAACCGTCAGCCGGACGTATCCGAATCCCTAGATGTCCCGGAAGATCTCGATCTGCGCGCCGACCGAGTTCAGGCGCTCCGCGAGTTCCTCGTAGCCGCGGTTGATGACGTACACGTTCCGCAGGACCGAGGTGCCCTCGGCCGCCATCATCGCCAGGAGGACGACCACCGCGGGGCGCAGGGCCGGCGGGCACATCATCTCGGCGGCGCGCCAGCGCGTGGGGCCCTCGACCAGGACGCGGTGGGGGTCGAGGAGCTGGAGACGGCCGCCGAGGCGGTTGAGGTCCGTGAGGTAGATGGCGCGGTTGTCGTAGACCCAGTCGTGGATGAGGGTCTTGCCCTGCGCCGTGGCAGCGATGGCCGCGAAGAAGGGGACGTTGTCGATGTTCAGGCCCGGGAACGGCATCGGGTGGATCTTGTCGATCGGCGCCTCCAGCTTGGAGGGGCGGACCGTCAGGTCGACCAGGCGCGTGCGGCCGTTGTCCGCCGCGTACTCCGCCGAGCGGTCGTGGTCGAGGCCCATCTCCTCCAGGACCGCGAGCTCGATCTCCATGAACTCGATCGGGACCCGGCGGATCGTCAGCTCCGACTCGGTGACGACCGCCGCCGCGAGCAGGCTCATCGCCTCGACCGGGTCCTCGGAGGGGGAGTAGTCGACGTCGACGTCGATCTGGGGCACGCCGTGCACGGTCAGCGTCGTCGTGCCGATGCCGTCGACCCGGACGCCCAGCGCCTCCAGGAAGAAGCACAGGTCCTGGACCATGTAGTTGGAGGAGGCGTTGCGGATGACCGTCACGCCGTCGTGGCGGGCGGCGGCGAGCAGCGCGTTCTCGGTCACCGTGTCGCCGCGCTCGGTCAGGACGATCGGGCGGTCGGGGGAGACCGAGCGCTCGACCTGGGCGTGGTAGATCCCCTCGGTGGCCGTGATGTCCAGACCGAAGCGGCGCAGCGCGATCATGTGCGGCTCGATCGTGCGCGTACCGAGGTCGCAGCCGCCGGCGTACGGCAGCTTGAAGCGGTCCATGCGGTGCAGCAGCGGGCCGAGGAACATGATGATCGAGCGGGTGCGGATCGCGGCCTCGGCGTCGATGGACTCCATGTCCAGCTCGGCCGGCGGCACGATCTCCAGGTCCACGCCGTCGTTGATCCAGCGGGTGCGCACCCCGATGGAGTTGAGGACCTCCAGGAGCCGGAAGACCTCCTCGATGCGGGCGACCCGGCGCAGGACCGTGCGGCCCTTGTTCAGGAGCGAGGCGCAGAGCAGCGCGACGCAGGCGTTCTTGCTCGTCTTGACGTCGATGGCTCCGGAGAGCCGGCGGCGTCCGACGACGCGGAGGTGCATGGGTCCCGCGTAACCCAGGGACACGATCTCGCTGTCGAGGGCCTCGCCGATCCGGGCGATCATCTCAAGGCTGATGTTCTGGTTGCCGCGCTCGATCCGATTGACGGCGCTCTGGCTCGTGGCCAGCGCCTCGGCAAGCTGCGTCTGTGTCCAGCCGCGGTGCTGCCGGGCGTCACGGATGAGCTTGCCGATGCGTACGAGGTAGTCGTCTGCCATGGCGTCACGTTATCTCAGATATGAGATGACGCTCGTCATTGGGGTGGTCCGTCAGGGTGACAGCGTGTGCGCAGTCGGGTGACGCGGTTCGTACAGGGGGAGTTCGGTGCCGCTCGGCAGCCGGACGGCCGCGAGCAGGCCCCAGCCCTGGTCGGTGATGGGGCGTGAGATCTCGGCGCCCCGGTCCTCCAGGGCCGTCAGGGTCCGGGTGACGTCCTCGCACATGAGGTAGACCTCGTGCTTCGGCTCGCCCTCCGTGGGGTGCACGGCGATCTCGGCGGGTGGCAGCTTGAAGATGAGCCAGCCCCGGCCGGCGTCGACATGGTCGAAGCCGAAGACGTCCTTGAGGAAGTCGCGGTCGGCCTCCGCGTCCTGGGTGTAGAGAATCACGTGCGCGCCGTTGAACATGGCTCGATCCTCGGCCCGTCGGCCGTTCCCGGCCATTCGTGCGCGGCCATCGGTGTCCGGCACTGTGCCTGTCGCCGCGTCCGGCACCGTGTCTGTCACCGCGTCTATCGCAGCCGTCCTACTCGGCGGTAATCTGCGGGCCCGTCCGCAGCATGGGGGAGTGGCATGGGCACCGTCACGACGTTCGATCCCGTCTCCGAGCACGAGAAGACCCGCGCCGCGCTGGCGGTCGCGATCCCGCGCCTCGCGCGACTGCTCCGCGAGGTCCCCGACCTGGACGCCCCCTCCGGTGTCCCGAGATGGAGCGTCGGCGACGTCGGCGCGCACCTCGCGTCCGTGTACCTCGCGTACGGCTCCGTCGTCTCCGCCGAGGGCTCCATGGACTGGGACGGCATCCTCCCGTCGGGCGACCTGCCCTTCGTCGAGCGGATCACGGCCCTGAACGCCGCCTCCGTCCGCCTGCTCGACGGCGAAGGGCGCGCCCGGCTCGGCGACCTCCTCGCCGAACGGGGCGAGACGTTCCTGCGCAGCACCGAGGGCCTCGCTCCGGACGCCCCGGTCACCGCGCCCTGGTACGGGTCGGAGCCGACGCTCACGGTGGCGGTGGTGACCGGTCTGATGCTCAGTGAGAGCCTCGTGCACGGTCTGGACATCGCGCGCGGCGCCGGGCTTCCGTGGCCGATCGGCCGGGACGAGGCGAGCCTGGTGATCGGGCAGTCGATGCCGACGATGATGGGCCTGGCGCTGGACACGGCGAAAGCGCGGGGGGTCCGCATCGCGTTCGACCTGGTGGTCAAGGGCGGTCCGCACCTCGCGGTCGTCGTCGACGACGGGACGATGACGGTGACCCGTGACGCCCCGCCGCGCGCGTACGACTGCAGGATCACGGTGGATCCGACGGCCTTCCTGCTCGTCTCCTTCCGGCGCACGCCGATCTGGAGGGCGATCGCCTCGGGCCGGATGCGGGCCGGCGGCCGCAGGCCGTGGCTCGCGGCGCGGCTCGGCGAACTCGTCGCCACCCCCTGACCCGGGAGACGGCGCCCGGCGGACGCGACGGAGCTGACGGACCCGGCAGACCGGACGGACGCGGCGGAGCCCGACGGACCCCGCAGACCGGACGGATGCGACGGAGCCCGACGGACCCCGCAGACCGGACGGATCCCGGCGAGACGAACGCCACCTCGGATCCACGGGGCGGCCGGGCATGACCGAGCGGCGGGGATGCACTAGAGTTATCTCGACATCGAGATAACTGCTTACGGCGCACCGTGGCCGCCTGCCCGGTAAGGGCTCCCTAACTAAGCCTTACCTTAGCGGATCGGCGAGGGGTCGTGGCGGCAGCATGACGGTAGTACGCGCACATTGATGAAGGAGACTGTCGTGTCGGCGAACAGCTTCGACGCCCGCAGCACGCTGCGCGTGGGCGACGAGTCGTACGAGATCTTCAAGCTGGACAAGGTCGAGGGCTCCGCGCGCCTCCCTTACAGCCTGAAGGTCCTCCTGGAGAACCTGCTCCGCACCGAGGACGGCGCGAACATCACCGCCGACCACATCCGTGCCCTCGGCGGCTGGGACTCCCAGGCTCAGCCGAGCCAGGAGATCCAGTTCACGCCCGCCCGCGTGATCATGCAGGACTTCACCGGTGTGCCCTGCGTCGTCGACCTCGCCACCATGCGCGAGGCCGTCAAGGAGCTCGGCGGCGACCCGGCGAAGGTCAACCCGCTCTCCCCGGCCGAGCTGGTCATCGACCACTCCGTCATCGCCGACAAGTTCGGCACCGCGGACGCCTTCGGCCAGAACGTCGAGCTGGAGTACGGCCGCAACAAGGAGCGCTACCAGTTCCTGCGCTGGGGCCAGACCGCCTTCGACGACTTCAAGGTCGTCCCGCCGGGCACCGGCATCGTCCACCAGGTCAACATCGAGCACCTGGCTCGTACGGTCATGGTCCGCAACGGCCAGGCCTACCCCGACACCCTCGTCGGCACCGACTCCCACACCACCATGGTCAACGGCCTCGGTGTGCTCGGCTGGGGCGTCGGCGGCATCGAGGCCGAGGCCGCGATGCTCGGCCAGCCGGTCTCCATGCTCATCCCGCGCGTCGTCGGCTTCAAGCTGACCGGCGAGCTCCCGGCCGGCACCACCGCCACCGACCTGGTCCTCACGATCACCGAGATGCTGCGCAAGCACGGCGTCGTCGGCAAGTTCGTCGAGTTCTACGGTGAGGGCGTCGCCGCGACCTCCCTCGCGAACCGCGCCACCATCGGCAACATGTCGCCGGAGTTCGGCTCCACCGCCGCGATCTTCCCGATCGACGGCGAGACGCTGAAGTACCTCAAGCTCACCGGCCGCTCCGAGCAGCAGGTCGCGCTCGTCGAGGCGTACGCCAAGGAGCAGGGCCTCTGGCTCGACCCGGCCGCCGAGCCCGACTTCTCCGAGAAGCTGGAGCTCGACCTCTCCACGGTCGTCCCGTCGATCGCCGGCCCGAAGCGCCCGCAGGACCGCATCGTCCTCGCGAACGCCGCCCAGCAGTTCGCGCTGGACGTGCGCAACTACGTCGACGAGGTGGACGAGACGGGCAAGGAGTCCTTCCCGGCCTCCGACGCCCCGGCGAACCACCCCAACGGCGCCCCGTCGAAGCCGGTCACCGTCACGGCCCCCGACGGCTCGACCTACGAGATCGACCACGGCGCCGTCACCGTCGCCGCGATCACCTCCTGCACCAACACGTCGAACCCGTACGTGATGGTCGCCGCCGCGCTCGTCGCGAAGAAGGCCGTCGAGAAGGGCCTGACCCGCAAGCCGTGGGTCAAGACCACCCTCGCCCCGGGCTCGAAGGTCGTCACCGACTACTTCGACAAGGCGGGCCTGACCCCGTACCTCGACAAGGTCGGCTTCAACCTCGTCGGCTACGGCTGCACCACCTGCATCGGCAACTCCGGCCCGCTGCCGGAGGAGGTCTCCAAGGCCGTCAACGAGCACGACCTGGCCGTGACCTCGGTGCTCTCGGGCAACCGTAACTTCGAGGGTCGCATCAACCCCGACGTCAAGATGAACTACCTGGCCTCGCCGCCGCTGGTCGTCGCGTACGCCCTCGCCGGCTCCATGAAGGTGGACATCACCAAGGACGCCCTCGGCATCGACCAGGACGGCAAGCCCGTCTACCTGGCCGACATCTGGCCGACGGAGGCCGAGGTCAACGACGTCGTCGCCAACGCCATCGGCGAGGACATGTTCAACAAGTCCTACCAGGACGTCTTCGCGGGCGACGCCCAGTGGCAGGCGCTGCCGATCCCGACCGGCAACACCTTCGAGTGGGACACCGAGTCCACCTACGTCCGGAAGCCCCCGTACTTCGAGGGCATGACGATGGAGACCACCCCGGTCACCGACATCGTCGGCGCGCGCGTCCTGGCCAAGCTGGGCGACTCGGTCACCACCGACCACATCTCCCCGGCCGGCGCCATCAAGGCCGACACCCCGGCCGGCAAGTACCTCACCGAGCACGGTGTGGAGCGTCGTGACTTCAACTCCTACGGCTCGCGCCGAGGCAACCACGAGGTCATGATCCGCGGCACGTTCGCCAACATCCGCCTGCGCAACCAGATCGCGCCGGGCACCGAGGGCGGCTTCACCCGCGACTTCACCCAGGCGGACGCGCCGGTGGCGTTCATCTACGACGCCTCGCGCAACTACATCGAGCAGGGCACCCCGCTCGCGATCCTGGCGGGCAAGGAGTACGGCTCCGGCTCGTCCCGCGACTGGGCCGCCAAGGGCACCGCGCTCCTCGGCGTCAAGGCCGTCATCGCCGAGTCGTACGAGCGCATCCACCGCTCGAACCTCATCGGCATGGGCGTCCTGCCGCTGCAGTTCCCGGAGGGCGCGAACGCCGAGTCCCTCGGTCTGACCGGCGAGGAGACCTTCTCCTTCACCGGCGTCGAGGAGCTCAACAACGGCACCACGCCGCGCACGGTCAAGGTCACCACCGACACCGGTGTCGAGTTCGACGCGGTCGTCCGCATCGACACCCCCGGTGAGGCGGACTACTACCGCAACGGCGGCATCATGCAGTACGTGCTCCGCAACCTGATCCGCGGCTGACCCCTGCTGATCCGGTAGCAAGCGGGAAGGGCCCCGCTCCTCGTGACGAGGAGCGGGGCCCTTCCGTATCACCGGGTCGATCAGAACAGCGCGCCGAAGCCGTTCCAGCCCGAGGTGCCGATCTTGATGCGGGAGGGGAACGGGTTGGACGAGCTGCCCGCGCCCTTGTACAGCCACAGCGCGCCGGCGCTGTCGCGGGCCACCAGGTCCGCGCGGCGGTCGCCGGTCAGGTCGCCGGGGGAGAAGATGTTGTTGTACATGTTCCAGCCGCTGCCGACACGGGTCCGGGTCGCGAAGGGCGACCGGTAGTTGCCGGTGCCCTTGTAGAGCCACAGGACGCCGCTGCGGTCACGGGCGACGACATCGGCGCGGCCGTCGCCGGTCACGTCGCCCTTGCCCGCGATCTGGGTGTACTGGTTCCACCCGGAGCCGACGCGGTAGCGCTGGGTCAGGGACGCGTTGCCGTTGCCCAGGTAGTGCCAGAGCACGCCGTAGCCGTCACGGGCCAGGACGTCGTCCGGGGCGCCGCCGCCGGTGTTGCCGGCCGAGACGACCTTGTTGTAGATGTTCCAGCCGCCGCCGAGGTCGCGGACCGGGCCGTTGCTGGCGTAGTGCAGCCGGCCGGCCCTGTTGACGGCGTACCAGCCGTCAGCGTGGTACCAGCCCTCGTCCTCGGCCCGCCCGTCGGTGTCCGCCTGGGCGAAGTTCTTGTACCCCACCCAGCCCGTGCCGGCCTTTCCGGCGATCCGCTGGATGGCGCCGCCGCCGACGGGGGTGTAGCCGATGACGTCGCCGTTGGTGTGCCAGCCGTAGAGGTTGTTGAGCGCGGCCCCGGAGGCGGCGGTCGCGGAGGCCGCGGCGGCGGACACGCGGTCCGACTGCGGGGCGACCGAGGAGGCGTCCGCCGCACGCGGGGTGGCGACCGGCGCGTCCGCCGCGACGGCGGCCGTCGTGGTGGCGAGCAGGCCGGCCGTTATCGCCGCGACCGTGACACGGGACAGAACGCCCGTGCGGTTCAGGCCAGAAGAGTTGGCCACGTAAGACTCCGTATGCGTAGGGAACAGGCAGGTTCGCCGCGCCTCCGTCGCGAGGACGGGCGTCGGCGAGACCTCTATGATCCCGGATCCTCCTTACGGAATCTTCATCTCATGGGGGCTGTGACACAACTGTTTCGGTCGCGGACGTATGTCCGCCTTTGCCCCTTCATCCTCCCTCTCCGTACGGTTCGGTCCCACCAATGGCGTGGCAAGACCTCCAATATGTGGAGGTCTGATGTGCTGTCAAGGGTGTTACAGGGCCAACGGTTGGACGAAACGCCGCAGATTCGGCGCGCTTATCCCGGAGGTCTCAACTCGGGAAAGATGGTTGCGGAAACCTGCTTTCGATCTTGCTCAGGTGAAGGGAAGTGGACTATACCTGTCGGCGTCCAGCCAGTCGGAACACTCCGACGACGGCCCGACGCGTGCACGACCCGGCTGCAAATGACCGCGGTGGCGGGGCCCTTCGCCTGTGGCGAGTGAGTACGGGCGACCGGTACACCGCCTGAGTCCTGAATGAAGGCGAGGACTTGAGCATGGGATCCACCTCCGCACACACCAATGAGGGCGGCCTCGGCCGTCGCGATCTGATCAAGCGTTCCGCGGCGATCGGCCTGATCTCGGTGCCGACGATGGGCTTCCTCTCCGCCTGCGCGAGCAGCAGCGGCGACGGAAACGAAAAGGTCGAGAAGGGCACGAAGTCCGAAAAGAACCCGCTCGGGGTGAACGAGGGGGCGGCACTCGACTTCGTCCTCTTCGACGGCGGTTTCGGACAGCAGTACGCCAAGGACGCGATCACGATCTATGAGAAGAACTACCCCAAGGCCAAGGTCAAGTTCACCCCCACTCAGAAGATCACGACGGTCCTCCAGCCGCGCTTCAACGGCGGCAACCCGCCGGACCTCATCGACAACTCCGGCGCCGAGCAGATGGACATGGGTGTCCTCGTCGGCCAGAAGCAGCTGGCGGACCTCACCGCCCTCCTCGACGCGCCCTCCATCGACGACCCGAGCAAGACGGTCCGCGACACGCTGCGGCCCGGCATCGTCGAGATGGGCCAGTTCGACGGCGCCCCGGTCTGGGTCCTCTACTACGCCTACACCGTCTACGGCGTCTGGTACTCGCAGAAGCTGCTCGACTCCCTCGACGCGAAGTACCCCGAGACCTGGGACGAGATGCTGGCCGTCTGCGAGAAGGCCAAGAAGAAGGGCATCGCCGGCTGGACGTACGCGGGCAAGCACCCGTACTACCTGCCCTTCTCGCTCTACCCGATGATCGGCAAGGTCGGCGGCCGCGAGGTCCTGGACGCCATCGACAACCTGGAGCCGAAGGCCTGGGAGCACCCCGCGGTCAAGGCCTGTTTCGAGGCGTACTACGAGCTCCAGCGCAAGGGCTACATCCTCAAGGGCACCCCCGGCCTCGACCACATCCAGTCGCAGACCGCCTGGACCGAGAACAAGGCGCTCTTCATCCCGAACGGCTCCTGGGTCGAGAACGAGGCGGCGAAGACCATGCCGGCCGACTTCGACCTGGCCGTCTCCGCGCCGACCGGCCTCGACGCCTCCGACAAGATGCCCTTCGGCACCATGTGGGCCTCCGGCGGCGAGCCCTTCATCGTCCCGGCCAAGGCGGCGAACGCCGAGGGCGGCATGGAGCAGCTGCGCATCATGCTCAGCGAGGCCTCGTCGAAGAACTTCACGCAGTCCGTGAAGTCCCTCTCCGCCTTCAACGGCGGCACCGACGGCATCGAGCTGACCCCGGGCCTCAAGTCCGGTGTCGCCGCCCTGCAGAAGGCCGGTCAGAACGTCGTCAACCCGCGGCTGCAGGACTGGTACGTGGCCCTGCAGAAGGAGAAGATCGGCGTCGCCTGCATCGGCGAGATGATGGCCGGCCGCGCGACCCCGGCCGAGACGATCAAGAAGATCCAGAAGTTCGCCGACGAGGCGGCCAAGGACCCGAACATCAAGCACTACAAGCACCAGTGAGCAGTGCCGGGGCCCCTTCCCGCCGACCGGGAGCGGGCCCCGGTTCCTTCGCGCGCGGCACCGGCGGCGCGCCTCCGCGGGAAGATCGGGGTCGGTAGGAATGCAGCACGGCAAGAACCGTTTCATCGTGGGGTTCCTCGCGGCTCCCCTCGCGCTCTACGCGCTCTTCGTCATCTGGCCGTTCATCCAGTCCATCTACTACTCGTTCACGGACTGGACCGGGCTGAGTCCCGAATTCGGAATGGTCGGATTCGACAACTACAGCAGAATGCTGGACGACGAGATCTTCTGGAAATCGCTCCAGCACAGTCTGACCTTCGCCGTGGTGCTGCCGCTGGTGACCGTCGGGCTCGCGCTGTTCTTCGCTTTCATGCTCAATGTCGGCGGTCGGCGCCGCCGGGGAGCGGCCATCGCGGGAGTACGCGGATCATCGTTCTACAAGATCGTGTACTTCTTCCCGCAGGTGCTGTCGATCGTGATCGTCGCGCTGCTCTTCCAGTTCGCGTACAACCCGAACAGCGGAGCCATCAACTCCGCGCTGAAGCTCGTCGGTCTGGGGAGTGTCCAGCCGGACTGGCTGGGTGACCCGGACCTCGCCCTCATCTGCGTGATGGTGGTTCTCGTCTGGTCCACGGTCGGATTCTTCGTCGTCCTCTTCTCGGCCGGCATGGCCTCCATTCCGAGGGACTTCTACGAGGCCGCCCTGCTCGACGGCGCCAACCGCTTCACCACCTTCTTCAAGATCACCCTGCCGCTGCTCTGGGACACCGTGCAGTCCGGGTGGATCTACATGGGCATCCTCGCCCTCGGCGCGGAGTCCTTCGCCGTCGTCCAGATCATGACCGTCGGCCCCAACGGCGGCGGGCCCGACTACTCCACCATCGTCCTTCCGTTGTACGTGTACCAGAAGGCATTCCGGGACGGTCAGGCCGCCTACGCAACGACCATCGGTGTCGCGCTCCTCATCGTCACGCTGGCCTTCGCGGCCCTCGTGATGAAGGTGGGCCGGCGCGAGCGGCTGGAGTTCTGATGAAGACGACCGACACGGCCTCCACCGGCCTCGACAAGACCCCCGGCTCCCCGAGTGGCGCGGACACCGCTCCGGTCAAGACGACGGCCCCCGTCACACGCGAGGAGCCCAAGCGTGAGGGCGGGATCCTCAACGTCTTCTCGCACGGGGTCCTGATCATCTGGGCGATCATGGTCGTCATGCCGCTGCTCTGGGCGGTCATGACCTCCTTCAAGACCGACAAGGCGATCTTCACCGCGCCGTGGTCGCTGCCCGACAAGCTGCACTTCGAGAACTGGTCGCGCGCCTGGACCGACGCGCACATGAGCGACTACTTCCTGAACACGGTCCTCGTGGTCGGCGGCTCGCTCATCGGCACCCTCCTCCTCGGCTCGATGGCGGCCTACGTGCTGGCCCGCTTCGACTTCCCGGGCAACCGCTTCATCTACTTCCTCTTCATCGGAGGGATGAGCTTCCCGATCATCCTGGCGCTCGTGCCGCTCTTCTACGTGATGCAGAACATGGCCCTGCTCAACTCGCTGCACGGCCTGATCCTCGTCTACATCGCGTACTCGCTGCCGTTCACGGTCTTCTTCCTCACCGCCTTCTTCCGCACCCTGCCGAGCTCGGTGGCGGAGGCGGCCTGCATCGACGGCGCCTCGCACACCCGGACGTTCTTCCAGGTCATGCTGCCCATGGCCAAGCCGGGCCTGATCAGCGTCGGCATCTTCAACTTCCTCGGCCAGTGGAACCAGTACCTGCTGCCCACCGTGCTCAACACGGAGCAGGAGCAGAAGGTGCTCTCGCAGGGCCTCGTGCAGCTCGCGGTCAGCCAGGGCTACAAGGGCGACTGGTCCGGTCTCTTCGCCGGTCTCGTGATGGCCATGCTGCCGGTCCTCGCCGCGTACATCATCTTCCAGCGGCAGGTGGTGGCCGGTCTCACCGCCGGCGCCGTGAAGTAGCCGCGACAGGGTCCCGAAGGCCCGCTCTCCCGCCCCGAAGGGCCCCCGGCGCCGCCGCGCCGGGGGCCCTTCGTATGCCGTGACACCCGACCCCCACCGCTCAAGGTCTTGACGGGGGGCAAGCCGAAAGCGTCCCCTTAGAGTTCACATGTTGGAGAAAACGGTGGGAGTGAGTGAGTCGATGGAGACTCCGGGGTCGCAGACGTCTCTGCACAGGGCCAATCTCGAACGGGTCGTCCGGGCGGTACGCATGGCCGGCTCGCTCACCCAGGCGGAGATCGCCCGGGCGACGGGCCTGTCCGCAGCCACGGTCTCCAACATCGTGCGGGAGCTGAAGGACGGCGGGACGGTCGAGGTCGTCCCCACCTCCGCGGGCGGCCGAAGGGCCCGCAGCGTCTCGCTCTCCGGGGACGCGGGCATCGTCATCGGCGTCGACTTCGGCCATACCCATCTGCGGGTCGCCGTCGGCAACCTCGCCCACCAGGTCCTGGCCGAGGAGGCCGAGCCGCTCGACGTGGACGCCTCCGCCGCCGAAGGCTTCGACCGGGCGGAACAGCTGGTCACCCGGCTGATCGCGGCCACCGGGATCAGCCGCGACAAGGTCATCGGCGTCGGTCTCGGCGTACCGGGCCCCATCGACGTCTCCTCCGGCAGGCTCGGCTCGACCTCGATCCTGCCGGGCTGGAGCGGCATCAACCCCGCCGAGGAGCTCTCCGGCCGCCTCGGCGTCCCCGTGCACGTCGACAACGACGCCAACCTGGGCGCGCTCGGCGAGCTGGTCTGGGGGAGCGGGCGGGGCGTCAAGGACCTCGCCTACATCAAGGTGGCCAGCGGCGTCGGCGCCGGCCTCGTCATCGACGGGCGGGTCTACCGGGGGCCCGGCGGCACCGCGGGCGAGATCGGGCACATCACCCTCGACGAGTCGGGACCGGTCTGCCGCTGCGGCAACCGCGGCTGCCTGGAGACCTTCACCGCCGCCCGCTACGTCCTGCCGCTCCTCCAGCCAAGCCACGGCCCGGACCTGACCATGGAACGGGTCGTGCAGCTGGCCCGGGCGGGCGACCCCGGCTGCCGCCGGGTCATCGCCGACGTCGGCCGGCACATCGGCAGCGGCATCGCCAACCTCTGCAACCTCCTCAACCCCAGCCGGGTCGTGCTGGGCGGCGACCTCGCCGAGGCCGGCGAGCTGGTCCTCGCGCCCATCAGGGACTCCGTCTCGCGGTACGCGATCCCCAGCGCCGCCCGGCAGCTCTCGCTGGCCCAGGGGGCGCTCGGCGGGCGCGCGGAGGTGCTCGGCGCCCTCGCCCTCGTCCTGAGCGAGATGGGCGATTCGACCCTATTGGAGAGCCCGTTGCCGACGGCGGCCCCGGCCTCCACGCCTGCCTTCACTTAGATAACGAACACCACCGTTGTCATCTCGTTAAGAATTTACTTCTTGACGGCAGTGTTGCGGCCGAGTTGACTTCGTGCATCCTCGGCCGCAACGTCGCGGCCTCGTCAGGGAGGCAACCCCACATGAACGCAGTGACGCGTCGCGCCGTCATAGCCACGGCCGCGGTCTCGATGTCCCTCTCGCTCGCCGCCTGCGGCCAGGCCGGCGGTGGCGACAGCGAAGACAAGGGCAGCACCACCAAGATCGGGCTGCTCCTTCCCGAGAACAAGACCTCGCGCTACGAGGCCCTGGACAAGCCCCAGTTCGAGAAGGCCGTCAAGGCCGCCTGCTCCGACTGCGAGATCGTGTACAACAACGCCGTCTCCGACGTCGTCAAGCAGAAGCAGCAGTTCGACCAGCTGATCGCCGACGGCGTCAAGGTCATCGCCCTCGACCCGGTGGACTCGGCCAAGGCCGCGGGCTGGGTCAAGGACGCGAAGGCGAAGGGCGTGAAGGTCGTCGCGTACGACCGTCCCGTCCCGGGCGCCGACGCCTACGTCAGCCACGACAACAACAAGGTGGGCGAACTCCAGGGCCAGGCGCTGCTCGCCGCCCTCGGCTCCAAGGCCGCCACCGCCAACGTCGTGATGATCAACGGCGACGAGAAGGACCCGAACGCCGGTCTGTTCAAGAAGGGCGCCCACACCGCGCTCGACGGCAAGGTCGGCAAGATCGCCTACGAGGCCTCCGGCGAGTGGGACCCGAAGGTCGCCGGCGAGAAGATGTCCGCCGCGATCTCCTCGGTCGGCAAGGACAAGATCGGCGCCGTCTACTCCGCCAACGACGGCATGGCGGGCGGCATCATCACCTCCCTCGAGAACGCCGGCGTGAAGAACGTCCCGGTCGGCGGCCAGGACGCCGAGGTCGCGGGCATCCAGCGCATCGTCGCCGGCTCGCAGACCTTCACGATCTACAAGTCGCCGCTCCAGCTGGCCCCCGAGGCCGCCAAGTTCGCCGTGAACCTGCTCCAGGGCAAGGAGCTCGGCGCGCAGGGCGAGACCGAGGGCGTGCCCTCCACGCTCTTCGCCCCGGTCGTGGTCGACAAGACCAACATCCAGACCACGGTGATCGCCGACGGCATCTACAAGGCCGCCGACATCTGCACCGCGGACCTCGCCGCCAAGTGCACCGAGCTGGGCATCAAGTAACCCTCCGGGTCTCGTCCTGAGCCCCGCCGGGCCCCGCGAGGGCCCGGCCCCCGGCGACGGCCCCCCCGTGGCCGCGTACGACCGCCCCGCCCCCGCCTCCCCGCCCGTACGACCGGCCTCCCGGCCGGACGGCACGTGCAAGAGGTGAAGGAGCGCGCGGCGGAGACGCGCCACGAACGGGCTCCCGTCCCCACCTACGCCGTCCGGTTCCCGGCCGACCCAGACCCCGCTGTCGGTCCGGGAGCCGGACGTGCAAGCCCCCCTCAGATTTCGGCGCCGCCCGGGCGGCGCGCCAGGCCCGCCGCCGCACCGGTGGCGAAGGAGTTGGTTCACGTGTCCCAGACGCCCGTGTTGGCGTTGCGCGGGATCTTCAAGCGGTTCGGAGCGGTTCAGGTCCTCTCCGGTGTCGATCTCGAAGTCCACGCAGGAGAGGTCGTCGCGCTCGTCGGCGACAACGGAGCGGGCAAGTCGACGCTCGTCAAGACGATCGCCGGCGTGCACCCCATCGACGAGGGCACCATCGAGTGGGAGGGCGAGCCGGTCGAGATCAACCGCCCCCACGACTCCCAGAACCTCGGAGTCGCGACCGTCTACCAGGACCTCGCCCTCTGCGACAACCTCGACGTCGTCGCCAACCTGTTCCTCGGCCGGGAGATCAAGAAGGGCGGCGTCCTCGACGAGGTCGCCATGGAGAAGCGGGCGAAGGACCTCCTCTCGACCCTCTCCATCCGCATCCCCAGTGTCCGCATCCCCGTCGCCGCCCTCTCCGGCGGCCAGCGGCAGGTCGTCGCCATCGCGCGCGCCCTCGTCGGCAATCCCAAGATCGTGATCCTGGACGAGCCGACCGCCGCCCTCGGCGTCGAGCAGACCGCGCAGGTCCTCGACCTGGTCGAGCGGCTGCGCGAGCAGGGCCTCGGCGTCATCCTCATCAGCCACAACATGGCCGACGTCAAGGCCGTGGCCGACACCGTCGCCGTGCTGCGCCTGGGCCGGAACAACGGCACCTTCCCGGTGGCCACCACCACGCACGAAGAGATCATCGCCGCGATCACGGGAGCCACGGACAACGCCGTGACCCGCCGCCAGGCCCGCAACGCGGAGGTAGCGAAGTGAGCAAGACCCCTTCCGCCGCGAGCGACCAGGCCGCCGTGCCCGACCCCCGTACGAGCGAGGACGCCCCGGCCGCCGCGGCGATCCCCGCCGTCGACCCCCGCCTCCTCGTCCGCCAGCAGGGCCTCAAGGGCTACGTCGACGAGTTCAAGCGCAAGATCCGCTCCGGCGAGATCGGCTCGCTGCCGGTCGTCGTCGGCCTCATCGTCATCGGCATCGTCTTCCAGGCGCTGACCGGCAACTTCATCACCTCGTACAACCTCGACCAGATCACGCTGTACGCGGTCGGCCCCGGCATCATGGCCGTCGGTATCGTCTTCGTCCTGCTGCTCGGCGAGATCGACCTCGCCGTCGGCTCCGTGGCGGGCCTGGCCGGCGCGGTCTGGGGCGTCCTCGGCACGGACATGCCGGACGTCCTCGCGATCGTCCTCGGCATCCTCTCCGGCACCCTCATCGGCGCCTTCCACGGCCTGGTCTTCGCCAAGATCGGCGTGCCCGCCTTCGTCGTCACCCTCGCCGGCTTCCTCGGCTGGGCGGGCCTGCAGACCTGGGTCATGGGCGACCGGTCCACCATCCCCACCCCGATCGGCAGCTTCGTCGGCGACCTCACGAAGTACTACTTCTCCGACGTCGCCGCCGCCTACGGCCTCGCCGTGGCCGTCGTCGCCGCCTTCTACCTCGCCCAGCTGCGCGACGCCCGCCGCCGCAAGGCGGCCGAGCTGCCGCACCGCCCGCAGAGCGAGATCATCCTGCGCACCGCCGTCCTGGCGGTCCTGGTCCTCGTCGCCGCGTACGGCTTCAACCAGGAGCAGGGCCTCCCGCTCTCCCTGGTGATCTTCCTGGTGATCCTGCTGGTCACCGACTTCGTGCTGCGCCGCACCACGTACGGCCGGCAGGTCTTCGCGGTCGGCGGCGGCATCGAGGCAGCCCGCCGCGCCGGCATCAACGTCTCGTGGATCCGGATCTCGGTCTTCATGATCTCCGGCACCATGGGCGCGATCGGCGGCCTCTTCCTCGCCTCCGCGACCGGCGGCGCCGACCGCTCCCTCGGCGGCGGCAACCAGCTGATGATGTGCATCGCCGCGGCGGTCATCGGCGGCACGTCCCTCTTCGGCGGACGCGGCAAGGTCTGGTCGGCGCTCCTCGGCATCCTGGTCATCCAGTCGATCGTCCAGGGCCTCAACCAGATGAACCTGTCCTCGAACGCGATCCAGTACATGATCACCGGGGCGGTCCTGCTCATCGCCGTGATCATCGACTCGGTCTCCCGTAAGACGCAGAAGACGGCCGGCCGCGCGTAAGGTCATCCCGCGCGTAACGCTCGCCACAATGCCCGGCGCCGCGAAACCGGCGCCGGGCACTGCTGCGTCCGGAGCAGTGCACCAGCGCGTACAGAGCCGTACAGATCAGCGGGACGTCCGCCATGAGGGTGACGCCTCACCCCCTGGCCCGATGCCCGCGATCCAAGACGGAACATTAGACTCGACAAATCGGCAAGCTCGACCAGCTCAAACGCAAGGAGGCACGGGTGGCTCTGCTGACCCGTATCAGGGGACCGCGAGATCTGGACCGGCTTTCCCCGGAACAGCTGGACCAGCTGGCCGACGAGATCAGGACGTTCCTCGTGGACGCCGTCTCCAAGACCGGCGGGCACCTCGGCCCCAACCTCGGGGTGGTCGAGCTGACCATCGCCCTGCACCGGGTGTTCGACTCCCCGAAGGACAAGGTCCTCTGGGACACCGGACACCAGAGCTACGTCCACAAGCTGCTCACGGGCCGCCAGGACTTCTCCAAGCTCAAGATGAAGGGCGGCCTCTCCGGCTACCCCTCGCAGGCGGAGTCCGAGCACGACGTGATCGAGAACTCGCACGCCTCGACGGTCCTCGGCTGGGCCGACGGCCTCGCCAAGGCCAACGAGGTCCTGAAGAAGGACGACCACGTCGTCGCCGTCATCGGTGACGGAGCCCTCACGGGCGGCATGGCCTGGGAGGCGCTGAACAACATCGCCGCCGCCAAGGACCGCCCGCTCGTCATCGTGGTCAACGACAACGAGCGCTCCTACGCCCCGACCATCGGCGGCCTCGCCAACCACCTGGCCACCCTGCGCACCACCGACGGGTACGAGCGCTTCCTCGCGCGCGGCAAGGACATCCTGGAGCGCACCCCGGTCGTCGGGAAGCCGCTCTACGAGACCCTGCACGGCGCCAAGAAGGGTCTCAAGGACTTCATCGCCCCGCAGGGCATGTTCGAGGACCTCGGCCTCAAGTACGTCGGCCCCATCGACGGCCACGACCTCGAGGCCCTGGAGTCCGCGCTGACCCGTGCCAAGCGCTTCGGCGGCCCGGTCATCGTCCACTGCCTCACCGAGAAGGGCCGCGGCTACCAGCCGGCGCTCCAGGACGAGGCCGACCGCTTCCACGCCGTCGGCAAGATCCACCCCGACACCGGCCTGCCGATCTCCTCCTCCGGCGCCGACTGGACGGGCGTCTTCGCCCAGGAGATGGTCGAGCTCGGCAAGGAGCGCGCGGACATCGTCGCGATCACCGCGGCCATGCTCCAGCCCGTCGGCCTCGACAAGTTCGCCAAGGCCTTCCCCGACCGCGTCTTCGACGTCGGCATCGCCGAGCAGCACGCCGCCGTCTCCGCGGCCGGCCTCGCCACCGGCGGCCTCCACCCGGTCTTCGCCGTCTACGCGACCTTCCTCAACCGCGCCTTCGACCAGGTCCTGATGGACGTGGCCCTGCACAAGTGCGGCGTCACCTTCGTCCTGGACCGGGCCGGCGTCACCGGCACGGACGGCGCCTCCCACAACGGCATGTGGGACATGTCGATCCTCCAGGTCGTGCCCGGTCTGCGGCTCGCCGCGCCGCGCGACGCCGACCAGGTCCGCGCCCAGCTGCGCGAGGCCGTCGAGGTCACCGACGCCCCGACCGTGGTCCGCTTCTCCAAGGGCGCCGTCGGCCCCGCCGTACCGGCCCTGCGCCGCGTCGGCGGCATGGACGTGCTCCGCGAGCCCGGCTCCAACCGGCCGGACGTCCTCCTGGTCTCCGTGGGCGCCCTGGCGCCCATGTGCCTGGAGATCGCCGACCTGCTCGACCGGCAGGGCATCTCCACCACCGTGGTCGACCCCCGCTGGGTCAAGCCCGTCGACGAGGCCCTCGCCCCGCTCGCCGAGGGCCACCGGGTCGTCGTCACCGTCGAGGACAACAGCCGCGTGGGCGGCGTCGGCTCGGCCGTCGCGCAGGCCCTGCGCGACGCCGGCGTGGACGTGCCGCTGCGTGACTTCGGCATCCCGCCGCGCTTCCTCGACCACGCCTCGCGCGCTGAGGTCATGGCCGAGATCGGGCTGACCGCCCCGGACATCGCCCGCCAGGTCACCGGTCTGGTCTCGCGTCTCGACGGAAGGTTCGAGCCCAGCGCGAAGGCCGTGGAACCCGCGCGCGACTGACTCCGCACCAGCGAATTCCGGTCACACTGAGTAACCTTTGGGCCGGTCGGTTCACCCTCCCGGGTGCCGACCGGCCTTTTCGCGTGCATTCTGGCGTTCTGCGGGCAGCGTCACCTCAGCCTCCCGTTCACGGAGGCTCCGAGATCGACGTCAGGCACGGCGCGGAGGTGCCAGGGTGAGTACGGACCAACAGCCACGGGCGAATTCCGGAATGTTCCGGACCAAGTCGGTCGAGCAGTCGATCCGCGACACGGAGGAGCCCGAGCACGCGCTCCGCAAATCCCTGTCGGCCTGGGATCTGACGGTGTTCGGCGTCGGCGTCATCATCGGCACCGGCATCTTCGTCCTCACCGGCAAGGTCGCCAAGGAGAACGCGGGACCGGCCACGGCCCTCGCCTTCGTCGCGGCAGGCATCGTCTGCGCCCTCGCCGCCCTCTGCTACGCCGAGTTCGCCTCGACGGTGCCGGTGGCGGGATCGGCGTACACCTTCGCGTACGCCTCGATCGGCGAGCTGCCCGCCTGGATCATCGGCTGGGACCTCGTCCTGGAGTTCGCGCTCGGTACGGCGGTGGTGGCCGTCGGCTGGTCGGGGTACGTCCGCTCGCTCATGGACAACATCGACTGGCATCTACCAGCGTCGCTCCAAGGCCCTGATGCGCCCGGCGGCTCCTTCGACATCCTGGCCTTCGTCCTCGTCCTGGTGCTGACCGTCGTCCTCGTCCTGGGCATGAAGCTCTCCGCCCGGATCACCGCGGTCGTCGTGGCGATCAAGGTGACCGTGGTGATGATCGTGATCATCGCCGGCCTGTTCTTCATCGTCGGCGACAACTACGACCCGTTCATCCCGCCGGCCGTCACCCCGGAGGGCGGCGGCTCCAACTGGGACTCCCCGCTCGTCCAGCTCCTCTTCGGCTACGAGCCCACCAACTTCGGCGTGATGGGCATCTTCACCGCCGCCTCGGTGGTCTTCTTCGCCTTCATCGGCTTCGACGTGGTGGCCACCGCCGCCGAGGAGACCAAGCTGCCGCAGCGGGACATGCCCCGGGGCATCCTCGGCTCCCTCCTCATCTGCACCGTGCTGTACGTGGCCGTGGCACTCGTCGTCACCGGCATGCAGCACTACACGGAGCTGTCCGTGAGCGCCCCGCTCGCCGACGCCTTCAAGGCCGCAGGGCATCCCTTCTACGCGGGCGTGATCAGCTTCGGCGCCGCCGTCGGCCTCACCACGGTCTGTCTGATCCTGCTCCTCGGCCAGACCCGCGTCTTCTTCGCGATGAGCCGCGACGGCCTGCTGCCGCGCTTCTTCTCCGTCACCCACCCGAAGTACCGGACCCCGTACCGCCCGACGATCCTCCTCGGTGTGATCATCGCCATCGTCGCGGGCTTCACCAGCATCAACGAGCTCGCGACCCTGGTGAACATCGGCACGCTCTTCGCCTTCGTCGTGGTCGCCATCGGCGTCATGGTGCTCCGCCGGACCCGCCCCGACCTGCCGCGCTCCTTCCGCACCCCCTGGGTGCCGGCGCTGCCGATCCTCTCCATCGCCGCCTCGGTCTGGCTGATGCTCAACCTGCCGGGCGAGACCTGGTTCCGCTTCGCCGTGTGGATGGCGATCGGCATCGTCGTGTACTTCCTGTACGGGCGCGGGCACAGCCGGTTGGGCCGGGAGGGCCGGGAGCGCCGGGAAGCGAAGTACTGAGCGGGCACGGCACCGGCGGGCGGAGGGGTTCGGGCGGGCGACTACAGTCGGTTCGTACCCGAACTCCCCCGACGACCGGAGCGCTGGATCCCCCCATGGCGAATCGATCCCAGGCCCCCACAGCCTCTGCCCACGGTTCCACTTCCGCCCCGCTCCTCCAGGGCGGCTGGCTGACCAGAGGGGAGGAGGGACGGTTCAGCGTGTACCTGCCCCGGGACGGTGAGGTGGTGCGCTGGACCGAGGAGCCCACCGGCGGCTGGAGCGGGCCGGACTCCCTCGGCGGCGACGGTCTGACGCCCTTCCTCGCGGTCGGCCAGGGCGCCGACCGCTACGTCCACCTCGTCGGTCTGCGGCCCACGCCCGGGGACGAGGGACACGTCGAGCTGGTGCACAGCATCCAGTTCCAGACGGGCCGTCCCGCCGTGGCGTGGCGCTCCCTCGGGCACTCGAACGGCAAGGGGCCGTGGACGGGGAACCCGGCCGTCGCGGTGGACGCCCAGGGCCGCGCGTACGCCTTCGTACGGAACGGCGGCGGCGGACTGAGCGTCCGGGCGCAGAAGGACGCGGGCGGCTGGCACCCGTGGTGGGACCTGCACGGCTCGGGCACCGACGCGTCCCCGGTCGCGGCGGTCAACGGCCAGGGGCGCGTCGAGCTCCTCACGGCCACCGCGAAGGGCCTGCTCCGCTACGTCCAGGAGGAGCCCGGGGCCAAGCCCGTCCGCCAGGACGTGGTGCCCGCGGAGGCCGTCCCCGGCACGCTCGCCGCGGTGACCGGCCCCTCGGGCCACGTGACGCTCTTCTACTGCGACAAGGACGGCGGCGTCCGCGCCTGGTCCCCGGGACGCGGGCTGGCGCCGACGCGCCTCGCCGACGCGGTCGGTGCGGGACGGCTTTCCGCCACCCGCTGTCTGATCGACGGCTTCGACTGCACGGTCCTCGCCCAGCAGTCGGCCGACGGCCGTCTCGCCCTCGCCGCCTACCCGAGCGAGCAGGAGGAGGCGGGCGCGCGCTGGTCGGAGACCGGGGAGCCGCGCGGGCAGCTGACCACGGTCCTCACCCGGGGGCTCGACGGCCGCCTGGTCGCGATGGCCCTGGCCGGCGGCGGGACACTGGTCACCACGCGCCAGAAGGCAGCGACGGACGGCCTCCTCCTCGAGAGCTGGCGCCCCGTGGGCTGACCCCCCGTACCCCTCGGTACGCGAACGGCCCCGGCACCTGGAGAGGTGCCGGGGCCGTTCGCGTACGCCCTGAGGGAGTGAGCTCCGGCGTTACGCCGGGACGCTCGCCACGCCCTGCGCCAGGAAACGCTTGCCGTTGACGCGCTCGGAGACGCCCTCACGGTCCAGGTACGGCGTGATGCCGCCCAGGTGGAAGGGCCAGCCCGCGCCCGTGATCAGGCAGAGGTCGATGTCCTGCGCCTCGGCGACGACACCCTCCTCCAGCATCAGGCCGATCTCCTGCGCCACCGCGTCCAGGACGCGGTCGCGGACCTGCTCCTCGGTCAGGACGGAGTCGCCCTGGACGAGGAGGGCGGCGACCTCGGGGTCGAGCTCCGGCTTGAAGCCGTTCTCGGGCTTGTAGACGTAGAAGCCGCGCTTGCCGGCCTCGACGACGGCCTTCAGGTTGGGGGAGACCGTGAAGCGGTCCGGGAAGGCGCGGTTCAGGGTCTCGGAGACGTGCAGACCGATCGCCGGGCCGACGAGCTCCAGGAGGACCAGCGGGGACATCGGCAGACCGAGCGGCTCGATGGCCTTCTCCGCGGTCTCGACCGAGGTGCCCTCGTCGATGACGTTCTGGATCTCGCCCATGAAGCGGGTGAGGATGCGGTTCACGACGAACGCCGGGGCGTCTTTCGTCAGGACCGCGGTCTTCTTCAGCTTCTTCGCGACACCGAACGCGGTGGCCAGGGAGGCCTCGTCCGTCTGCTCGCCGCGGACGATCTCCAGGAGCGGGAGGATCGCGACCGGGTTGAAGAAGTGGAAGCCGACCACGCGCTCCGGGTTCCGGAGCTTCGACGCCATCTCGGAGACCGACAGCGAGGAGGTGTTGGTGGCGAGGATCGCGTGCGCCGGGGCGACCGCCTCGACCTCCGCGAACACCTTCTGCTTGACGGACATCTCCTCGAACACGGCCTCGATGATGAAGTCCGCGTCCGCGAAGCCGGCGGCCTTGTCCAGGACACCGGAGACCAGGCCCTTGAGACGGTTGGCCTTGTCCTGGTTGATGCGGCCCTTGCCGAGCAGCTTCTCGATCTCGGCGTGGACGTAGCCCACGCCCTTGTCGACGCGCTCCTGGTCGATGTCGGTCAGGACGACCGGCACCTCGAGGCGGCGCAGGAAGAGCAGGGCCAGCTGGGACGCCATCAGACCGGCGCCGACGACGCCGACCTTGGTGACCGGGCGGGCCAGCGACTTGTCCGGGGCGCCGGCGGGGCGCTTGCCGCGCTTCTGCACCAGGTTGAAGGCGTAGATGCCGGAGCGCAGCTCGCCGCCCATGATCAGGTCCGCGAGGGCCTGGTCCTCGGCGTCGAAGCCCTTCTGCAGGTCCCCGTCCTTGGCGGCCTCGATGATGTCGAGGGCGCGGTAGGCGGCCGGGGCGGCGCCGTGCACCTTGGAGTCGGCGATGGCACGGCCCTTGGCGACGGCCTGGTCCCAGCCCTCACCGCGGTCGATCTCGGGGCGCTCGACGGTGACGGAGCCGTTCAGGACGGAGGCCGTCCAGATCAGCGACTGCTCCAGGAAGTCCGCGCCCTCGAAGAGCGCGTCGGCGATGCCGAGCTCGAAGACCTGCTTGCCCTTGAGCTGACGGTTCTGGTTCAGCGAGTTCTCGATGATGACCGAGACGGCCTTCTCGGCACCGATGAGGTTGGGCAGGATCGCGCAGCCGCCCCAGCCGGGCACCAGGCCGAGGAAGACCTCGGGCAGCGAGAAGGCCGGCAGGGCCTTCGACACAGTGCGGTAGGTGCAGTGCAGACCGACCTCGACGCCGCCGCCCATGGCCGCGCCGTTGTAGTACGCGAAGGTCGGCACGGCGAGCGCGGACAGACGCTTGAAGACGTCGTGGCCGCCCTTGCCGATGGCGAGGGCCTCGTCGTGCTTCCTCAGCAGCTCGACGCCCTTGAGGTCGGCGCCGACGGCGAAGATGAACGGCTTGCCGGTGATGCCGGCGCCGACGATCTCACCGTTCGTGGCCTCGGCCTCGACCTGGTCGATCGCCGTGTTCAGGTTGGCGAGCGACTGCGGGCCGAAGGTGGTCGGCTTGGTGTGGTCGAAGCCGTTGTCCAGCGTGATCAGCGCGAACCGACCCGCACCGGCGGGGAGTTCGAAGTGCCGTACGTGGGCGCTCGTGACGACCTCGTCGGGGAAGAGCGCGGCGGCGCCCTTCAGAAGCTCGGCGGTGGTGCTCACTTGCCCTCCCAGTGGGGGTTTTCCCAGATGACCGTCGCGCCCATGCCGAAGCCGACGCACATGGTGTTGAGGCCGTAGCGGACCTGCGGGTTCTCCTCGAACTGGCGGGCCAGCTGCGTCATCAGACGGACGCCGGAGGAGGCGAGCGGGTGGCCGTAGGCGATGGCGCCGCCGTACTGGTTGACGCGGGCGTCGTCGTCGGCGATGCCGTAGTGCTCCAGGAACGCGAGGACCTGGACCGCGAAGGCCTCGTTGACCTCGAAGAGGTCGATGTCCTCGATCGACAGACCGGCCTTGGCGAGGGCCTTCTCGGTCGCCGGGATCGGGCCGTAGCCCATGACCTCGGGCTCGACGCCGGCGAAGGCGTACGAGACGAGGCGCATCTTGACCGGGAGGTCGTGCTCGCGGGCGAAGTCCTCGGAGGCGATGATCGAGGCGGTCGCGCCGTCGTTGAGACCGGCCGCGTTGCCCGCGGTCACGTTGCCGTGGACGCGGAACGGCGTCTTCAGGTTGGCGAGCGACTCCAGGGTGGTGCCCGGGCGCATCGGCTCGTCGGCGGTGACCAGGCCCCAGCCGGTCTCGCCGGTGGAGGCGTCGGTGCGGCGCACCGAGATCGGCACCAGGTCCTGCTGGATCTTGCCGTCGGCGTACGCCTTGGCGGCCTTCTCCTGCGAGCGCACGGCGTACTCGTCGGCGCGCTGCTTGGTGATGCTCGGGTACCGGTCGTGCAGGTTCTCGGCGGTCATGCCCATGAACAGGGCGGACTCGTCGACCAGCTTCTCGCTGACGAACCGCGGGTTCGGGTCGACGCCCTCGCCCATGGGGTGACGGCCCATGTGCTCGACGCCACCGGCGATGACGGCGTCGTACGCGCCGAAGGCGATCGAACCGGCCACCGAGGTGACGGCGGTCAGCGCGCCGGCACACATGCGGTCGATCGAGTAGCCCGGCACCGACTGCGGCAGCCCGGCGAGGATGCCCGCCGTGCGGCCGAGGGTCAGGCCCTGGTCACCGATCTGCGTGGTCGCGGCGATGGCGACCTCGTCGATCTTCGCGGGGTCGAGGCCGGGGTTGCGGCGCAGCAGCTCCCGGATGGCCTTGACGACGAGGTCGTCGGCGCGGGTCTCGTGGTAGATGCCCTTCGGGCCCGCCTTGCCGAACGGGGTGCGGACGCCGTCGACGAAGACGACGTCCCTGACGCTACGAGGCACGATGGCTCTCCTCCAGGGTGCGGGATGGCACTGCTGCCGCGACACGCCTAAGCGTGCGCTTGCTTCCTTCATGCTACTTGTGAGTAACCGGACTGCCCAGCCCCTGGGGGGCAAGCGGCGAAGGTCACATCCCGAGGATGCCGCAGGACCGGCCGCGCGCCCCCCGCGTACGCCCGTCCGTTCGAACGGTCCTGCCACCCGATGGGCCCAGGGCGGCGGCCGTGTCGCGCCGCGAACACCCGCCCCGGGCGGAGTCTGGCCGCGCCGGGGCACGAGGCCCCGGCGCTGCGCACGGAACGGACTCCTATGGCGATCGTCACCACCGACCACGAGGTCCCTCACACGTCCACCGTCCCCGCGAACGCGGGCGAGGCGGTCAAGCTCTTCGTACGGGAGCGGCGCGACACGTCCGACACCGGGACGCGTACACCGGTCCTCATGCTCCACGGCCGGAGCGTCCCGGTGCTCGCGGGCTTCGACCTCCAGTACGAGTCGTACAGCTGGGCCGAGGCGCTGGCGAAGGCCGGCTACGACGTCTTCATGATGGACCTCCAGGGCTCCGGACGCTCCCCGCGTCCCAAGATGGACGACCCCCACAACGTCAACCCGGCCCAGCAGCCCCTGCTGACGCCGAGGCCGCCGGGATTCGTTCCGGGCACGCCGAACTACCCGTTCCAGCTGACCAACTCGAACAGCGACCGGGACGAGCTGAACACGGTCGTGGAATTCATCCGCGCCGAGTGCGGCGTGGAGAAGGTCGCCTTCATCGGCTGGTCCGCCGCCGCGTTCACCATGGGCCCGTACGCGGTGAAGAACCCCGCGAAGGTGGAGAGCCTGTTCCTGCTGGCGCCGATCTTCCCGCCCCTCGGCACCTCGAACCCACCGGCCGTGCTTCCGGTCCCGGGCTTCCCGACCTTCATCGGCGGGAAGTCGGGGTTTGACCAAGGCTGGAAGGGCGAGGCGCCCTGCGAGGGGCAGCGCGCGCCCGGCATCGTCGACGTGGCATGGGACGCGATCATGGCGAACGACCCGGTCGGCAGCACGTGGGGACCCCCGACGGGGTTCAACCGGATCAGGAACTTCGTCCGGTGGGGATGGAACGACACCACCGCGGCGCAGGGCGGGGTGCTCGGCGGCGGCGTGCCCGTACTGATCGTGTACGGGGAGTACGACAAGCAGGTGAACACGTCACCGCCCAACCCGAACCCGGAACTCAACTTCTCGGTCCCCGCGCTCTACGACGCCGTCGCGGGCCCGCACAAGCTGATGGTCAAACTGGCCTGCGCGGGGCATTCGGTCGTCTGGGAGATGCAGCACAAGAACGTGCACAACCTCTCCAAGCACTGGCTCAAGCACCTCAAGGTCGACGGCAAGACCCAGGGCGTCTTCGACATGGACACCGACGGGAACCTCAGCCCGGCCCCCTAGGAGGCCCACAGCGGCTCATGGGTCCCACGGGACGGCGGAGCCCCCGGCCGCACGCGGTCGGGGGCTCTCTCGAAGCGGGGTCACGCCGTCGCCGTCAACGCCTCCACCAGCAGCGGGGTCACCAGTTCGACCTGCCACGGGCGGGCGCCGTAGCCGGCCAGGGCGGTGGCCACGGCTTCCGGGGTCGCCGGGGTCGGCGGCTCCCAGCAGACGCGGCGGACCGTGTCCGGAGTGATCAGGTTCTCCTGGGGGAGGTTCAGCTCCTCCGAGAGGGCCGAGACCGAGGCGCGCGCCGCCGAGAGGCGGGCCGCCGCGACGGGGTCCTTGTCCGCCCAGGCGCGCGGCGGGGGCGGGCCCGCGACCTGCTGGCCCGGCTGGGGGAGCTCGCTCTCCGGCAGGGCCCTGGCACGGTCCACCGCGGCCTGCCACTGTTCCAGCTGGCGACGGCCCATCCGGTTGCCGAAGCCGGGCAGCGCCGTCAGCGCGGCCACGTTCACCGGCACCGCGAGCGCCGCCTCGACGATCGCCGCGTCGCTCAGCACCTTGCCGGGGGAGACGTCCCGCCGCTGGGCGACCTTGTCACGGGCCGTCCACAGCTCCCGTACGACCGCCATCTGGCGGCGCCGGCGCACCTTGTGCATGCCGGAGGTACGGCGCCACGGGTCCTTGCGCGGCGGGGCGGGCGGGGCGGAGGCGATCGCGTCGAACTCCTGGTGCGCCCACTCCAGCTTCCCCTGCCGGTCGAGCTCCTTCTCCAGCGCGTCGCGCAGGTCGACGAGGAGTTCGACGTCGAGCGCCGCGTACCGCAGCCAGGGCTCGGGCAGCGGGCGGGTGGACCAGTCGACGGCGGAGTGGCCCTTCTCCAGGGCGTAGCCGAGGACGGACTCGACCATCGCGCCGAGGCCGACGCGCGGGAAGCCCGCGAGCCGTCCGGCCAGCTCGGTGTCGAAGAGCGAGGTGGGGAGCATGCCTATGTCGCGCAGGCACGGAAGGTCCTGGGTCGCGGCGTGCAGGATCCACTCGGTCCCGGCGAGCGCCTCGCCGAGCCCCGAGAGGTCGGGGCAGCCCACGGGGTCGATCAGCGCGCTGCCCGCGCCCTCGCGGCGGAGCTGTACGAGGTAGGCGCGCTGCCCGTAGCGGTAGCCGGAGGCGCGCTCGGCGTCGACGGCCACGGGGCCCGTCCCGGCGGCGAACGCGGCGATCACCTCGGCGAGGGCCTCGTCGGTCTCGACGACGGGCGGGATCCCCTCGCGGGGCTCCAGCAACGGGATCGGAAGCCCATTCGCAGGGACATCGTCGTCCGGGGGGCCGCCCCCGGTGGTGCGCAGTGCTGTGTCTGCTGCGGTCTCTTGGGCGTCGGTCACCTGTCAAGGGTATCGGTGAACGGCAAGCGCCTGTCGACGGAACGTTCCGTCGACAGGCGCGGGCTTTCCACTGGCCTTCCGTCAGTGGATGATGCCCGTCCGCAGGGCCACCGCGACCATGCCGGCGCGGTCGCCGGTGCCCAGCTTGCGGGCGATGCGGGCGAGGTGGCTTTTGACGGTGAGGGCGGAGAGGCCCATGGAGACGCCGATCGCCTTGTTCGACTGGCCCTCCGCGACGAGCCGGAGCACCTCGACCTCACGGCCGGAGAGCTCGCGGTAGCCGCCCGGGTGGCTCGGGGCACCCGGGGGGCGGCGGTGGCCCAGACGTGCGGCGGCGGAACCGATGGGTGCGGCTCCGGGCCGGGTCGGGTGGCCGATGTTGGTACGGGTACCGGTGACGACATAGCCCTTCACGCCGCCCGCCAGGGCGTTGCGTACGGCGCCGATGTCATCGGCGGCCGAGAGGGCGAGTCCGTTGGGCCAGCCCGCGGCGCGGGTCTCGGACAGCAGGGTCAGGCCGCTGCCGTCGGGCAGGTGGACGTCGGCCACGCAGATGTCGCGTGGATTGCCGACGCGGGGACGTGCCTCCGCGATGGAAGAAGCCTCGATCACGTCGCGTACTCCGAGGGCCCACAGGTGGCGGGTCACGGTGGAGCGGACGCGCGGGTCGGCAACGACGACCATGGCCGTCGGCTTGTTCGGGCGGTAGGCGACCAGGCTTGCGGGCTGCTCGAGGAGAACGGACACCAGGCCTCCTGGGGGGAAGGGTGCGGGACGGAGCCGGCTCGGGGATGAAGCCGGGGGGCGAACCCGTGCTGCTGAAGGGGTCACTGACTCCTTCGGCAGCTGAGCCCTCCTCCTTTAGGGAAAGATCACGATTTGGTGAGTAACAATTAGGGCAATTCGGACGCGTGATCGATCATCCTACGAGCGGACCCCCGATCGGAACCCTGATCGGACCCCTGATCGGGCCCCCGATCGGACCCTGCGTGGATGCCCGACCGGACGCTCGCGAGGACCCCGGGCGGACGCCTCCCGTCCCGCTGGAGAGGGCCCGCCGGAGAAGCTCCTACACCTGCTGGGGGCCCCGCCGCTGGGGCAGCGAGACGATCCCCGCGCCCGACACCGTCCCCGCCGGACCCGGCGCCGGCTCGGCCGGGGCGGGAGGCAGCCCCGCGATCTGGCAGAGCAGATCGCACCAGGCCGCCAGGTGCGCCCCCGTGTCCGGCACCCCGCCGAGCCCCTCGCGCGGCGTCCAGGAGGCCCGGATCTCGATCTGGGTCGCCGGCCTCCGGTCCGCGAGCCCGCCGAAATAGTGCGAGCCCGCCATGGTGACGGTCCCGCTCGCCTCCCCGTACGCGAGCCCGCGTGCCTCCAGGGCCCCGGTCAGCCAGGACCAGCACACCTCGGGGAGCAGCGGGTCCGCCGCCATCTCCGGCTCCAGCTCCGCCCGGACGAGCGTCACCAGCCGGAACGTCCCCTTCCATGCCTCGTGGCCGTCCGGATCGTGCAGCAGCACGAGCCGTCCGTCCGCGAGATCGTCCTCGCCGTCGACGACGGCCGCCTCCACCGCGTACGCGTACGGGGCCAGGCGCTGCGGGGGCCTGGTCGGGTCGATCTCGATCTCGGAACGCAGTCGCGCCGATCGCAGCGCCTCCACCGCACGCCGGAAGGCGGCGGGTACCGGGTTCGTCTCCGTACTGTCCGCTGTCTCGTCCGTCCCTCTTTTGCCGTCGGAATGATCGGAAAAATGTCCCTGAGCCGCAGCCATGCGGGGAAGAGTAGGCGGAACGGGGCCTCAGTGCGGGGAGGGACACCCGGCCCGGACGAGCGGCTTCCCGCCACATGCGAAGATTCTGGGCGTGAGTGCCAATAGCCGCCCGCAGGGCCAGCAGACGAAGCAGCAGTCGCGGACGCACGACTCCGCGTTCCTCAAGGCATGCCGGCGCGAGCCCGTGCCGCACACCCCCGTCTGGTTCATGCGGCAGGCCGGGCGCTCCCTCCCCGAGTACCTGAAGGTCCGCGAGGGCATCCCCATGCTCGAGTCGTGCATGCGGCCCGAGCTGGTCACCGAGATCACGCTCCAGCCGGTCCGCCGGCACAAGGTCGACGCGGCCATCTACTTCAGCGACATCGTCGTCCCGCTCAAGGCCATCGGCATCGACCTCGACATCAAGCCCGGCGTCGGCCCGGTCGTCGCCGAGCCGATCCGCACCCGCGCCGACCTGGCCCGGCTGCGCGACCTGACCCCCGAGGACGTCCACTACGTCACCGAGGCCATCGGAATGCTCACCGCCGAGCTGGGCGAGACCCCGCTCATCGGCTTCGCGGGCGCGCCTTTCACCCTCGCGAGCTACCTCGTCGAGGGCGGCCCGTCCCGTAACCACGAGCACACCAAGGCGCTCATGTACGGCGACCCGCAGCTCTGGGCCGACCTGCTCGACCGCCTCGCCGAGATCACCTCGGCCTTCCTCAAGGTGCAGATCGAGGCCGGCGCCTCCGCCGTACAGCTCTTCGACTCCTGGGTGGGCGCCCTCGCCCCGGCCGACTACCGCCGCTCGGTGATGCCGGCCTCCGTGAAGGTCTTCGACGCGGTCGCCGGCTACGGCGTCCCGCGCATCCACTTCGGCGTGGGTACGGGCGAGCTGCTCGGCCTCATGGGCGAGGCGGGCGCGGACGTCGTCGGCGTCGACTGGCGCGTCCCGCTCGACGAGGCCGCCCGCCGCGTCGGCCCCGGCAAGGCGCTCCAGGGCAACCTGGACCCCGCCGTGCTCTTCGCCTCGCGCGAGGTCGTGGAGGCGAAGACGGACGAGGTCCTCGCCGCCGCGAAGGGCCTGGAGGGGCACGTCTTCAACCTGGGCCACGGCGTCATGCCGTCGATGGACCCGGACGCCCTGACCCGTCTCGTCGACTACGTGCACACGCGGACGGCCGTCTGACCGTCGTCAGGCGGCCGCCCGCGCGGGGGAGTCTCCCGAGGTCCTCTCTAGGCCTCGCAGTTGACCGGTGCGTTGCCGACGCCGACCCGGCAGAAGTCGAAGCCGAGGCTGCCGTCGACGATGCCCGCGTTGGCCGAGACCCGGAGGTAGTCGTTCCCGAGCCCGCCCGTGACGGTGCCGCTCGGGGTGACGGTCCCGGCCGTGAGGTAGTCGGCCGCGTCACCCCCGGACACCGTGCCGGAGACCGTGCCGGGGGTGCTGAGGTAGTCGGCGCCCGGACCGCCGGTCACCAGGCCGGCGACCGAGCCGGTGACGACGATGGTGTCGCTGCCGCCGAGACCGTTGACCTGGTCGCCGCCGACGACCGAGGCGCAGCGGATGACGTCGCTGCCGGGGGTGCCGGACACGACCGTGCCGGTCACGGGAAAGCCGTTGACCGTGCAGGTCGTGACCGCGTGAGCCGGGGTCACGGACAGGGCGAGCGGGGCGATGACGAGTGAGGCGGCGCAGAGCGCACGCGCGGTGTGTCGGATCATGTGATCAGACACTCACGGTGACGGTATTCACGCAAACCGTCACCCCGTGTCACGCCGCCGCTCGGGTCATCCCGCCGCCCGAACGGCCGCCGTCGCCTTTCGGGCCGCGATCAGCACCGGGTCCCAGACCGGCGAGAACGGCGGCGCGTACCCCAGGTCCAGGGCCGTCATCGCCTCCACGGTCATCCCCGCCGTCAGCGCGACCGCCGCGATGTCCACGCGCTTGGCCGCGCCCTCCCGCCCCACGATCTGCACGCCGAGCAGCCGGCCCGTACGCCGCTCCGCCAGCATCTTCACCGTCATCGGCGCGGCCCCCGGGTAGTAGCCCGCGCGGCTCGTCGACTCCACCGTCACCGTCACGAACCGCAGCCCCGCCTCCCGGGCGTCCTTCTCCCGCAGGCCCGTCCGCGCGATCTCCAGGTCGCAGACCTTCGACACCGCCGTGCCCACCACACCCGGGAACGTGGCGTAGTCGCCGCCGACGTTCGCCCCGATGACCTGGCCGTGCTTGTTCGCGTGCGTCCCCAGCGGCACGTACCGCTGCCGGCCCGAGACCAGGTCCAGGACCTCCACGCAGTCACCGCCCGCCCAGATGTCCTCGTGGCCCCGCACCCGCATCGCGAGATCGGTGAGCAGCCCGCCGCGCGCGCCCAGCGGCAGCCCCGCCGCCCGCGCGAGCGAGGTCTCCGGCACCACGCCCGTCCCCAGGACCACCACGTCGGCCGGATACTCGGCGTCGGCCGTCGCCACCGCCCGCACCCGGCCTCCCGCGCCGGTGAGGATCTTCGTCACCTCCGCGGAGACGACCGTGGTGATCCCGAGGCCGTCCATCGCCCGGTGCACCAGCCGGCCCATGTCCGGATCGAGCGTCGCCATCGGCTGCTCGCCCCGGGTCAGGACCGTCACCTCGTACCCCCGGGCGAGGAGCGCCTCCGCCATCTCCACGCCGATGTATCCGGCGCCGACCACGACCGCCCGCCGCCCCGGCGTCCGCTCCAGCGAGTCGAGCAGCGCCTGGCCGTCGTCGAGGGTCTGCACCCCGTGCACCCCGGGTGCGTCGATCCCCGGCAGCGACGGACGCATCGGCCGGGCGCCGGTCGCGATCACCAGCTTGTCGAAGCCCGTCCACGCCTCCGTGCCCGCGTCGAGGTCCCGGGAGAGGACCCGCCGCCCCGGCACGTCGATGGCGGTCACCTCGGTCCGCATCCGCAGATCGATGTCCCGGGCCCGGTGCTCCTCCGGGGAACGGGCGATCAGCTCGCCCCGCGAGGCGACGTCCCCGCCGACCCAGTACGGGATGCCGCAGGCCGAGTACGAGGAGAAATGACCGCGCTCGAAGGCGACGATCTCCAGCTCCCCGGCGGATTTGAGCCTGCGCGCCTGCGACGCGGCGGACATGCCCGCCGCGTCGCCCCCGATCACGATCAGTCGTTCAGTCATGAGAAGAAACTACTTCTCAGGAGTCTCCGGGGTCTTCGGGGTCTCCGGAGCCGCGGCGACCCCGGCGGCATTCGCCTCCGGCAGTCGGCCGGTCTCCGGGGCCGCGCCCGGGCGCGCCGCGCGGCGCGGGCGGAGCACGCGGTGCCAGACGACGAACGCGATCAGCGCCACCGCGAGCCACGGGGCCAGCGCGGCCAGGACGATCACGATCCACGCGAGCGCCCCCACCAGCGCGTTCCACCCGCCGGACAGGGCGTCACCGAAGCCGGGGCGGCCCTCGTCCTCCTCCTTGTCGGCGCCCGGCTTCTCCTTCTCGGTCAGTTCGAGGGTGATCGTGGCCAGCGCCGTCCGGTCCTTGAGCGAGGACTGCTGGGCGAGCAGCGACTCCAGGTCCGCCTGGCGGCGGCTCAGCTCGCCCTCCAGGGTCACCACGTCGGCCAGCTTCTCCGCCCGCTGCATCAGCGCCCGCACCCGCGCCACGCTCGCCCGCTGCGTCGCGATCCGGCTCTCCACGTCTACCACCTGCTCGGTGACGTCCTTGGCGTCCGCCTTGCGGGCGATCAGCTTGCCCGTGCCCGCCAGCTCGATGAGGACCGCGTCGTACTGCTCCTGCGGCACCCGCAGCACGATGCGCGAGGTGACGTACGAGTCGTCGAACCGCTCCGTCGACTCGTTCTCCACCAGACCGCCCGCGCCCGCCGCCACCCTGCGGGCCGTGACCAGGGCCTTCGCCGCGTCCTCGACCTCCACGGTCAGCGAGGCCGTGCGGATGACGTGCTGCTGCTGCCGTACGGCCTTGCCCGGCGCCGCGGACTGCTGCTCGCCGCCCGAGGCGGGGGCGGCCGCGCCCTCGGCCTTCGATCCGTCGTCGGCGCGCGTCCCCGCGCTCACGCCGCGCTTGCTCTTGCCGCCGTGGTCTGCCGAGTCGCCCGCGCCGCAGCCGGTCAGGACGAGCGTGGCCGTCAGGAGTGCGGCGGCCGTCGTCGTCCGGGCCGCCCGTGACACCGTTCGTGTTCTGCTCATGGATCCCCCCAGGGAATGGTGGCGAGTCGTGCCCCTTGGACGGGGGAGCCCCCGGTGCGGGTTGCCGTCCGGCGGTAGCGATGCGGTCACGTTCCGGCCTCGGAAAGGGAGCGCGCGGGCGATTTGAGAGAGTGGTCCCATGAACGCGGACACCACGGGACCCCACGTCGTCGTCGCCGGAGGCGGGATCGCCGGACTCGCGGCCGCCCACCGGCTCGCCACCGCCGGCCACCAGGTGACCCTCCTCGAAGCGGGCGACCGCCTCGGCGGCAAGCTCCTCGCCGGGGAGATCGCCGGCGCGCCCGTGGACCTCGGCGCCGAGTCGCTGCTCGCCCGCCGCCCCGAGGCCGTCGCCCTCGCCCGGGCCGTGGGCCTCGGCGACCGGCTCCAGGCGCCGGCCACGACCACCGCGTCCGTCTGGTCCCGCGGCGAGCTCACCCCCATGCCCAAGGGCCATGTGATGGGCGTCCCCGGCGACGCCCGCGCCGTCGACGGGCTGCTGTCCGAGGAGGGCGTGCGCCGGATCGGCCTCGACCGCGAGCTGCCCCCGACCGAGATCGGCGACGACATCGCCATCGGCGCGTACGTCGCCGAGCGCATGGGCCACGAGGTCGTCGACCGGCTCGTCGAACCCCTCCTCGGCGGCGTCTACGCCGGCGACGCCTACCGCATCTCGATGAAGGCCGCCGTCCCCGCCCTCTTCGAGGCCGCCCGCCGCCACCCCACGCTCACCGCCGCCGTCCACGCCGTCCAGCGGGCCGGAGCCGCCGTCCCGGCCGACGCGGCGGGCGCCGCCACCGGCCTCGGCGGCTCCGTCTTCCTCGGCCTGGAGGGCGGTGTGGGGACCCTGCCCGGCGCCGTCGCCGACGCGATCCGCGCCGCCGGTGGCGAGATCCTCACCCGTACCCCCGTCACCGCCCTGCGCCGCACCGGACCGGCCGGCTGGGAGGTCGTGGTGGGAGACGCGGGCGACCGGGTCCTGACCGCCGACGCCGTGGTCCTCGCCACCCCCGCCGGGCCCGCCGCCGCGCTCCTCGCCGACCACGCGCCCGCAGCCTCCGCCGAACTGGCGGGGATCGCGTACGCCTCCATGGCCCTGATCACCCTGGCCTTCCGCCGCGCCGACATGCCCGCCCTGTCCGGCTCCGGCTTCCTCGTGCCGCCCGTCGACGGCCACACCATCAAGGCCTCCACGTTCTCCAGCCGGAAGTGGCGGTGGGTCGCCGACGGCGCCCCCGACCTCTTCGTGCTGCGCACCTCCGTCGGCCGCCACGGCGAGGAGGGGCAGGTCGACCGCGAGGACACCGACCTCGTCGCCGCCTCCCTCAAGGACCTGGGCGCCGCGACGGGACTCGCCGCCCGGCCCGTCGCCACCACCGTCACCCGCTGGACCGGCGGCCTGCCCCAGTACCCCGTGGGCCATCTCGCGCGCGTCGCCAGGGTCCGCGAGGCCGTCGCCGCCCTGCCAGGACTGAGGGTCGCGGGCGCCGCGTACGACGGCGTCGGCATCCCCGCGTGCGTCGCCTCGGCCCACCGAGCGGCCGACGAGATCACGGCCGAGATCGGGGCCGGGTACGGCGACGAGATCATCGCCACGTCGAAAAGGACCGACCCCGGTGCGGGGCACTCCTCGTGACGGGCGAGAATAGGCGTATGAGTGCGCCCGAAAAGATCCCGAACGCCGGTAAGAAGGCGAAGGACCTCAACGAGGTCATCCGCTACACCCTGTGGTCTGTGTTCAAGCTGCGCGACGTTCTGCCCGAGGACCGCGCCGGCTACGCCGACGAGGTCCAGGAGCTGTTCGACCAGCTCGCCGCCAAGGACATCACCGTCCGCGGCTCGTACGACCTGTCCGGTCTGCGCGCCGACGCCGACGTCATGATCTGGTGGCACGCCGAGACGAGCGACGAGCTCCAGGAGGCGTACAACCTCTTCCGCCGCACCAAGCTGGGCCGCGCCCTGGAGCCGGTCTGGTCCAACATGGCGCTGCACCGCCCCGCCGAGTTCAACAAGTCGCACATCCCGGCCTTCCTGGCCGACGAGAACCCGCGCGACTACGTCTCGGTCTACCCCTTCGTGCGCTCCTACGACTGGTACCTCCTGCCGGACGAGGACCGCCGCCGGATGCTCGCCGACCACGGCAAGATGGCCCGCGGCTACCCCGACGTCCGCGCCAACACGGTCGCCTCCTTCTCGCTCGGCGACTACGAGTGGCTCCTCGCCTTCGAGGCCGACGAGCTGCACCGCATCGTCGACCTCATGCGCCATCTGCGCGCCTCCGAGGCGCGGATGCACGTCCGCGAGGAGGTCCCGTTCTACACCGGTCGCCGCAAGAGCGTCGCCGACCTGGTGGCGGGCCTGGCCTGACACGGCCGTACGAACCTGGTGGCGGCCCTGCTCCCGGCCGGGCGCGCCACCCCTTGACCCGGAAGATCAGACGGCGGGCGTCTTCGTTGCCCTCCCGTCCAGCGACACCGGGTCCGGCTCCGGGTGCGGCGCGCATGACGCGCGCCGCACCGGCGTCATTTCCGGGCCCTTTTCCGCGCTCGGCACAGCTCCCGTGAGCAGATAGCGCTCCAGATACCCGTTCACGCACGCGTTCGGCCCGCCCGCGACACCGTGCGTGCCCGCGTCCCGCTCGGTCACCAGGGCCGCGCCCGACAGCCGGCGCTGGAGTTCGAGGGCGCCCGCGTACGGGGCCGCCGCGTCCCGCTCCGCCGCCATGATCAGCACCGGCGGCAGCGCCCCGGGAACCGTCCGCACGTCGAGGGGCCGCTGCCGGGGCGCCTTCCAGTACGCGCAGGGCAGGTTCATCCACGCGTTGTCCCAGGTCTCGAACGGGGCCCGCTCCGCGAGCAGGGTGTTGTCCCGGTCCCAGACGGCGAACTCCTCCGGCCAGGGCGCGTCGTTGCACTCCACCGCCGTGTACACCGCACGCCCGTTGCCCGCGTCGGGATCCGGCGTCTCCGGGGGCGCGGCCTGGGCGATCAGCGGTTCCGGATCGCCCTTCAGATACGCGGCGAGGGCGCCCGCCCGCAGCGGCCAGAACCGGTCGTCGTAGCCGGCCGCCAGCATCGCCCCGTGCAGCTGGCCGGGACCGACCCGGCCGCCCGCCGGGCGCGCCGCGAGTTCGGCGCGTACCCGGTCGTAGCTCGCGCCCACCTCCCGCGCGGTGCCCCCGAGCCCGTACACCGCGTCGTGCTTCGCCACCCACGTGCGGAAGTCCGTCCAGCGCCGCTCGAACGCCTCGGATTGGGCGAGGTTGTTGTGGTACCAGATCCTGCCCGGTGACGGGTCCACGGGCGCGTCGAGGACCATCCGCCGCACCCGGTGCGGGAAGAGGGTCGCGTACAGGCCGCCGATGTACGTGCCGTACGAGGCGCCCAGGTAGGTCAGGCGCGGCTCGCCGAGCGCCGCCCGCACCACCTCCAGGTCCCGGGCGTTGTTGAGCGAGTGGTAGTGGCGCAGGGCCGGGCCCGTCCGGCGCGCGCAGCCCTCCGCGTACGTTGTCGCCCGCGCGATCCGCTCCCGCTTGTACACCTCGGACGGCCGGCTCGGCGCGGGTGTCGGGCCCGTCGCCCGGTCCGCCGGATCCTGGCAGGAGACCGGCGCCGAACGGCCCACCCCGCGCGGGGCGTAGCCCACGAGGTCGTACGCGGCGGAGATCCGCCGCCACTCCGGGAGCTCGGCGGCCAGCGGGAAGTACGTCGAGGAGGCGCCGGGGCCCCCGGGGTTGAAGAGGAGCGCGCCCTGCCGGCCGGCGGCGGGCCCCGAGGCCCTGACGCGGCTGACGGTCAGCGGGATGCGGGGCCCGTCCGGGTCCGCGTAGTCGAGCGGCACGCGGACCGTGCCGCACACGACGGACGGCGGCAGCTTCTCGGCCGCGGCGCAGGCGCCGAAGACGATCCCCTCGGCGGCGGCCCGGCGGGCGGCGAGCAGGGTGCCGCGTGCCTCGGACGGCGGGGCGTCGTGCGCGGGGGCCGGGGCGAGCGAGGGGACGGAGGTGAACAGGAGGGCGCTGAGGGCTCCGTACAGCGCGGGAGAGGGCATCGGTGCTTCCCTTCGTGACCGCGTGCGCGTGGGGCGCGCGCGGGTGCGAAGAGATCGTTGGCGCGGGGGAGGAGCGAAGTAAAGGAACTACGGCAGGCGCACGGGAGCGTGTCTCCGGAGTGCCGCGCGGAGCTCGGGTTCCAGGACGGCGGGGCCGCGCGTCGCGAGCGCGGTGAGCGGGTCGGCGGGGGAGAGGCCGGAGAGCAGCCGCTGCCCGGCGGGGGACGCCCAGCGGGTGTACGGGTACACCTCGACGCGGCCGATCAGCAGGCACAGTCCGGACGCGAGCAGCGGCAGTGCGAACGCGGCGACGACCAGGGTGCGTTCGGTGCCGGGCACGAGGAGCGCCGCCGCCGTCCCGAGCGCCAGGGAGAGCAGGAAGGCGGCCCGCACCGCGCGGACCCCGGCCGCCACCTCCCGGCGGCCCGACTCGGGCACGGCGAGCCCCCGGTCGACGAGCCGCTGGGCGAGCGACCGCACCGCGTCGGCGGTGGCCACCGCCGGACGGACCGCGGGGATCGGGGACTGCCCGCCGGGCCCGATGGCACCGAGCACGGTGCTCTCCCACTCGTCCCGGGAGCCGGTGGAGGAGTCCACGACCGTCGCCCAGCCGGTGTGGGCGAGCAGCAGCCGCCGTTCCCGGTGCATGGCGACGAGGGTGAGATCGGTGACCCGCAGCGGACCGCCGGCGAGGTAGGCGGCTTCGAGGACGGTGAGCTCGGCGTCGTCCCCCGCGGGGGACGGGGGAGCGGGCAGGGCCGCCACGAGGGTGGCCCGGCACAGCCGCGCGCAGCCGGCGCCGGCCACGACGCACGCCACGAGGAGAAGCGGAACCCAGACCATGTCCGAGTTCTACGACAGGACCGGCGGGCCCGCCACTCGAATGGGTGATCAGCTACTGGAACTGGAGCACGAACTCCCGCTGGAACTGGAGCTGGAGCACGAACTGCCGCTGGAGCTCGAACAGGAACTGCCGCCGCCCCCGCCGCCGGACCCTCCGCCCGAGCACGAACCGGAGGAACAGGAACCGGAGGAACAGGAACCGGACGAGCAGGAACCGGAGCCTCCGCCCGGGGAGCCGCCGCAGAAGCTGTTGTTCGCGCACCACACGGTGGCCACACCGGCGGCGGCGTGGTCCGCGGTGGAGTGACGCGCGGGCGCGGGCCGCCTTCCGCGCCCCCGTCCCCGGGGCGGCGCGTACACCCGGGCGGCGGCGAGGAGTTGTTCCCGCAGCATCGGGTCGGGCAGACCCCGCAGCCCGTACAGGGCCACGAGATGACCGGCGTCCGCCAGGTGGCCGTGGGCGCGTCCGTACGCCGCGAGGGCGCCCTGCCCGGCCGGGGTGATCCGCTTCGAGGCGATCGCCCCGCACGAGATGGCCGTGACCCCGGCGGCGAACAGGGCGGGCAGCACCTTCACCACGAACGGCACCGACATCTCCGCCGCGGTGGCCAGGTCGAGGACCGTGAGGACGACCGAGACGGGGAAGAGGAGGAAGGCCGTGAGACCGAGCGCGAGGCACCAGCCGAGGGTGCTGCTCCGCCGTGCCGGTTCCACGATCAGCCCGCGCCCCGCGAGTCCGTCGCCGATCTCCTGGACCGCCGGGTGCCGCATCGCGGCGAGCCGCAGGTGGTGCAGGGCCCCGTGCGGGGCCGCCGCGTGTTCCTGGAGCACGGCGCGTTCCACCGGGTCGTACGCGACGGGCCGGAGGACCGCGACGATGCCGGGGCCGCCGATCGCGATCCGGCCGTCGGACTGGAGGGCGGCGATGGCGGTGTCGACGACCCGTGCCGGGCCGCCGTTCAGGAAGGCGGCCTCGTACCGGTCGTGGACGGGCCCGCCGGTGCCGCCGCGTGACCGGACGACCCGGGTGACGAGCAGCGCGATGCCGGCGGCGGCGGCCACGTAGAAGACGACGACCAGGGTGTTCACGGTCACCTCCGTGCGAGGGCGTGTCGGGCGGCCCGGGCGAGCCGGACGGCGCGGCCGGGGGGGCGGCTGCCGGAACGGTCCTGCCACCACTCCGTGAGCCGCCGTCGGGCCGCCGGGTCCTCGGGGCGGTCGGCGAGCAGCAGGTGTTCGGCGAAGTCGAGGGCGTCACGGCGGTAGCCGCCGGTCATGGGGCGGGTCCTGGCGTACGCGAGGAACGCGGGCCGGAAGCCCTTGCCGAGGATCTCCGGCAGCTCGGGGGCGACCTTCGCGACGACGCCGGCCCGCTTGGCCGCGAGCGCCCGGCTCTGCACCCCGAGGCGCCGGCTGTCGAAGCCCTCGGGGGCGGGCGTTCCGGCGACGAGCGCGGACAGCAGCGCGGCCTGCGCGAGCCCGACGCGCTGGCGGGCGCCGTCGCAGGGCGCGGATGCCTCGTCCGTGGCGCGGGGCCCGGGAAGGTCCGGCGTCACGGCGGCGACAGTGGCGGCGGCGGCCGCGGTTCTCGGCGGCGGCGTCAGAGTCGGCGTCGGCGTCGACGTCGGCATGGGTCCGCCCGACACCCGGGCGCCCGCGCCGATGAGCAGCGGCGACGCCACCGTCTCCCGTACGACCGTCTCCCGTACCACCGTCTCCCGGATCACCGTCAGTTCCGCCGCCAGCTCCTCCGCCGGCGGGAAGTCGTCGTCCCGCTCCAGGAGCACCCCGGGCGGCGCGATCCGCGACGCGAGATCCGCCAGGACGTCGAGCACGGCACCCGGCACGGGATGCGCGTGCGTGTCGTGCCAGACGCCGTCGCGTTCGACGCCGCCCGCCACGTGGACGTAGGCGATGGCCTCGACCGGCAGCTCGGACAGGGCCTTCGCCGGGTCCTCGCCGCGGTTGACGTGGTTGGTGTGCAGGTTGGCGACGTCGATGAGGAGCCGTACCCCCGTACGCTCCACGAGTTCCGCCAGGAACTGCCCCTCCGTCAGCTCCTCCCCGGGCCAGGCGATCAGGGCCGCGATGTTCTCCAGGGCGAGCGGCACGGGCAGCGCGTCCTGCGCGATGCGCACGTTCTCGCAGAGCACGTCGAGCGCGTCCCGGGTCCGGGGCACGGGCAGCAGGTGGCCCGCTTCGAGGAGCGGCGACGCGGTGAGCGGCCCCCCGGCCCGTACGAACGCGATGTGCTCCGTGACCAGCGGCGCCCCCAGCGCCACCGCCTTCTCCCCGAGCGCCGCGAGCCGCGCCGGGTCCGGCCGGTCCGCGCCGCCGAGCCCCAGCGACACCCCGTGCGGGACCACCGTCACGCCGCGCTCCCGCAGCCGGGTCAGCGAGTCGGGCAGGTGGTCGGCGCAGATGTTCTCCGCGACCACCTCGACCCAGTCGACGCCGGGCAGCGCCTCCACCGCCTCCGCGATCTCGGGACGCCAACCGATGCCGATGCCGAGTTCCGCCATGTCCCCCATGTCCCCCTCCTTCGGTCCTCAGTCATCCACGTGATGGCCCCGGTGGAGACGTTCGAACCCCGGGAGGGGGACGTTCAGAGCTACATTTGAGGTTCCGGCGTCCGGAGGGCGGCTCCGCCCAGATCGAGCCGGCCGGCCAGCCCGGCCTTCGTGAACGCGGCGACCACGTCGTCACGGCTCTCGGTGAAGTGGGCCCAGCTGTCGCAGTGGACGGGAACCACACGGCGGGCGCCGAGGATCCCGGCGGCCTCGGCGGCCTGCGCGCTGTCGAGGACGATCACAGCGCCGTCGAAGAGCTGGGTGAAGCGCGGGGCCCCGGCGAACAGGATGGCCGTGTCCACCGGGCCGAACCGTTCGGCGATCTCCTCGACCAGACCGAGCGAGGCGTTGTCGCCGCTGACGTAGAACGTGGGCAGGTCCTGCCCGGTCAGCACGAATCCGACGACCTGGCCGGTGAACGGCTCGACCTCCTCGCGGGTGCCGGGCCCGTGCAGCGCGGGCACGCCCGTGACGGTGACAGTGCCGCCGCCGGGACGGTCCAGTTCGACCGACTCCCAGTCGGCGAGGCCCTTGGCCCCGGCCCCCAGGCGCTGTCCGCCGCCGGGCGTGGTCAGGGTCAGCGGGACGTCCGCGAGCAGGGCCCGGCCGGACGCGTCGAGGTTGTCGGGGTGCTCGTCGTGGGAGAGCAGGACCACGTCGATACGGCCGAGGTCGGCGGGCGCGGCCGAGGCGGGCGCCGTCTTGGTCAGCAGGCCGCCGGGCACGGGGTAGTCGCGGGGCGCGTCGAAGGTGGGGTCGGTGAGGAAGCGCAGGCCGCCGTACTCGAAGAGCGCGGTCGGGCCGCCGAGGACGCGGACGGGGATCTGCTCGTGCTGGGTGGGCGTGCTGATGTCAGTCATCAAAACCTCACGAATAAGTGGCGATCCATCCGTGAGAACCATAGCCCATGCCTCACGGATGAACGCAAGCCGTACCATGAGAACCATGAGTGAGAGCCCGACCGCCGAATCCGCGCTGCCGCCCGCACCGGGGGAGGAGGAGTACGCCGCCCTCGCCTTCGTGAACAGCGCCGTCGCGCTGCCCGGAGGGCACTCCACGGACTTCCTCGGCACCCCCGAGGCCACGAACCGGTGGCTCACCGAGCACGGCCTCGCACCGGCCGACGCCGGGGTGCAGGAGATGTGCGCGGCACAGCTGCGCTCCCTGCGCGAACACATCGGTTCGCTGTGCGCCGCCCGCGTCGCGGGGCTGCCCGCCCTGCCCATGGCGGTCTCCGCCGTCAACGACGCGCTGAGCAAAGCCCCCACGGCCGCCCTGCTGTACTGGGACGCGAAGAACGGCCCCTACCGCGCGGCGCCCTGCCCCACCGACCAGATCCTCGGCCGCGCCCTCGCGACCCTCGCGGCCAACGCCGCCGACCTCCTCACCGGCCCCGACGCAGAGCGCCTCACCCGCTGCGGCTCCACTCCCTGCCGGCGCTACCTGCTGCGCCACGGCCGCCGCCACTGGTGCTCCACCCGCTGCGGCGACCGCGCCCGCGCCGCCCGTGCCTACGCCCGCCGCACCCGGCCGCAGGCGGAGTGACGGGAGCGGTTCAGTCGGCGCCCGGGACCGTGTGGTAGTTCGTGGTCAGCGTCCACTCGACGAGCGTGCCCGGGCGTTCCCGCAGCGCGCGGAGCGTGACGTCGGCGTGATCGGACACGCAGGTGCGGAGGATCGCCTTGTGCCGCACGGGGCACGGCTCCGAGATCTTCGCCCGCGGCTCGTCGCCCGGCCCGTCCCACGACAGGAGCTCCCCGCCCCGGGAGCGCACTCCCCTGATGTCGTCGGGTACGGGACCGTCCACGACGAAGTACAGGTGCAGCCGCATCAGGCAGTACAGGGCGGGCTGCTTCGGGGCGTTCCGGTCGAAGAGGTTCCTGCCGCCGCCACGGGTGCACGTGTCGACCAGCGTGGTGCGCAGGGCCGGACCCCACGGCGAGGCTCTGCCGATCTCCTCGGCGCGGGCCCGCAATTCACGCTCGGCGCGCTCCCGTTTCCGCCGGACCTCGTCCGACGTGGCGATCTTCCGGAGCTTCCGCTTGCCGGGGCGGCCGGTACAGGCGTCGATCCCCACCAGGACGAACAGAAGCAGCAGGGACGTGGCCTGGCCGACCCGCCGGCCTAACGGTGAGGTCATGGCGCGAGTCTCCTACGGCCGGCGCAGCCGCAGGTGAGGAGCGAAGAGGTGGCTTCCCTCGGACACGACCGTCTTCCCGGGCGCGATCTCCGTGAAGCCGGCGTCCCGCACCACGGGCAGCCCGCTGTCGCTCGCCGTGAGCGCGGTCCAGTGCCCGGCCGTCGCGGTGCGCACCGCGAGCGGGAAGCCCGCCTCCTGCCAGGCCTTCCGGTCCGCGTCCGGCATCGCCCACCACAGCAGCTGCGCGCCGTGTCCGGCCTGCGCCATCGTCTTGCCCGCCGACATGTCGAGCCCGGGGTTGATCCAGAGCGTCACGGCCCCGTCCGGTACGGGGCCGGGCGCGGCCGGGTCGTCGAGGTCGGTGCCCGACACCTGGAGCTTGGCCAGCTCCTTCGGCCAGCCGTCGAGCGGCACCGGCGGGAAGACCCGTACCTCCGCCTCCGCACCGGTCACGGTGATCCCCGGGAGCGTTCCGGCCTTCCGCCACTCCGCGCCGCGCGCCCGGCGCACGACCTTGCGGATCCGGGCGTCCTGCCAGTCCGTCATGAGCTGCGCCCACTCGCCCTCACCGAGGGAACGGTCGTCGGTGAGGATCTCCAGGACGGCCCGCGCGGCGGTCTCCAGGGCGTCGGTACGCGACGGGGGCGCGTCGCGCTCGATCCGTACCACCAGGGGGAGGACGAACTGGGGCTTCTCATCGCGGAGGTCGGTCTCGTCGCTGCTCACCGGGCAAGTCTGCCACCGCCGTGACGCACGCCCGACGGCGGGACGACGGCGGTACGACGGCCGGACGACGGCGGGACGACGGCCGGACGCCGGGGCATTCTTGTGGGAATCGGAGCTTCCGGGCCAGGATGCCCTGCATGAAGAGTGATCTTTTCGCCGGCGAACACCTCGCCGAGGCGGCCGGCTTCCCGGGCATGACCCTGCAGAACGCGAAGTCGGTCAAGTACACCGTCAACGGCGAGATGCACGCCCGCCAGGGCTCGATGATCGCCTTCCGCGGCGACCTCCACTTCGAGCGCAAGGGCCAGGGCATCGGCGGCCTGCTCAAGCGTGCCGTCACCGGCGAGGGCCTGGCGCTGATGGCCGTGCGCGGCCAGGGCGAGGCCTGGTTCGCGCACGAGGCGCAGAACTGCTTCATCATCGAGATCGAGCAGGGCGACGCCTTCTCGGTCAACGGCCGCAACGTCCTCTGCTTCGACTCCACCCTCCACTACGAGATCAAGACCGTGAAGGGCGCCGGGGTCACCGGCGGCGGCATCTTCAACTCCGTCTTCTCCGGCTACGGGAAGGTGGCGCTGATCTGCGAGGGCAGCCCCATCGTCATCCCCGTCTCCCCGCAGGCTCCCGTGTACGTCGACACCGACGCCGTCGTCGGCTGGAGCGAGCAGCTCCGCACCTCGCTGCACCGCTCGCAGTCCGTCGGCTCGATGATCCGCGGCGGCTCGGGCGAGGCGGTGCAGCTCAAGCTGGAGGGCCAGGGCTTCGTCGTCGTGCGGCCGAGCGAGCTCACCCCGCAGAAGACCTCGTCGAGTTGAGGCTGGAGCGGGTCGGGCGCCGGTACGGCCCGCGCGGGCCGTGGGTCCTGCGCGGGGCCGTCCTCGACCTGCCCGCCTCCACCCTCGTCCGCGTCGTCGGCACCAACGGCACCGGCAAGTCGACCCTGCTCCGGCTGATCGCCGGGATCGACGCCCCGAGCGAGGGCCGGATCACCGGCCGCCCGCCCCGCACCGCGTACGTCCCCGAGCGGTTCCCCGCGGCCCTGCCCTTCACCGCCGCCGACTATCTGGTCCACCTGGGCCGCGTCCAGGGCCTCGGCCGGGCGGCGGCCAGGGCCAGGGCGGGGGAGTGGCTGGAGCGCTTCGGGGCCGGGGAGCACGCCCGTACCGAACTGGCGGAACTCTCCAAGGGCACCGGCCAGAAGGTCGCCGTCGCCCAGGCCCTCATCGCCGACCCGGACCTCCTCGTCCTCGACGAGGCCTGGACCGGCCTCGACACCACGGCCCGCACCGCACTCGACCGCGCCGTCCGGGAACGGGTCGCGGCGGGCGGGACGGCCGTCTTCGTCGACCACGACCCGCGCCGCCTGGCGGGGGAGGCGGACGCGGCGTACGCGGTGGAGTCGGGTGCGGTACGGGCCGTGGCGCCCGCGGCGCGGGACGTCCCGCCCGGCCGCCGGGTGCGGATCATGGCCTCCGGCGGCAAGCCCCTCCCGGAGGGCCTGCCAGGCGCCCCCGCCGCCGAGTGGCCGGACCCGGCCGACCCCGCCGCCGAGTCGCCGGACCCGGCCGACCAAGCCCGCCCCCTCGTCCTCACCGTTGACGCGGCACACTCCGACGCCCTGCTCGCGGCGCTCCTGGCCGCCTCCTGGCACATCCACCGACTCGACTCCGGAGGCGTCCGGGTATGACGGCGCTCCTGCGCTACCAGACGGGTCTGCTGCTCCGCTCCCAACGCTGGCTCGCACCGCTCCTCCTGTACGCGGCCTTCCTCGCCGTCGGCGTCCGCGCCGGCGAACCCGTGCTGGGCGCCCTCGGCTTCTCGGCGGCGCCCCTGGTGCCGGTGACGGCCTGGTGCGTGCGGATCTGCCTCACCCAGGAACCGCCCGCCGCCCGGCACGTCGTCGCCGCGGCCGCCGGCCGGAGCCGCGCCCACCTCGCGGCACTCCTCACCGGGACCGCGCTGCCGGGGCTCCTCGGCGTGGCCGCCGTCCTCGGTCTCACCGCGATCGGCGACCGGCGCGGGGTCGGCCCGCTCGCCGCCACGGGTGCCGGGCTCCTCGCGACGGCGGCCTGCGTCCTGACGGGCGCCGCCGTCGGCGCGCTGGCCGCCCGCCCGTTCCTCAAGGCCACCGGCTGGTCGGTCACGGCCCTCGTGCTCGGCTCGCTCCTCGCCCTCGTCACCACCGGCTCCCCGGCGAAGCACGCCCTGACCGCGCTGGTCACCGGCTCCCGCACGACGACCGCGCACCTTCCCTGGCTCGCCTGCGCCGGTGCCGTGCTCCTCGCGGCGGCGACGGCGGCCCTCGCCTGCCGGGCCACGGCACGCCTGGAGTGAGTACGCTCGAAGGTATGACCGAGTCCACGTCGTACTGCGACGGAACAACCGGGCCCACCGGCCCGAAGCCCGAACCGGCGGCCGAGGGGCCGTTCGCCTCGTGCGTGCTGTGCCAGGAGCCGACCGAGTACCCGGAGTCGACCAAGGGGATCACGCTCTGCCCCGTCTGCGAGTGGCAGGAAGCCCAGCGCACGGCCTGCTCGGGCTGACCCGCCCGGCCGGAGGCATACGCTCAGCGGCCGCCCATCAGCTCCGAGACCTTCACGAAGCGGTAGCCGCGCGCCCGCAGCTCCGGGACGATCCGGCGGATCGCCTCCTCGGTGACGGGGGCGGCGCTGCGCGTGCAGTGCATGACCACGAGCGAACCCGGCTTCACCCCGTCGAGCACCTGCTCGGCGACGGCGTCCGCGTCCTTGGCGAAGGCGTCGCCGCTGACCACGTCCCACTGGACCGCCGTCACCCCGGCGGGACCGAGCGCGCGCAGGGCCGCGTCGTCGTAGCAGCCACCGGGGAAGCGGAAGTACGGGACGACGTTGACGGCCCCGGCATCCCGGAAGGCGTCGAAGGCCCGCTGCACGTCGGCCGTCATGTCGGGTCCCGCGACGGTCGGGAGGCCGTAGCAGGGGGACGCGAAGGCGTAGTGGCTGTAGGAGTGGTTGGCGATCTCGAAGCGCGGGTCGCCGCCGATGGACTTGGCCTGGTCCGGGTACTCCTCCGCCCAGCGGCCCGTCATGAAGACGGTGGCGTCCACCTTGAGCCGGCGCAGGGTCGCGATGAGCCCGGGGTTGTCGAAACGCTCGCCGGCCGCGGCCCGGGGGCCCTGGTCGGCCGTCATGTCGGCGTCGAAGGTGAGCGCGACGACCTTCTCGGCGCCCTGCGCGCGGCGGCTGTAGACGGGGGTGAGCCCCCCGGGCCCCGGCGCCATGGTGGGCGGGGCGGCGGGCACGCGCGCGGGCTTCGGGCCGGCGGCCGCGCTCGCCCGGGGCGACGGGCTGTGGGACGCGGTCGGGGCCTTCGCCTTCGGGGCGGAGGTCTCGGCGGCGCCCCCGCCGCAGCCGACGAGAGCGGCGCCCAGGAGACCAAGCGCCGCCATTTTTCGTACAGAAATGTTCACGATCGGAAGTTATCCGATCAAAGTGTCTAACGCTCGCGACTCGACAGCAGCAGCACCCGAGTCCACGCGCTGAGCTGACGCACCATCGCCTGAGCGTGCGCGGCCCGCTCGCGGCGGAAGGGGAGGACGAGCAGCGCGGGCACGAAGGCGAGGGTGACGAGCAGCAGGGGCACGGTCGCGACGAGGACGATGAGGGCGCGCTGCGCCCAGCGGAGAGTACGCATGGGACTCCTTGACGGAAGGAACTGACGAGCCCCCACCATCGGTCCCGTCCGGTACGTTGCGACAGCCGCAACCGTTGCCGATGCGGCGTCAACACCGCAGGGGGAGAGGCACCATGACCGAAGTCGTCCGTACGCAGGGCACCTCGTCGGAGGTCGAGCGTGGCGGGGTCCCCGAAGTTGCCGCGCTCGGCACCGTGTTGACGGACCTCTTCAACAGACTGGGCATCCCGCAGACCCAGTACGCCCACCGCGTCCACCTCGACAAGTCCGCCGTCTCCCGCTACCTCTCCGGCCGTCGCCTAGCCCCTCAGGAGTTCATCGACCGTCTGGTGCGGGAGGTGGAGGAGCACGTGGGCGCCCCGCTCCAGCTGGAGGCCAAGGAAGCGATCCGGGCACAGCGGCTGGAGGCGCTGCGCGTCTGCAATCCGGCGGAGTTCCGGCTGGAGGGCCTCCGGAGCGAGCTCGCCCGCTCCCGCCGCGACACGGAACGCGCCCACCGGAACATCGAGGCCCTGCACGCCCTCCTGGAGCGGAAGGAGTCCGAAGTCCGACACGTCGCCGAGGACCTCGCCCAGCTCCGCCTGGACTGGGGCGCCGAGCGGACCGAAGTCGTCCGCGCCCAGGAGGACCTCCTCCGCCAGGTCCTCCAGCTCCGCCAGGACCTCCAGGACGCGGAAAGCCTCCGGGCGGATGCCGAACACCAGAGCCGGGAGCTGCGGGACCAGGTGCTGAGCCTGGAGGAGGAGCTGTCGCGGCGGCGCCCGGCGACCTCCGACGACGTACCGCTGGAGCTGTTCAAGAGTCGGCTGCTGTCGATGTGGGAGGAGGAGGACCTCCCCGAGGCGGCACGCGACCTGACCGAGGCCGCGTGGTCGCGTCCCCTTGAGGAGGTGGCGGACCTGCTGCGCTGGCTGCTGGAGCGCGGCGCGGCCCCGGAGACCTTCGCCGCGGACGTGGCCCGGCTGCGGCCGATGGTCGACGTGCTGGCGTTCGCCCCGGAGGTCGCACGGCTGGGACGGACCCGGACCCGGGAGTCGTGGACGGCGGCGGTCGCCGCCCGGGTCACCGAGCGCAACGCGGCCGCCGTCTTCCAGGGCCTGAGGGACGTCGAAACCCGCTCGGACTCCGAGGCCGACCGCGTCCTCGCCGAGGCGGTGGCCCGCGTGCGGAGCGACGCGGCGGCGGTCGCCCTGGTGACGGCCGCGCTGGCCGGCACGGCGACCCCGGTGCGCCTGGAGCGGGTGGCGGAGACGCTCGCCAACGGGAGCAGGCTCGACCGGTTCGGCCTGCGGGTCCTGGCCGGGCTCGCGGAGGCCGGCAGGCCCGACGTGGCAGCTCGCCTGCTCGCCTACTTCTTGCGAATCCATCGGTTCGTCAGACTGGCCGAGCGGGTCGGCGCACTTGACGATGCACAGATAGACGCGCTGTTCGACCTGGTGACCTGGCTGGACGACACGGACCTCATGACCGCCTTCGCCATGGGCCTGACCCTCGACGTCACCCTCTTCGACCGCCTGCTCACCACGATGGCCGAGCAGGGCAGGCTGAGCCTGCTCGACCTCACGCCCTTCGAGGAGCTGAACACGGCCGTCAGGGACTGGCGCCGCTCACGTCATCAGTAGCCGCCGCCGGCACTCGTCGACGTCGAAGTCCCCCGGCGGGTACTTCGGGTCCAGCGCCTCCAGATGTTCGAGCAGCAGCTTGCTGATCGCCCAGTTCCGGTACCACTTCCGGTCCGCCGGGACCAGGTACCACGGGGCCTCGTCCGTCGTGCAGCGTTCGAGGGCGATCTCGTACGCCTTCCGGTACGCCGGCCACACCGCCCGCTCCTCGATGTCGCCCTGGTTGAACTTCCAGTGCTTGTCGGGGTTGTCCAGGCGCTCCAGGAGCCGGTTGCGCTGCTCCTCGTACGAGAGGTGCAGGAAGACCTTGACGACCGTCACCCCGTCGTCGGCGAGGGACTTCTCGAAGTGGTTGATCTGGGCGTAGCGCCGGTCGAGCTGCGAGCGCGGGACCAGGTCGCGGACGCGCGCGATGAGGACGTCCTCGTAGTGCGAGCGGTCGAAGATGCCGATCTCGCCGGGCTGGGGGAGCGCCTTCATGATCCTCCAGAGGAACGGATGGCTCTGTTCCTCCGGGGTCGGCGCCTTGAAGGCGCGGATGCGGCAGCCGGACGGGTTGAAGAGGCCGATGACGTGCTTGACCGTGCCGCCCTTGCCGCTGGTGTCCATGCCCTGGAGGACCAGGAGCAGCCGTCGCCGGTCGCCCGCCGTGCTCGACGCGTACAGGCGTTCCTGGAGGTCCGCGAGGCGCGGTGCGAGGGCGGCGGTGGCGCCCAGGCCGGCCGCCTTGTCGGTGGGGCCGGCCGGGGTCGCCGAGGCGTCGTACGCGGTGAGGTCGAGCCGCTCGCCGCCGGGCACGCGCAGCACGTCCCGCAGGGGCGTGTCCTGCGGCGTCCGCTGCTCCCCCCTCTTACGGTCGGCCCTCTTCCGGCCCGTCTTCGTGCGGTCCGTCTGCTTCCGGTCGTCCTTCTGCTTCGCCACCGTGTGACCCTTCCGCCGCGCCACTCGTCCTTCCCCGATCCTGCGACGGAACCAGGTCGTCCGCGACCGCGAACGGGCTCAGCTCAGCAGCTCAGCACCAAGGGCCCGTCACCGCGAAGGTCGTCCCCGGCGTGTAGCAGTTCACGTACATCGTGGAACCGTCCGGGGAGAAGGTGACGCCCGCGAACTCGCCCCACTCCGGCGCCTCGGGCGTCCCGATGTTGTTCGCCCCCCGGGCGACCGGGTACACCTCGCCCTTCCTGCTCACCCCGTAGACGTGCTGCGCCCCGTCGCCGTCCTCGCTGACCATCAGGCCGCCGCTCGGCGTGAGACAGATGTTGTCCGGCGACTCGCCCGGGAGCCGGATGTCCGTGCTCGGGCCGAAGACGACGACGAGCGTGAGGCGGCGCCGGTGGGGCTCGTACTTCCACACCTGCCCGAAGTGGGTGGCGCCCGAGCCGTCCTTGAGGCGGGCGAAGGAGGACACGAAGTACACGGCCCGCCCGCCCCAGTAACAGCCCTCCAGCTTCTGGGCGTGCGTGATGCCCTTCGGCCCGAAGTCCTGGAGCCTGATGGGCGTCTCGGCCGCCTGCGGATCCGGTACGGGGACCCACTCGACGCCCTCGAAGCGCGCGCCGGTCTCCTGGATCACGGACAGGTCGGGTACGCCGGGCACCCGCATGGCCTCCAGGGCGCCGCCCGCGCGCAGCGAGCCGGTGCCGCCGAGCGGCTTGCGCGGGAGGAAGCGGTAGAAGAGGCCGAAGGGCTGCTGGAAGGCGTCCTCCGTCTCGTACACCATGCCGCTCGACGGGTCGACGGCGATCGCCTCGTGCTGGAAGCGGCCCATCGCGGTGAGGGGGACGGCCCCGGTGCGGTGCGGGTCGGCTCCGTCGACCTCGAAGATGAAGCCGTGGTCCTTGGTGTAGCCGTTCGTCCCGGCCTTGTCCTCGGTCTCCTCGCAGGTCAGCCAGGTGTTCCAAGGGGTGTGCCCACCCGCGCAGTTGACGGCGGTACCGGCGATGGCGACGCGCTCGCCGAGGACGTTGTTCCGGCCGTCGAGTTCCAGGGCCGTGCACCCGCCCTTCGCGGCCGGGTCGTACGTCAGTCCGGGGACGGTGGGGACGCCGATGCGTCCGGTGACCCGGTTCTCGTGGTTGCGGACGAGATGCACGCGCCCGCGCCGGCCGGCGAAGGCGCCCATGCCGTCGTGGTTGCTGGGGACGGGTCCCTCGCCGGAGCGGAGCGGATCGCCCTGCCGGGAGAGGACCTTGTAGCGGAAGCCGGCCGGGAGGTCGAGGAGCCCGGCGGGATCGGGGAGGAGGGGGCCGTACCCCGCTCCCCTCGCGGCCACCGCGCTGCCGGCGAAGAGCTCGGAGAAGGCGCCGGTGAAGGCGATCCCGGCGGCGGACGCGCCGGTGCGGGAGAGGATCTGACGTCGTGTCGCGGACATGAGGCAACCCACTTTTCCTGTTGGCGGACAGGCGTGTGCTGTGCTGTGACGTGTGACCCGCATGTGTGTATCACGCACTGTGGTGACACGTGAACCATGCGGGCCACAACGGCCTCATGTGGCGCGTGAACTGACGAGGGGTCAGTCCAGTTCGGCGGTGAGCGTGATCGTCGTTCCCGTGAGCGCCTGGCTGACGGGGCAGTTCTTCTTCGCTTCCTCGGCGAGCGCCCGGAACTCGTCCGCGTCCAGGCCCGGGACCTCGCCGCGCACGGTCAGGTGGATGCCCGTGATGCCCTCGCCCGGCTGGAAGGTGACGTCCGCCTTGGTCTCCAGGCGAGTCGGCGGGTTGCCGGCCTTGGCCAGACCGCCGGAGAAGGCCATCGAGAAGCAGGAGGAGTGCGCGGCGGCGATGAGCTCCTCGGGGCTCGTCTTGCCGTTCGGCTCGTCCTTCCGGGCCGGCCAGGAGACGTCGTACGAGCCGAGGCCGGAGGAGTCGAGGGTGACGACGCCGGAACCCTTGAGGAGGTCGCCCTGCCAGACGGTGTGGGCGTGACGCACGGTGGCCATGGTGGATCCCTTTCGATCGGGTACGGCCCCCAAGCTACTGCGCCACAAGCCCCTTCGCGTCGCGCGCGAGCGCGGTGAGCCGGGAGATGGCCCGGAAGTACTTCTTGCGGTATCCGCCGTTCAGCATCTCGTCGCTGAAGAGCCGGTCGAAGGGCAGTCCGGAGGCGAGGACGGGTATCTCGCGGTCGTAGAGGCGGTCGGCGAGGACGACGAGCCGGAGCGCCGTCGACTGGTCGGGGACCGGCTGGACGTCGGTGAGGCAGACCGCCGCGAGGTCGTCGGTGAGCGCGCCGTACCGGCTCGGGTGGACCTTGGCCAGGTGGTCGAGCAGGTGCGGGAAGTCGTCGAGGGCGGCGCCCGGCGTCGCGTACGCGGTCTCCGTCACGACCTGGTCGGAGTACGGGGCGGGGGCCTCGGGCAGGCCGCGGTGGCGGAAGTCCTCGCCGTCGATCCGCAGCGGCATGAAGTGCGCGGAGAGGCCCTGGATCTCGCGGAGGAAGTCGGCGGCGGCGAAGCGGCCCTCGCCGAGCTTGCCGGGGAGCGTGTTGGAGGTGGCGGCGAGGGCCACGCCCGCCTCGACGAGCTTGCCGAGGAGGCTGGAGACGAGGACGGTGTCGCCCGGGTCGTCCAGCTCGAACTCGTCGATGCAGAGGAGACGGTGCCCGCTGAGGGTCTTGACCGTCTGCTGGAAGCCGAGCGCGCCGACCAGGTTGGTCAGCTCGACGAAGGTGCCGAAAGCTTTCAGCGCCGGCTCGGCGGGGGTCGCGTGCCAGAGGGAGGCCAGCAGGTGGGTCTTGCCGACGCCGTACCCGCCGTCCAGGTAGACGCCGCGCGGCCCGCTCGGGGCGGCCGGCTTCTTGGCGAACCAGCGGCGCTTCCCGGCGCCGGTGGCGTGCGCCCCGCCGAGGCCCTCGGCGAAGCCGCTCAGCGCCTTGACGGCGTCCGTCTGGCTCGGCTGGTTCGGGTCCGGCAGGTACGTGTCGAAGCGTACGGAGTCGAAGCGTGGCGGCGGCACCATCTCCGCGACGAGACGGTCTGCGGGGACGTGGGGCTCTCGGGAGCAGAGCGAGAGCGGGGCCGCTTCGGTGGAAGCCGCTTCGGTGAGGGCGTGGGTCGACACAGTTCCCCACTGTAAGCGCCATGTCAGACTGCGAGGATGCGACGCCTGCTCCCTGTGACCTACATGACAGACCCCGCAAACGAAGTGGGGGCCGAGGCCGAGACCGCCGCCGGGGAGGTGTCCGCCGGTGGCCGGGAGTGGTCGCTCGACGAGCTGGCCGACGCCTACGCGTATCCGGAGGGTGACGGTGTGTGGCTGCGGGCCAACATGGTCTCGTCGCTCGACGGGGCAGGTCAGCACGACGGCCGCTCCCAGCCGCTCTCCTCCGACACGGACATGCGGATCTTCGGCACCCTGCGCGGGCTAGCCGACGTGATCGTCGTGGGCGCGGAAACGGTACGTCTGGAGGGGTACCGCCCGGCCAGGGCGCGGGAGGCCTTCGCCGCCCGCCGGGCCGCCGCAGGGCAGGGGCCCGCACCCGTGATCGCCGTGGTCACCGCCTCCCTCGACCTTGACTTCTCGCTGCCGCTCTTCACGGAGCCGCTGGTGCCGACCCTGATCCTCACGGGGGCCGCCGCGCCCGCCGAGCGCGTACAGGCCGCCCGGAAGGCGGGCGCCGAGGTGCTCTTCGCGGGCGAAGGGGCCGGGGTGGACCCGGCCCGCGCGGTCGCGGTCCTCGCGGAGCGCGGGCTGCGGCGCCAGCTGACCGAGGGCGGGCCCCGGCTGCTGGGCCAGTTCGTGGCCGCGGAGGTCCTCGACGAGCTGTGTCTGACGATCTCGCCGACGATGACCGCGGGCGCCGCTCAGCGGATCGCCGGGGGCCCTTCGGTGGCCGTCCCGACACGCTTCGCCGTGGCTTCCGTGCTGGAGCAGGACGGGTTCCTCTTCACCCGCTACCGTCGGATCTGACAATCGGCGGAATTTGTCGTTCCGCTTTCCGTCCGCTGGGCACACTTATGTCGCAGACCCCGTGCGGGCACGGGGAAGGATGGTTTCCGCAGAAGGGCTCCTGAGGTGTTCACAAGCGTTCTGATGATCGAGAAGCCCCTGACCTCCGTCGACGTGGAGTTCGTCACCACGCTGCACGGCGACGAGGGCGTGTCCTTCATCGTCCTTATGCAGCCGCGTGGTGACCAGGCCGACGTGCTGTTGCGTGCCATCGACGACGTCGCCATGGGCGAACTGAAGGAAGCCGCCCACGAGAGCGGGGAACCGGAGGGCAAGGCCGCCCGGGTCCCCGCCGAGCTGGCCCTGGAGCACTCGCTCCAGGCCCTGAGAGACGCCGGCTGCGAAGCGGTCGGCCAGGTCGTCGAGGACCACCCGCTCACCAAGATGAAGGCGGTGGTCGAGGAATCGGAGGCGGACGAGGTGATCGTTCTCACCGCTCCGCACTACGTGGAGGAGTTCTTCCACCGGGACTGGGCCTCCCGGGCCCGCCACAAGGTGGGCGTACCCGTACTGAAGCTCTTCGCCCACAGCGAGGAGTAGGGAACACCGAGGGTCCGTGTCCGCGCCCCGTGCAGGGGGCGCGGACACGGCGGCCCCTCACGGGCCGGGGACACGGCCGACCCTCCGTGCCCCGGGCCGCCCGGCGCGAGCCACTAGGCTGGTCCTTCCAGTACGACACAGCCAGACGCACCCGGGGAGAGATCCACATGGCACCCGCCATCCCTGCCGCCATGGAACGGCCGCACTTCATCGGCATCGGCGGTGCCGGCATGTCGGGCATCGCGAAGATCCTCGCCCAGCGCGGCGCCAAGGTCGCCGGCAGCGACGCCAAGGAGTCCCCGACCGCCGAGGCGCTGCGCGCCCTCGGCGCCACCGTGCACATCGGCCACGCCGCCGAGCACCTCGCCGACGACGCCTCCGCCGTCGTCGTCTCCAGCGCCATCCGCGCCGACAACCCCGAGCTGGCCCGCGCCGCCGAGCTCGGCATCCCCGTCGTGCACCGCTCCGACGCGCTCGCCTCCCTCATGGACGACCTGCGCGCGATCGCGGTCGCCGGTACGCACGGCAAGACGACGACCACCTCGATGCTGGCCGTCGCCCTCACCGAGCTGGACCTCGACCCCTCGTACGCCATCGGCGGCGACCTCGCCGGCCCCGGCACCAACGCCCGCCACGGCTCCGGGGACGTCTTCGTCGCCGAGGCCGACGAGAGCGACCGCAGCTTCCAGAAGTACGACCCCGAGGTCGCGATCGTCCTCAACGTCGAGCTGGACCACCACGCGAACTACGCCTCCATGGACGAGATCTACGAGTCCTTCGAGGCCTTCACCGCCAAGATCCGTCCCGGCGGCACCCTGGTCGTCGGCGAGCACGCCGGCGCCCGTGAGCTGGCCCGCCGGGTCGCGGACCGCGACGGTCTGCACATCGTCACGGTCGGCGAGTCCGAGGACTCCGACGCCCGGATCCTGAAGATCGCCCCGAACGGCATGAAGAGCGAGGTCGTCGTCCTCCTCGACGGCGTCGAGCACACCTTCACCGTCTCGGTCCCTGGCCGCCACTACGCCCACAACGCCGCCGCGGCCCTCGCCGCCGGCGCCCGCGTCGGCATCGACCCGGCCGAGCTGGCCCAGGCCCTCACCGCCTACACCGGCGTCGGCCGCCGCCTCCAGCTCAAGGGCGAGGCCGCGGGCGTCCAGGTCATCGACTCGTACGCGCACCACCCCACCGAGATGACCGCCGACCTGGAGGCCATGCGCGGCGCCGCCGGTGGCGCGCGCCTGCTCGTCGTCTTCCAGCCCCACCTGTTCTCCCGCACCCAGGAGCTCGGCAAGGAGATGGGCGACGCGCTGGCCCTCGCCGACGCCTCGGTCGTCCTCGAGATCTACCCGGCCCGCGAGGACCCGATCCCCGGCATCACCAGCGAGCTGATCATCGCCGCCGCGCAGCGGGCCGGCGCCGACGTCACAGCCGTCCACGACAAGGCGACCGTCCCGGACGTCATCGCGGGAATGGCCAAGCCCGGCGACTTCGTTCTGACGATGGGCGCGGGCGACGTCACGGACCTCGGACCGCGCATCCTGGACCACCTGTCGAACTGAGGAGCATCCGATGACCGCGTACGAGGTCGAGAAGCCGGACGAGCAGTGGCGTGCGGAGCTCACTCCGGCGGAGTACCAGGTGCTCCGCCAAGCGGGCACCGAGCCCGCCTTCCGCGGGGAGTACACGGACACGAAGACCAAGGGCGTGTACTCCTGCCGGGCCTGCGGCGCGGAGCTCTTCACGTCGAACGAGAAGTTCGAATCGCACTGCGGCTGGCCCTCCTTCTTCGACCCCAAGGACTCCGCGGCGGTCGAGCTGATCGACGACCGCTCCCACGGCATGGTCCGCACCGAGGTCCGCTGCTCGCGCTGCGGCTCGCACCTGGGCCACGTCTTCGAGGGCGAGGGCTACCCCACCCCGACGGACCAGCGGTACTGCATCAACTCGATCTCGCTGCGCCTGGAGCCGGACGAGGGCTGACGCCCGGACGCCTCGTCACCAGCCCCCTGTGGTAGGACTATTGCGGATTGCAAACAGTCTTCAACGGGGGGCGGGGGAACGTGGCGGTCACGGTTCCGGACTGGGCGGACACTCTTCTCGATCTGATCGGGGTGGCGTGGCCGAACGTCGACGAGGACGCGTATCGCGAGATGGCGGACGCGCTCAGGGAGTTCGCGGAGGATCTGGAGGACGACGGTCAGCTCGCGAACAATCATTTCGAGCGGTTGTTGTCGTCGGGTGAGGGTGAGGCGCTCGACGCGCTGAACGAGCATTGGGCGAAGATCAAGACCAAGCATCTGAAGGACATCTCGGGTGCGGCGCGGACGGTCGCGGGTGGTCTGGACACGGCGGCGGGTGCGATCGAGGGCATGAAGCTCGCGGCGCTCGTCCAGCTGGGCTACCTGGCGGCCGAGGCCGGTATCGCGATCTCTTTGATTCCGGTGACGGGTGGGCTGTCGGCGCTGATCGGCGCGGCGGCGATGCGGGCCACGCAGGAGGTGATCAAGCGGCTGATCAAGGAGTGCGTGGAGGAGGCCGTCGGTTACGTCGTGGCGGCGATGACCGAGCCTGCGGTGGCGGCGCTTGAGGGCATGGCGGCGGATCTGGTGGTCCAGCTGGGCGCGGTGGCGATCGGTCTGCAGGACGGGGTGGACCTCGACCAGACGAAGGACGCCGGGCAGGACGGTTTCAAGGAGGGCGTCCAGTCGGGCAAGGAGTCGTTGAACCTGGCGTCGGCCGGCGGCGGTGGCGGTGGCTCGAAGGGTGGGGGGCTGAAGAACCTGCACATCGAGCATGCCGAGCACACCCATGCCTCCACCCAGCTGAACACCGTCAGCGCGGGGATCCATGGCAAGACGGCGGGCAAGCTCACGAAGGCGAAGACCGCGCACGGCCGGACGCGGGGCCGTGACTCGATCGCCGACGCGATCGATCCGATCGCGGACAAGGCGCTGGAAGCGCTGACCAAGGCTGCGAAGAACATGGGCGACCATGTCGGCCAGACGTTGCCCAAGGCCGTCAAGCAGATCTCCGTCGACCACAAGAACACCGACGACAACCTCCGCGACCGTTTCGCCCGCCAGCGCAAGGGCGACCACGACAACAACGGCGGCGGAGGCGGCGGAAACGGCGGCGGTGGAGGCGGCGGGGGCGGCGGCGGTAACGGGCCGGGCAGCGGCAGCGGCAACAACCCCGGCGGAAACCGCATCTCACCGGCCCCGCCCTGGCACGGCAGCTCCGCCGGTAACATGAGGCACCACCGGACGGACCCGCTCGACGTCAGCCACCTGACGCCCGAACAGCAGCGGGCGGCGCTGGTCCAGGAGGCCCGCGACCTCGCGAACCAGGCGCGCAAGGCCGACCCCGACAACCCGAACGACCCCAAGCACCAGATCGACCTTGCCAAGACCCACTTCCCGCCCGGCACGAACCTCCTCGACGGATCGTGCTCCGGCAGCCTCCTGCACGACGGCACCGTCACGAGCCACTCCAGCTCCACCAAGGGAGCGGGCCAGAAGCTGCCCGACCTGCACCCCGCCATGCAGTCGATCTACGACGACGTCAAGGCGCAGATCGAAGGCGAAGGCAGGAACCCGGGGGCGGGACACGGCAAATGCGCGGAGGCCAATCTGGTCTCGGACCGGCTGCGGAGCCTCGACCCCGACGGCACCTCGATCAAGTCGGCCGACGACGTACGCGAGGCCATGAAGGGATCGCAGGTCTACAGCGTGCAGATCGGCGAGCAGGTCAAACCGCACCCCCTCGGCCACGGCGAGTACAAAGCCCCGTGCCGATCGTGTGAGATCGCAATGGACATGGCGGGCGTCTCCGCCTACACCGGATAAGGAGTTCCCGTGCCGCGAATGGAAACCCGGGAGGACGTCGACGCCTGGTTCGGGGAACACGGATGGTTCCCCGGCCGCGACGTGACCGACCAGGTACCGGCGCTGATCAAGGAGGTCGCCGAGCAGTACCGGGAAGCGGGCTTCCCGGTGGAGCCCTTCGAGGCCGCGACCGCGTTCCTCACCGAGCACGGCGGGCTGCGCCTGACGATCGACGCCCCCCGCGAGGAGTACCTCTACTTCACCCCGTACCTGGGCTACCGGTCGGCTCCGGCCGATGTCGCCGAACTGAGCCGCGACCTCGGCGTACGCCTCTTCCCGGTCGGCCTCGACAGCTCGGACTCGTCCCCCGTGCTCGTCGACGAGCAGGGCAGGTTCTTCTACCTGCACCACACCGGCGCCTACTACATGGGCGCCGACAAGCACGAGGCGATGATCAGTTTCGCCCACGCGCCCATGCAGGACGCGGAGGATTTCTATGTCTGACCTGATTCCCGGCACGGCCGCGTCGCTGCTCATGCACGGCACGATCACCAGCCACACCAACCTCGCCGGTGACGGCGAGCCTCACCTCCACCCCGCCGTCCAGGAGTTCTTCCACGCGCTCCCGCCGTCCCTGCGGGAGCCGTTCATCGGCTACTGCGCCGAGTCCGCGCTCGTCTCCGACGAGCTCTTCGGTCTCGACCGGCAGCGGGCCGACGGACGGACGATCACCCTGGACGAGGCGGCCCCGCACTTCGAGGGCGCCGCGCTCGTCGCCCGTAAGATCCGCCCGCACGGCGACCCCGAGCACGGTACGGAGGCCGAGGTCTGCCGCTCGTGCACGGCGCTCCTCGACCGGCTCGGCATCGACGTCCTCCACGGCGAGGGATGACGTTTTCCGTGGACGACGTACTGACGAAGGCCGGCTGGCGGCAGGGGCGTGACGCGGGGGACGCGGCCATGCTGGCGATCCTCACGACGGTGACGGTCGGCGGGGGGAGCGTCTTCCCCGCCGCCGAGCGGGCCGTCCGCGAGTTCCACGGCCTGCGCGTCCCGCCCGCCCCGGACGGCGGGCGCGAGGTCGCCGCCACCGGCTGCGTCGTCGACCCCCGCGAGGCCCGCTTCGCGAGCCCGCAGCTCGACCGGCTCGCGGCCGACCTGGGAGTCCGGCTCTTCCCCTTGGGCCGTACGGACACGGACGCGCCGCTCGCCGTCGACGAGGAAGGCCGGCTCGTCCTCCTCGGCCCCGGCGGCGCCTGGCTCCTCGGGGCGACCGTGCGCGAGGGCCTGACCGCGCTCGCGGAGGGGATCGCACCGGCCCGACTCCGCGCGCCCCGCTGGAGTTTCCCGCTGCCCGGCGAGCGCGGCGACTCCGCCGACCTCGCCGCCGCCGTACGAGCCGCGCTCGTCGCCGTCTACGTCCTGCACAGCAGCGGCGTGTACGGTGCCCGGGCGCTGCGTCTGCGGGCGACCACCCTGCGGGGCATCGGCGTCGTGGCCGTGGACGAGGTCTTCCCGCTGGGGCCGGGCTCCCTGGACAGCAGCACCGAACCGCTGATCGAGGCGATGACCGGGCGCCTCGACGCCTCGGGCGTGCGCGCGGGCGGCTGCGAACTGACCCTGACGGTCACCGTCCCGTCCGGTACGGAAGGGCCGTCGGCCACGGTGGAGTGCGCCGTGACGGTGGGCAACCCGGCCGAAGGGCCCGTACTGACCCTCTCGGCCGCCCCGGCCGCGTCGCTCGGTCCCACGGCGGCGGTCCTGGGCAACTGTGCCGAGGCCTTCGCCGCCTGGTCGGGGGCTCCGCTCAGCCCCTGAAAGGAGTTCCCGTCCGCTCAGTGGACGGAGAACCCGCCGTCCACGAAGAGCGACTGCCCCGTGACGTACGCGGAGGAGGCGCTCGCCAGGAAGACGGCCGCGCCCGCGAAGTCCTCGGCGAGGCCGTTGCGGCCGACCATCGTGCGGGCGGCCAGGGCGGCCACCTTCTCCGGTTCGGAGGAGAGCCGCCGGTTGAGCGCGGTCATCACGAAGCCGGGCACCAGGGTGTTGGCCGTGACGCCGTACGGCGACCAGGCCTCCGCCTGCGAGCGGGCCAGCGACTCCAGCGCGCCCTTGGACACCCCGTACGCCCCGCTCTGGACGAACGCGCGGTGCGCCTGCTGAGACGTGACGTGGATGATCCGGCCGAAGCCCCGCTCGGCCATCCCGGGGCCGAAGCGCTGACCGAGGAGGAACGGCGCCTCCAGGTTCACGGTCATCGTCGTGTCCCACACCTCCTCGCCCAGCTCGCCGAACGGCGGACGGAGGTTGATGCCCGCCGAGTTGACCAGGATGTCCGGCTCTCCGAAGACGGCCGCCGCCGCCTCGGCCCCCGCCTTGATGCCCTCGCGGGTGCTCAGGTCGGCGCTCACCCAGGCGGCGCGGCAGCCGGCGGCCGTCAGCTCGTCCACGGTCGCGACGAGCTCGCCCTCCTTGCGCGCCAGGACCACCACACGCGCCCCGGCCCGGGCCAGCGCCCCGGCGATGGCCCGGCCGATCCCGGAACTGCCGCCGGTGACGAGGGCGATGCGCCCGTCGAGCGAGAACAGCTCGGAGAGGTAGGGGGCGGGGGTGGTGTTCATCGTGGTGCTCCTCGCTTCGTACGGCGCCGACTCGTCCGTGTGCGGTGGATGGCCGGTCCCCGCATCCTGGCACAGGGCACTCACGGGCGGCGGACCCGTCCGGTCCTTGCCCGAGGTCGGATCAGGTCACCTGGCCTTGAAGACGTACTTCTCGACCTCGCGGCGGTCGCGGTTCCAGAACGTGACCGAGGGGTTGGGGCCGACGGTGACGAACTTGACCTCGTCGGACAGCGCGATGTCGAGCGCCGCTCCCTGCTCGGTCTGCTTGGGGTTCGCGAGCGCGAGGCCGAACGACTCGTACGTGACCGTCTTCTCGCCCCCGAGGAAGAGCTTCATGCCCGCGTACGCCTTCTCCTTCGGCCCGATCGTGGCGATCGCCGTCGGCTTCGACTCCATCGGGCCGAGGGGGTTCTCGGTCTCCTGGCCGAAGTAGACGAACGGGTAGTGGTAGAGCGTGCAGGGCTTGTCGGAGTTGTTGGTGGCCGTGAGGAGGAGGTGCTGGCCCGAGTCCCTCGGCCAGTACGACGTGTCGTACGAGAGGTCGTCGTCGACGCAGGCCCGGGCGGCGGCCGTGCCGCCCCCGTCGCCGTCGCCGCCGCCGGGCGTGGCGGAGTCGGTCGCGACGGGTGGGGCGGCCGACTCGCTGGGTTCGGTGGGTTCGGTGGTCTCGGTCGCACCCGGAGTGCTGGGCTGCTCGGAGCCGGTCGTCGCGCTCGCGCTACCCGACGGCGGCGTGCCCGCCGCCCCGTCGTCCGAGCCGCCGCCCGGCTGGCAGGCCGTGGAGGAGAGGAGCGCGGCGACGGCCGCGGCTCCCAGGGCGTACGTCTTCCAACTCTTGCGGGCAGCGCCCATGGTGATCCCCCGTGTATGTCACATGGCTTGAACGGTGTGGCTGACGATCCGATTCTGCACATCGGGCCGTGGCCATATTCCGTTCCCCTACGGCTTGTGACGAACAGAGGACATGGAAGTGATGCTTCCGGTCGGACGCCGTCTCAGCCGAGCCGGGAGAGGAAATCCGTCCAGGTGGCGGGGGAGAGGGCGAGTTGGGGGCCGGTGGGGTTCTTGGAGTCGCGGATGTGGATCGTGGCGGGGCAGGCGGCGACCTCGACGCAGTCGCCGTCACCGCCACTGCTGTAGCTCGACTTGCGCCAGGACAGGGCGACTTCGACGCAGTCTCCGTCGCCACTGCTGCTGTAGCTGCTCTTGAACCAGGCCAGGTCTGTGGTGCTCATGGTGCTCCTCGCATCTCCCGCAGCAGGCTCACGGACTCCTCGAAGGACAGAGCCTGTGCCCGCATCCTGGCATATCGCTTCTGGAGGATGCTGACCTCTTTGGGGTCGGCGAGGAGGTGGGCGGCGCGCTGCCCCTCGCAGTAGGCGTACCACTTGTTCTCTGGGGTCTCTAGGAGTTGCAGGGGCCCATCGAGCCCCGCGTGGTGTTCACGCGTCTGCGGCATGATCTGGAAGTCGATGTTGCGGCGTGCGCAGATGTCGAGGATGTGGGCGATCTGCTCGCGCATGACCTCCGGACCGCCGGTCTGGCGGCGCAGGACATGCTCCTCGATGATGAAGCTGTAGATCGTGTGGGGGCGGTCGGTCAGGAGCTTCATCCGCTTGACTCGGGCCGCGAGCTTCGTCTCGACCTCCTCGTCGCCCAGTGCCGGGATCTGTTCGTCGAAGAGCGTCTTCGCGTACGCGGGAGTCTGCAGCAGACCCGGCACCAGCCGGTTCTCGTACGTGTAGAGGGTCACCGCCTGAGCCTCCAGCTTCGCCCACTGGCGGAACCAGCTCGCGAGCCCCGGGTTCCGCGCCACGTGCTTCGCCGCACCCCGGATCGCCCCGAAGGCGTCCAGCACCACCTCCGACCGGTCCACGTAGGCGACCGGGGGAAAGCGTCTGCCCTGCTCGATCGAGGCCACCGTCGGCACCGAGTACCCCACCATCGGCGCGAAGCGCTCCTGCGTGAGTCCGGCCCGTTTGCGGAAGGCCTTGACCACCTCCCCGAAGGCCTTCAGGCTGTCCGTCGACTCCGGTTCGCCCCCGTTCGTCGCCTCGCCCGACGCCTCGTCCGTCACTTCGTCCGGAACCTCGTCCATCACCCGGCCACCTCCCGCACCCGTGCGCTCGTCTGGAACGCACCCATCGTTACGGGTAGTTACCGGTACCGTCCAGAGCGTGAACCCGTACGCTGTCGCAGCGTACGAGTTTCTGACCTGGTAACCAGCCCCGCGCGGCGTCACATTGGCCCCATGACCACCCCCGTGACCCGCGAAGTGCCCGTCACCGTACGTGTGTTCGTGCAGCGCTTCAGCTCCACCCCGCGCGGCGCCCGGCTCGCCCGCCGCCTTGCTGTCCACCAGCTCCACCGCTGGGGCTTCCCGTACGGCTCCGAGGCCTCCGACACCGTCGGCCTGCTCGTCGCCGAACTCGCCGCCAACGCCGTCACCCACGGCCGGGTGCCCGGGCGTGACTGCGAGCTGACGCTCACGTACACGCCCGGTTCGCTGCTCCGGGTCGACGTCTCCGACACCAGGGGCGAGCGCCGGCCGCCCGGCGGGACGCCGGACCGCGCCCGGCCCCTCGACGGCGAGGGCGGGCGCGGTCTGCTCCTCGTCGAGGCGCTGGCCTCGCGGTGGACGGTGCTCGACCGCGTACCGGTCGGGAAGACCGTACGGGCGGAGCTCGATCTGCCCCTCACTGTGGTGCCGTCGCCGTGGCCGTGAACATCGGCAGTGCCGGGAAGGGCCGGTCGGCCTCGGCACGGGCGCTGCCGTCCGCCCGTAAAAGAGCTCGGATCCGCCGGGCGAGCGACATACCCTGAGCCCTTTCCACGCTATCTGGGAGTGTCATGACAAGTAGGTTCACCGAGTTGGCCGTTGACTGCCACGATCCGGAGGTGCTCGCGGCCTTCTGGTGCGAGGTCCTGGACTTCAAGGTGATCGACCGGAACGGGGATCTGATCGAGATCGGCTCCTGGGAGCCGACCGCCGAGGAAGTCCGGGCGCGCCAGATGCCGCCCACCATCTGCTTCGACAAGGTGCCCGAGGGCAAGACCGTGAAGAACCGGCTTCACCTCGACATCAGCCCGATCGACGTCAGCACCGAGGACGAGGTGACGAGACTGCTCGGCCTCGGCGCCACCAAGGTGGATGTGGGCCAGGGACCGGACCGGAGCTGGGTGGTCATGGCCGACCCCGAGGGCAACGAGTTCTGCGTCCTGCGCACCCTGGCGCCGTAGAGCCGGTGTGTCGCCGTGCCCGTTCGGCCCGCACTGCTTGTGCGGGCCGAACGGCGGCGTTCAGGTGGTCCTACGGGGCCGGAGCCGGGGCGTACCCCGCGGGGCGGGTGGTGAAGGTGCCCCGGCCCTGGGTGCGGCCGCGGAGGCGGGACGCGTAGCCGAAGAGTTCGGCCAGCGGGACCGTCGCCGACACCACCGCCGTACCGGAGCGGGTCGTCTGGTCCGTCACCCGGCCCCGGCGGGCCGCGAGGTCGCCGAGGACCGCGCCGACCGACTCCGCCGGGACCGTGACCGTCACGTCGGCCACCGGTTCCAGAAGCGTCATCGCGCTCGCGCGGAGCGCCTCGCGCAGGGCGAAGCGGCCCGCCGTGCGGAACGCCATCTCCGATGAGTCCTTCGGATGCGTGGCGCCGTCCGTGAGCGTGACCCGGACACCCGTCACCGGGTGACCGCCGAGGGGGCCCTCGACGAGGGCGTCCCGGCAGCCGGCCTCGACCGCGCGGACGTACTCCTGCGGTACGCGACCGCCCGTGACGGCGGAGCGGAAGGTGAACTCCCCGTCCGAGTTCGAGACCGAGTTCGAGACCGAGTTCGAGTCCGGGCCCGTCGGTTCGACGTCGATGACGACATGGGCGAACTGGCCCGCGCCGCCGTCCTGTTTGACGTGCCGGTAGAGCAGACCGGTGACACCCTTCGCCACCGTCTCCCGGTACGCGACCTGTGGACGGCCGACCGTCACCTCAAGGCCCCGGTCGCGCCGGAGCTTCTCCACCGCGACCTCCAGGTGCAGTTCGCCGAGGCCGGACAGGACCGTCTGGCCCGTCTCCGGGTCGGACCGCACGACGAGCGACGGGTCCTCCTCGGAGAGCCGGGCGAGAGCCGTCGCCAGACGGCCGGTGTCCGTGCTCCGGCGGGCCTCCACGGCGACCGAGACCACCGGGTCGGCGGTCGTCGGCGGTTCGAGGACGACCGGCGCGTCCGGAGCGCAGAGCGTCGCGCCCGGGCGGGCGGCCTTCGGCCCGACGACGGCGACGATGTCCCCGGCGCGCGCCGCGTCCAGCTCCGTCGCCCGGTCCGCCTGGACGCGCAGGATGCGGGAGATCCGCTCGGTGCGGCCGGTGGTGGTGTCGAGCACGGTGTCTCCCTTCGTGAGCGTGCCCGCGTAGACGCGGACGTAGGTCATGCGGCCGGTGGCCGTCGCGGTCACCTTGAACGCGAGCGCCGTGAACGGCGCCTCGGGGTCCGCCGGTGTCTCGCCGCGTACCGGAGGCATGTCGGACGGTGCCGGGAGGTACGCGACGACGGCGTCGAGGAGCGGCTCGGTGCCGCGGTTGCGGTAGGCCGAGCCGCAGAGGACGACCACGGCCTCGCCGGTGAGGGTGAGGTCGCGGAGCGCGCCCGTCAGCGTCTCCGCGGAGAGCGCGTCCGTCGCGCAGAACTCCTCCAGGGCCGCCGGGTGCAGCTCCGCCACCGTCTCCTCCAGGCGTCGCCTGCGGTGCCGGGCCTCGTCCCGGAGTCCGTCCGGGACCGGCAGGACGGTGTACGTGTCGGCGCCGTCGGCCCACACGTACGCCCGCATCCGGACCAGGTCCACGACGCCGGTGAAGCCGTCCTCGCGCCCGATCGGCAGCTGGACGGGGAGCGGGACCGTGCCGAGGCGCGTACGGATCGACTCCACGGCGCCGTCGAGGTCCGCGCCCGCGCGGTCGAGCTTGTTGACGAACGCGATGCGCGGGACACCGTGCCGGTCCGCCTGCCGCCACACCGTCTCGCTCTGCGGCTCGACGCCCGCGACGGCGTCGAAGACGGCGACGGCGCCGTCGAGGACGCGCAGCGAGCGCTCGACCTCGTCGGAGAAGTCGACGTGACCCGGTGTGTCGATCAGGTTGATCCGGTGGCCTGCCCAGTCGCAGCTGACGGCCGCGGCGAAGATGGTGATGTCCCGGTCCCGCTCCTGCGGGTCGAAGTCGGTGACGGTCGTGCCGTCGTGGACCTCGCCGCGCTTGTGGGTGGCGCCGGTGAGGAAGAGGATCCGCTCGGTGACGGTGGTCTTGCCCGCGTCGACGTGGGCGAGGATGCCGAGGTTGCGGATGACGGGCGTGAGGTTCGTACGCACGGTGTCGTGCCTTTCGCTGCTGCGTGGAGAACAGGGCAGCGCGATTCCCGGACGAAGGTCAGGCGTGTGACGTCGTCACGGGCGGCGATGGCGGGCGCGCAGCCGCCACCGCTCGGCCGAGGAGGCGAGGATCACGTCGTACCGGGCACGGGAGGAGGACACGGCGACGGCACTGTGGCTGCGCACGGTCTTCTCCCCTCGGACGGACGGACGGACGGACGGCTCCCGGCGCACCGATCGGTGCGTCGAGACGTGAGTGTAGGGAGAGCGACGGGCCGCGCGACAGCGGTTTTCGTCCTCGGGCACGATCAACCACCTTGTTAGCCTTGCCGTTTGATCGAGAGGTGGAGACGAGAGATGACTGCGACCACGTTTCGCATCGGCGGGGACCTGGGCGTGCGGCGGCTCGGATTCGGGGCCATGCGCCTGCCGACCGGGGCGGGCCCCGCTCGCGAGGCCTCCCTCCAGGTGGCCCGCCGAGCCGTCGAGCTCGGCGTCACGCTGATCGACACGGCTCACATGTACGGCTGGGGCGCCAACGAGGAGCTCCTCGCCGAAGCCCTCCACCCGTACGCCGACGGACTGCTCGTCGCCACCAAGGTCGGCATCGTGCGCGCGGACTCGGCGGAGGGCTGGAAGCACGACGCCCGGCCGGACGCCCTGCGCGACCAGGTCGAGCAGGCTCTCCGGCGGCTGCGCGTCGAGCGGATCGAGCTGCTCCAGCTGCACCGCATCGATCCGGGGACGCCCCTCGCGGACCAGCTCGGGGCCCTGCGGGAGCTTCAGACGGAGGGCAAGGTCGGACGGATCGGCCTGTCCGAGGTCACCGTCACCGAACTCGACAGGGCACGGGAGATCGTCGACGTCGCGAGCGTGCAGAACCGCTACAGCCTGGTCGACCGCGAACACGAGCCCGTGCTCGCGGCCTGCGAGGCGGCGGGCATCGCGTTCCTGCCGTGGCGGCCGGTCGCCGGAGGAACGCCGGGCGGCGTGTCGGACGGCGCGTCGGCCGAACTCGCCGACGTCGCCGCCGAACTCGACGCCACTCCCGCGCAGGTCTCCCTCGCGTGGCTCCTCGGCCGCTCGCCGGTCATCCTCCCGATCCCGGGCACCGGACGCGTGGGACACCTGGAGGAGAACGTCGCGGCGGCACAGCTCCGTCTGACACCGGCCCAGCGGGACCGGCTCGACCGGCTCGGCCCGCCGCCTGGGCAGGCGTAGGCGTCGTTACGAGGTGGGGGCGTCGTCCGCCGGCTGGAGGAGGTCCCAGCGGTTGCCGTAGAGGTCCTCGAAGACGGCGACCGAGCCGTACGGCTCGTGGCGCGGCTCCTCCTTGAACGTGACCCCCGCCGCCGTCATCCGGGCGTGGTCGCGCGCGAAGTCCTCGGTGTGGAGGAAGAAGCCGACCCGGCCGCCCGTCTGGTTGCCGACCGAGGCCGCCTCGGCCTCGTTCTTCGCGCGGGCCAGGAGCAGGCCCGCGTTGCCGAGGCCGCCGACCCCGGCCGCGCCGCGCGGGCGGACGACGACCCAGCGACTGCCGTCGCCCCGGTCGGTGTCCTCGACGAGGTCGAAGCCGAGGGCGTTGGTGTAGAAGGCGATGGCCTCGTCGTAGTCACGGACGACGAGGGAGACGAGTGCGATGGACGGCATGGGGTCAAAAGTAGTACGGACGAATCTACCCGCGTCAACCGGCTCGCCCGGTGCGAGAATCCCCGCATGGACGCGCAGTGGTTCGACCGGCTCGCCGCCCGGGCGCGCGCCCTCGCGGAGCAGGGGCAGGGGCCGGAGCGGGAGCGGGAGCGGGAGCAGGGGGAGGAGCAGGGGCCCGGCGCGCGCCATCGGCGGATACTCGGCATCGTCGGCGCGCCCGGGGCCGGGAAGTCCACGCTGGCCGCGCGGCTCGTCGCGCGCCTCGACGGGCTCGCCGTCCTCGTCCCGATGGACGGCTTCCACCTCGCGCAGGCCGAGCTGGAGCGCCTCGGCCTGGCCGGCAGGAAGGGCGCGCCCGACACCTTCGACGCCGCCGGGTACACGGCTCTCCTCGCCCGGCTCCGCGCCCCCGAGCCCGGCACCACCGTCTACGCCCCGGCCTTCGACCGCTCGCTCGAAGAGCCGATCGCCGGGGCGATACCCGTCCCGCCCGAGGTCCCGCTCGTCGTCACCGAGGGCAACTACCTGCTCCATGACGAGGGCCCCTGGGCCGCGGCCCTGCCCCTCCTCGACGAGGTCTGGTATCTGGACCTGGACGACCGCCGCCGCGTCCCCCGGCTCGTCGAGCGACACGTCCGCTTCGGCAAGGACCGGGCCGGGGCCGAGCGCTGGGTCCACGACTCGGACGAGGTCAACGCCCGTCTGGTGGCCCGGGGTCGGGACCGCGCTCACCTGATCGTCAGGATGAGTTAGCAGGACAGTACGATCGCGTGTCATGGTCATGGAATCAGGGCAGAGCGGCGTCCAGGACGCGGTCGAGCTGGTCTACCGCCCGACGCGCGCCGACGTCCTCACGGCCGTCCTCGTGCGTGAGCGGCTTCGGCGCCTCCACCTGGTCCGATGGGGCTTCACGCTGTTGTTCGGCGGCAGCGCCCTGCTGCTCGTGGCCGCGCAGCGGACCTTCACGGTGCCGATCGCGCTCGCCGCCTTCTGCGCCGTCCTGATCTGGGCGACGCCCCACATCCAGGCGAACCACGCGCTGCGCACGGTCGAATGGCAGGGCGAGTACCGGGCCTCCGTGAGCGGGACGGGGATCACGGCCGAGACCGAGCACGTGACGCTCCTCCAGCGCTGGTCGGTCTTCCGCGGCTACCGCGAGACCCGCGACCACCTCGTGCTCCTCAGCCGCGACCCGAACATCCTGCTCGCGGAGGTCCTGCCCAAGCGCGGGCTCAGCTCCCCGGACGAAGCGGAGCGGCTGCTCGACGTGGTGAGCCGCCACCTGCCGCGCGTCTGACCCCCTCGTGACGACCTTTGCTCGTCACGACCTTTGCTCGTCACCACCTTTGCTCGTCACGACCGCAGGAGCTGCCGCAGCGGCAACCTCAACCCCGAGACCGATGTTCCCCGAGCGGAACGGATTCCGCCGCTGCCGAACCGGCCCGCCTCCCCGCGTGCCGTGCCGCCGCCGTCGCCAGGGCGCGGATCAGGGGGTGCGGGCGGGTGCCGTCACCGGCGAGTTCCGGCTGGAAGAGCGTCGCCAGGAAGAAGGGGTGCGCGGGGAGTTCCGCGACGCGGATCCCGCCCTCCTCGTCGGCGCCCGTGAAGCGCAGGCCGTGGGCCCGCAGGGTGTCGAGGTGACGGCTGTCCGGGCCGTAGTCGCAGTGGTAGCGCTCGGTGGTCCGCTCCGCGCCGAGGGCCCGCTCGGCGAGCGAACCGGGGGTGACCCGGACCACGCCCTCGTGGCCGACGAGCGAGCAGGCGAGCGGCGCGATCAGCAGGTCGCCGGGGTCGGCCGCCGGGTCGGTCTCGGCGTGCGCGGCACGGGTCAGGCCGCAGACGTTCCGCGCGTACTCCAGGAGGGCGTGCTGGAAGCCGCCGCAGGTGCCGAGGAAGGGGATGCCGTCCTCGCGGGCCGTACGGATCGCGGCCAGCGCCCCCGCCTCGCTCGCGTACGGACTGCCCGGCAGCACCCACACCGCGTCGAAGCCCCGCACCGCGCCCGGCGCCTCCGCGTCGCCCGTCGGGATCCAGTACGCGTCGAGCGCGAGCCCGTCCCGTTCGGCGAGCGCGTCGAGGAGGACGGGGACGCGGACATGGGACCTGACGTGCGGGGAACGGTCGCCGACCAGGGCGATGCGGGGGGTGGGGTGAGTGGGGCGAGGGGTGTTCGTGTTCATGGCGACCATGCTGGTCGGCCGCCTCTCTTCACGTCCAACGATGATTCGTGCACTCACCATCACGAATGCTTATGCGGCCGTGGATAGGGTGGCCGCATGACCTCCACCGATCAGGGAACGCAGCCCGCATCGCCGGACTGGGAGCGCCGCGTCGCCACGCTCTGGGAGCGGTTCGACGACCACGAGCCCGCCGCGTTCCGCGCCCTCGTCGCCGGACTCGCCGCCGAGCGGCCCGCCGACGACGCCGCAGCCCTGTTCGAGCTGGGCGCCGCCCACGACTCCACCGGCCTGCCCGTGGAGGCCGTCCGTCTCTACGAGCGCGCCCTCGACCACGGACTCACCGGGCTGCGCCGCCGCCGGGCCGTCGTCCAGCTCGCCAGCAGCCTCCGCAACCTCGGCCGGCCCGACCGCAGCGTCGAACTCCTCACCGCCGAGCGCGACATCCCCGCCGACCGGCTCGACGCCGACGAGCTCGCGCTCTCCGGCGCCGTCGACGCCTTCCTCGCCCTCGCCCTCGCCGACACCGGCCGCGACCGCGAGGCCGCCTCCCTCGCCCTCGGCGCCCTCGCGCCCCTGCTGCCCCGCTACAACCGCTCGCTCGCCCACTACGCCCGTGCTCTGCTCACCGCGCCCGACGGTTCCTGAGCGGCCCTCGTGGACCCGCACCTCCTCCGTACGTACGTCACCGTCGCCCGCCTCGCCTCCTTCTCGGAGGCCGCGCGCGAGCTGGGCTACACCCAGTCAGCCGTCTCCCAGCACATCGCCGCCCTGGAGACCGACCTCGCGCTGCCCCTCCTCACCCGGCGGCCCGTCGCACCCACGCCCGCCGGGCAGCGGCTCCTCGAACACGCCGGGGCGCTGCTCCTCCGCCTCGACGCGGCCCGCGCCGACCTCGGCCGGTTCGCCGCCGCACCCCGCGCGACCCTGAGCGTCGCCGCCTCCCCGCTCGCCCTGCACCCCCGTGCCCTCGCCGCCCTTCCCGCCACCGGGGTCACCCTGCGCGGCCTGCCCCGCGAGCGGGTGCCCGAGGCCGTCGCCACCGGCGAGGCCGACGCGGGCCTCGTCGACGGGATCGCCGCCCCCAGCGACCCGCTGCGGCTGCCCGACGTCGCCCCGCTCTCCGCGACCGGCGTCGCCGAGGAGCCGCTCGCCGTCGTCCTGCCCGCGAGCCATCCCCTCGCCGGGCGCGCCGGGCTCCGGCTCGACGACCTCGTGGACGCCCGCTGGCTCGACGCGCCCGCGGCCGGCGTCCCCCTCGGTCAGCTGCGGGCCGTCCACGCCGGACCCGCCGGCCGGGGCTTCCGTACGGCCCTGCGGTACGAAGGCACCGACACCCGTACCCTGGCCGCCCTCGCCGCCGCCGGGCACGGCCTCGCGCTCCTGCCGCTCCCCGTGGCGGCCGGCGTCCCGGGTGCCACCGCCGTCCCGCTGGTCGCACCCCGGCTCGTCCACCGCACCGAACTCCTCCTCCCGGGTCCCGGCGGGGACGAACCCGGTGAACCCGCCGGTCCGGCGGCCGAGTTCGCCCGACGGCTCAGGAGCTGACACCCGCACTCGCTACCCTGGGCGCGACGGCGACGGGCGACGGAAGGCGGGCGGGCGTGGGCTGGCTGCGGCGAGGACCCAAGCGGGACGGCGAGGACGCGCCGAGGGATCCCGAGTTCACGTACTTCTCGGAGCGGGAGGCCGCGCTCTTCCGCGGCCGCGTCCGCGCCACCTTCGCCGAGCTGGGCCTGGAGGTCGCGGTCTACGCGAACCACGTCGTCGACGACAAGGGGCGCAGGTTCGGCCTCGGCAACCTTGCCGCCGTCTGCCACCAGGACCGCCGGGGCACGCGCGTCTGGCCGCAGCTGATCCATCGTCATGTCGACCTGGTCGTCCGCGCGATGGAAGGTCCGTCCGCCCTGGAGACGCTCCCGCCGGAGCAGATCCGCGCCCAGCTCTACCCCCGGGTCGTCAGCGGTGACGGCATCGACGCCGGCGCCTTCGGCTACGCCAGGACCGTCGCCCCCGGGCTGTACGAGGTCCTCGCCCTCGACCTGCCGGAGAGCGTCATGATGCTCACCGACGAGGCGCTCGAACGGCTCGGCGACCACGCGCAGCTCCGCGACCGGGCGCTGCGCAATCTGCGCGGGCTGCCCGTCGAGGAGCACGAGACCGTCCGCGACGCCGACGGCATGTGCTTCGAGATCATCCTCGGTGACTCCTTCTACACGGCGAGCCGCGTCCTCGACCTGGACGGCGTGGCCCAGCGCGTCACCGGTCTTCCGCTCGGCGAGCACGGCGCGCTCGTCGCCCTGCCCTTCCGTCACCAGCTCGCCTTCCATCCCATCCGGGACACCTCGATCATCCCGGCGCTCGGCGCGATGGCCTCCTTCGCCGCCTCCGGGTACGAGGACACGCCGGGCGCCATCAGCCCGTACGTCTTCTGGTGGCGCGGCGGCACGCTCACCCAGCTCAGCGAGCACGACGAGGAGCGCGGCGACCTGCGGATCGTCGTCGGCGACGACTTCCAGGAGCTTCTGGAGCGGCTCATCGCGCAGGGCCCGGACCGCCGCTGAGCGGTCGCGTCGGGCCCAGGCCAGGGGCAGGATGCTGTACGGCGCCGGCGCCGCCGAGGCGCCCGCCGTTGCCACCGCCACCACCGGCGCCACCGCCACCACCGGCGCCACCGCCACCACCGCCACCACCGGCGTTGCCGTCACCGCCGCCGCCGAGAAGGAGCCCCTCATGTCGCGCACTCCCACCGCATCCGCCGAAGACGTCGTGCCCTTCACCGCGGACGACTACCGGGCCCGGATGACCCGCGCGGCCGAGTCCGCGGCGGACGCCGGGCTGGCGGGCGTGCTCGTCGCCCCCGGCCCCGACCTCGTCTACCTCACCGGCTACCAGCCGACCGCGATCACCGAGCGGCTCACCGTCCTCGTCCTCGCGGCCGGCCAGGAGCCGGTGCTCGTCGTCCCGACCCTGGAGGCGCCCGACGCGGAGAAGGCGACGGGGGCGGCGGCGCTCACACTGCGCGACTGGACCGACGGCAAGGACCCGTACGCGGTGACGGCTCCTTTGCTGGACTGGGGGCGCTCCCAGGCCGAAGGCCCTGGGGGAGGCCGCTTCGGCGTCAGCGACAACGCCTGGGCCATGCACCTGCTCGGCCTCCAGCAGGCCCTGCCCGGCACCTCCTACGTCTCCCTCACCGAGGCCCTGCCCATGCTCCGCGGCGTCAAGGACGCGCACGAGCTCGCGCGGATCGCGGCAGCGGGGGCCGCCGCCGACCAGGCGTACGGCGAGATCCTCAAGGTCCGCTTCGCCGGCCGCAAGGAGACCGACGTCGCCGCCGACCTCGCCGCGCTCCTCATGCGCTTCGGCCACTCCCAGGTCGACTTCACCGTCGTCGGCTCCGGCCCCAACGGCGCCAACCCGCACCACGAGGCGGGCGACCGGACCATCGAGCGCGGCGACATGGTCGTCCTCGACTTCGGCGGCCTCAAGCACGGCTACGGCTCCGACACCACCCGCACCGTCCACGTCGGCGAGCCGACCGACGAGGAGCAGCGCGTCCACGACCTCGTCCGCGAGGCCCAGCAGGCCGGCTTCGAGGCGGTCCGCCCGGGCGCGGCCTGCCAGGAGGTCGACCGCGCGGCCCGCAAGGTCATCACGGACGCCGGCTACGGCGAGTACTTCATCCACCGCACGGGCCACGGCATCGGCGTCACGACGCACGAGCCCCCGTACATGATCGAGGGCGAGGAGCTCCCCATCGTCCCCGGCATGTGCTTCTCGATCGAACCGGGCGTCTACCTCCCGGGCCGCTTCGGTGTCCGCATCGAGGACATCGTGACGGCGACGGAGGACGGCGCGGGCCACCGCTTCAACAACACCCCGCACGAGATGGCGATCGTCGAGTGATCGTCGAGTGATCTTCGAGGGGTTTTCGAGTGTTCGTCGAGTGGGAGGAGCCCGCCGCTCGCAGCCGGTCGTCAGCCGTCCGTGAGGACGATCGCCGACTCGCCCGGGATGCGCAGGGCCCCGTCCGCGCCCGGGGCCTCGATCGGGTCCCAGGCCGCGAGGACCCGGTCGCGGCCGTTCGAGCCGAGGGGGATCACCGCCGGCTCCTTGCCCATGTTGACCGCGACCCGCAGGTCGCCCCGGCGGAAGACCAGCCAGCGGGACTCCTCGTCGAAGGCGACCTTCACGCCCGCCAGGTCCGGGTCCGTCAGATCCGGCAGGGTCCGGCGGAGGGCGATGAGCTGGCGGTGCCAGGCGAGGAGGCGCTTGTGGGGGTCCTGTTCGCGTTCGGCGCGGTCGAGCACCGAGCGGTCGCGCGTGGCCGGGTCCTGCGGGTCGGGCACCTCGTCCGCGGACCAGCCGTGCTCCGCGAACTCCCGCCGCCTGCCCCGCCGTACGGCCTCCGCCAGCTCCGGGTCGGTGTGGTCGGTGAAGTACTGCCAGGGGGTGGTCGCCCCCCACTCCTCGCCCATGAAGAGCATCGGGACGGAGGGGCCGGTCAGGACGAGCGTCGCCGCGCAGGCGAGCAGGCCGGGGGAGAGGGAGGACGAAAGGCGGTCGCCCAGGGCCCGGTTGCCGATCTGGTCGTGGGTCTGGGCGTACCCCAGGAAGCGGTGCGCGGGGGTGCGCTCCCGGTCCACCGGGCGGCCGTGGCGGCGGCCCCGGAACGTCGAGTGCGTACCGTCGTGGAAGAAGACGTGGGTGAGCGTCTTGGCGAGCGCCGCCATCGGGGCCCGCGCGAAGTCGCCGTAGTAGCCCTGGGATTCACCGGTCAGCGCCGTGTGCAGGGCATGGTGGAAGTCGTCGTTCCACTGGGCGTGGACGCCGAGACCGCCGAGCGTGCGCGGAGTCGTGGTGCGCGGGTCGGCGAGGTCGGACTCGGCGATCAGGAAGTGCTGGCGGGCCTGCTCCTTCGCCAACTCGTCCACGGAGGCGGAGAGTTCTTCGAGGAAGGTCAGCGCCCGGGTGTCGGCGAGCGCGTGCACCGCGTCGAGCCGCAGCCCGTCGATCCGGTAGTCCCGCAGCCACGCGAGCGCGCTCCCCAGGAAGTACGCCCGGACCTCGTCCGAACCCGGCGCGTCCAGGTTCACCGCCGCACCCCACGGAGTGTGGTGCGTGTCCGTGAAGTACGGGCCGAAGGACGGGAGATGGTTGCCGGACGGGCCCAGGTGGTTGTGCACCACGTCCAAGACCACGCCCATGCCGAGACCGTGCGCGGCGTCCACGAACCGCTTGAGGGCCTCCGGGCCGCCGTACGGCTCGTGGACCGCCCACGGCGCCACCCCGTCGTACCCCCAGCCCCGCACCCCGGGGAACGGGCACAGCGGCATCAGCTCCACATGGGTGATGCCGAGGCCCGCGAGCTCCCCGAGGCGGGCGGTCGCCGCGTCGAGCGTCCCCTCGGGAGTGAAGGTGCCGACGTGCAGCTCGTACAGGACGGCGCCGCGCAGCCGCAGCCGCGGGGACTCGTGCTGCCAGACGTACGAGGAGTGGTCGACGACCGCGCTCAGGCCGTCGGGACCGTCGGGCAGCCGGCGGGAGCGCGGGTCCGGCAGGACGGACCGGTGGTCGAGGGCGAAGCCGTACCGGTCGCCGTCCTCGGCGGGTACGACACCGGTCCACCAGCCGTCCCGTTCGGCGTCCCTCTCCAGGGGGTGGTCGGTGCCGTTCAGCGCCAGCATCACCCGGCTACGGGCGCTCGGCGCCCACACCTCGAAGAGCACGGGAATCCCCTCGTCGACGGACCAGCGACTCAACCACTGACTACCGCTTCCATCCTGGCAGTCAGGACCCCGACGCGCCCGGCGCGTCCCACACGTAGTTGATCGCGCGCTCGAAGGTGACGTAGCCCGCCCGGGCGAAGGCCGCCGCCATCGGGACGTTCCCCAGGTCCGTCGCCGCCCTGATCCGGGGCACGTCCTGGCCGGCCAGGATGCGGGTGCCCTCCGCCAGGATGTCGTCGATGTAGCCGTGCCCGCGATGGGCGGGCAGCACGCCGATGTAGGCGATGGTGTGGTGGTAGTTGTTCCGCGCGGGGATCACGAAGCCGACCGGCTCGCCGCTCTCCGGCAGCTGCGCGACCTGCCACCACTCCTGGGGCGAGGTGTAGTGCGCGAGCTCGTCGTCGTAGTGCAGCTCCGCCGCCTCGCGCGCCGAGAGCCCGGACGCCAGGTCGGCCCGGCCGTGCGCGTCGAGCGTGCCCTCCATGACGGGCGTCATCAGCGCGACCAGGTCCTCGCGGTCCCGCACCGGCCGGAACTCCAGGCGGCCCTTCGGCTCCGGTACGGGCGTGCCGGGCTGCCACTCCAGCCGGAACCGCTCGACCAGCGGACGGGCGCCCGTCCGCTCCAGTACCGCGAACAGGGACTCCAGGACGGACCGGGTCTCCGAGACCTCGCGCCAGTCCGCCGGCATGAACCGGCCGAACTCGGGGCGCTGCGTGCCCGCCGGGACGACCGCGGCCATCGCCGTCTCCAGGAGCCGCAGACCGACGTCCGCGCGCTCCTCCTCCGTCAGCTCCGGGGCGAGGTCGAAGAAGTCGAGCGCCAGCGGCTCGCCGCCCTCCTTGTTCGTCCACCAGGCGATCCGGCCGAGGAGCCGGTCGCCGTCCAGCGCCACCCACATCCACGCGGGGACGCGGCGGCCGGTGGCGAGGTCGTCGGCGAGCTCGTGGTCGAGCGAGTACGTGAGACGGAGGAACAGGTCCAGTTCCTCGGGCCCGGCGAGCGGGCGTATGACGAGCCGGGCGGCGCTGGTCGAAGAGGACGCGGTCACGTCGTGTTTCCCCCTGGGGATCTCTGATGTGGAGACCGCAGACCGTAGCAGCGATCTTGTCAGGCCGGTACGGAGTTCCCAGGTCGGGGGCCCTTCTGGACACTTCGGGCCTGCCGGGCCGACAATCACGGGTGTGACGACCCCCTTCGAGCTTCCGGCGAACACCCCTCGGCTGACCGACGCCGAGCGGGACCGCGCGCTGGGGCTGCTCCGTGAGGGCGCCGCTCAGGGACGCCTCTCGCACGACACCTTCATCTACCGGATGGAGCGCGCGCTCCAGGCCCGCCGGTCGGACGAGCTCGACCTGCTCGTCGCCGACCTGCGGACCGAGGGGACCTGGACCCGGCGGGTCGTCGGCGCGGTCGAGCGGATGTCGGCGTTCACGGTGCGGCTCGGGCGAGCCTGGCGCGCGGAGCGGCTGCCGAAGCTGCTGCTTCCGCTCCCCGGCCCGCACCCGCTGCGGATCGGCCGCGACCCGGTCAACGGCCTGCGGCTCAGCCACGAGACCGCCTCCCGGCTGCACGCCGAGCTCTCGCTGCAGAGCGGGATGTGGGTGCTGCGCGACCTCGGCTCGACGAACGGGACGACCGTCAACGGGCGCCGGGTCTCCGGCGCGGTGGTCGTACGGCCCGGGGACGTGGTCGGCTTCGGCCAGATGTCGTTCCGGCTCTCCCACGGCTGAACCGCCCGTCGCCCGGCCTCACCCGTCCACCCGTTCACCCGTTCGGCGGTATGTGACGCGCCGCGCGGGCCGCCCGGTGATGGGGTGGGGAGACGCGCGCCACGATTCTCCGGCCGCGGCACCCACCGCCGATCGACAGGGGGCGCGATGAGCGACGAGCCGAACCGCGGCATACCGAACCGCGGCAGACGGGACGATCGGCCCCAGGAGTCCGGGGACCCCTGGACGAGACTGCCGTCGATGGCCGCGGGCGCGGTCTCCGCCGCGATCCCGACGGTGACGACCGGTGCACCCCCCGCGCGGGGCGCCACCGCGGGCCGGGTGCGGACCGTCGCCGACCCGACGGCCGCCGATCCCGTGGGTCCCGCCGGACTCGCCGAACCCTTCGCGCCCACCGGGCGGACCGTCGCACCGAGCCCCCTCGACCCCGGCGCCACCCACGACCCGCACGCGATCCACCGGACCCTGCGCGAACAGTTCCCGCTCACGTACGACCCGCTGCTGCGCGCCTGGGTCCTCAGCCGGTACGCGGACGTCGCCGCCGCCCTCACCGACACCCGCTTCACCCACGGGCACCGGCCGGGCGACCCACCCTGCGCCACGGCCCATGTCGACGTCGACATGGCCGAGTTGAGGCACGTCACCGAACGCACGGCGTACGTCCTCGCCCGCCGCATCGCCGAACGCCCGCAGGCCGACCTCGTCGCCGACTTCTGCCACTGGCTGCCCGCCGGGACCGTCGCCGCCGCCGTCGGCGTGCCCTACCGCGACATGATGCGGCTCGTTCGCGGCCGCGCGGCCGGGGCGCTCGCCGGCGAATGCGGCGGCCAGATCGCCGTACGGGAGAAGGCCCTCGCCTCCTTCCTCGGCAACGTCCTCGCCGACCCCGACCAGGTCGCCGCCCTCCGCGACGCCCCCACCGGGCTCACCGCCCGGGCCTGGGCCGAGTCGCTGCGCCGTGACCCGCCCGTGCAGATCGCCGTGCGCCGTACCCGCGCCGAGGTCCGGGTCAGCGGCGGCCTCATCCCGGCGGGCGCGTCCGTCGCCCTGCTCGTCGGCTCCGCCGGCCGGGACCCGGAGCGCTTCCGCGAGCCCGAGCGCTTCGACCCGTTCCGCGACGACCCGGGCCAGCTCACGTACGGCAGCGGCTTCTGCCCCGCCGTCCTGCTCGCCCGCCTGGAGGCCGAATACGCGCTGCGCGCACTCTTCACGGCGATGCCCCGGCTGCGCCTCGCCGACGGCTTCCGCCCCGCCGCCACCGGCCTCATCACCCGGGCCCCGCGCAGCCTGATCGTCCGCCCGGGCGGCTGATCCGGGGCAGGAACGGGGGGCCCGCCACCGCTGCTAGGGTGACGTGCGCTCGTCAAGGAGCGCCTCTTTCTTGCCACTTTCAACGGGGATTGAAACATGAAGATGCGTCATGTCCGCGCAATCGCTGTCGCCGCCGTCGCGGTCGTCGCCCTGACCGGTGCCCGCGGCTCGGGCGGAGGCGGCTGCGACAACAACAGCAGCAGCGGCAGCTCCGGATCCAGCAACCACAACGACAGCTCCTCCGGCAGCACCTCCGGCGGCTCCCTGCCCGGCGGCTCCAGCAGCGCCGACAAGGCGATCCGCGACGTGACCATCGACGAGTGCGCGTACGACCAGGCCACCAAGAAGCTCGTCGCCCGGATCACCGTGAAGAACGACGGCTCGATGGACTACGACTACAACGTCACCATGAAGTTCAAGGGCGCCGCGGGCGGCAGCGTCACCCCGGCGACCGCGATCAAGACCGGTATCGCGGTCGCGGCGGGCGCCTCCGAGAGCGCCGAGGTGACCACCCCGTACTTCGGAACCGGCGACGGCTCCGAGTACACCGAGTGCGAGGTCACGCGAGTCTCCCGCTTCTGATCGGCCGGGCGCTCCCGGGGCCCGGGAGCGCTCAGTCGTCCAGCCGGGCGAGCAGCGCCACAGGCCGGTCCGCGAAGAGCTCCGCGAGCTTGAGCTCCGTCGCCGGGCCGCCGGTGAACTCCCTTACTCCGTCCAGGACATCGGTCCAGTGGCCGTCCGGAAGCACCAGCTCGGTGTCCTGCCAGCCGCCCGCCTCCCAGAGACGCAGCGAGAGCCGGGTCACGGCGGTGATCACCTCACCGGAGCGGGCGAAGGCCAGGCAGTGCGCGGCGGCCGGGCCTTCGGCCGTCAGCGGGAGGTACGTACCCGTGGCGCCGAAGGCCTCCGGGCGCTCCCGCCGCAGCCGCAGCGCCGCCCGGACCAGGGCCGTCCTGTCGTCGTCCGGGCCGATCGCGAACGGGGCCCGGTTGTCCGGGTCGACGAGCGCCCGGTACTCCCGCTCCGTGTTCTGGTACAGCTCCGGCACCCCCGGCATCGTCAGCTGGACGAGCGCCGCGCCGAGCGCGTGGGCCCGGATGTGCGGCTCGAGCGCGAAGGCCGCCTCCGAAGCCGACCGCAGCGGGATCCGGCCGGGCCCCGCCGCCGTGAACTCGGTCACCGCCCGCTCGTACGCCGTGTCCGGCTCGGTCCAGCTGGTCCGAAGGCCCGCCTCCCGTACGGACTTGAGGACCGCGGGCCCGAGCCGGTCCGCGTCCGGCGCGCCGAAGCCGAAGGCCGTCTGCCAGGCCGTCCACGCGAGGTGCGGATCGGGCGCGGGCACCCCCGCGACCTCGGTCAGGAGCGCCGCCCACACCTCCGGGCACTGGGCGAGCACCGCGATCGCGGCCCGCACGTCCGCGCTGCGCTTGGTGTCGTGCGTGGACAGCACGGTCCCGGTGGCCGGCCAGTCCCGGGCGATCCGCAGGCAGTACGCGTGGAACTCGTCGGCCGACACCGCCGGACGCCCCGCGTCGCCGCCCACCTCGTTCGCCGAGAGCAGCGGCGTGTACCGGTAGAAGGCCGTGTCTTCCACGGACTTGGCCCGCAGCGCCGACGAGGTCTGCGAGAACCGGGCCCGGAACGCCCGGTGTTCCGGACCGTCCCCCCGCGAGCCGAGCGCCAACTCCCGTACGAGATCGACGGCCGAGGCCTCCTCCGGCACGGCGAACGCGGCCTCCGCGCCCCGCGCCGCCGCCGGGGTCAGCACCTCCTCGCCGCCCGTCCGGTAGGCGCGGTACACCGGCACCCGGACGAGCAGCTCCCGGATCGCGGTCCGCAGGGCCCAGGGCGCGTGGTCCCGCAGGGCCGGGTCGGCCGCGCAGATCCGCTCCGCGAGCCGGGTCAGCGCGGCCGTCTCGGCGGCGAGGTCGTGCGTCACCACCTCATAGGCCGCGCGCCGCGCGGTCGCCTCCCAGTGGCCGCCCCGGTCCCCGGCGCACCGGGTGAACTCCCGGTACACATCGGCCAGTTCGTCGGACCCCACCGGATCCGTGAGGACCCCCTCGATCTGCCGCAGCGCGTCATAGCCGGTGGTGCCCGCGACGGGCCAGGCGGCGGGCAGGGTCTCCGCTCCCGTGAGGATCTTCTCCACCACCGTCCAGCAGCGCCCGCCGGTCGCCGCCGCCAGGTCCTCCAAGTACCCCTGCGGGTCCGCGAGCCCGTCCGGATGGTCGATGCGCAACCCCTCGACCACCCCGTCCGCCACCAGTTCCACGATCTTCGCGTGGGTCGCCGCGAACACCCCGGGGTCCTCCACCCGCACCCCGATGAGTTCCGAAATGGTGAAGAAGCGGCGGTAGTTGAGCTCGGTGCGGGCCAGCCTCCACCAGGCGAGCCGGTACCACTGGGCGTCGAGCAGCTCGTCGAGCGGCAGCCCCTCCGTACCGGCCCGCAGCGGGAACTCCTGGCCGTCGAGGTGCAGCGCCCCGCCCGAGACCCGCAGCCGGTCCCGTACCTCGGGAAGCCGCGCGGGCAGCACCGGCAGCAGCAGCCGGCCGTCCCCGGCGCGCCAGTCGACGTCGAACCAGCGGGCGTACGGCGAGTCCGGTCCCTCGCGGAGCACCGACCGCAGCGCGTGGTTGTGCCGGGGGGAGGCCGCCATGTGATTGGGGACCAGGTCCACGACCAGGCCGAGACCGTGGGCCCGTGCGGTCGCCGCCAGGGCCCGCAGCCCCTCCTCGCCCCCCAGCTCGGCCCGTACGGACCGGTGGTCGGTGACGTCGTAGCCGTGGGCAGAGCCGGGCACCGCCTCCAGGACGGGGGAGAGGTGGAGGTGCGAGACCCCGAGCCCGGCGAGGTACGGCACGGCCCGCTCGGCGGCGGCGAACGGGAAATCCGGCTGGAGCTGGAGCCGGTAGGTGGCGGTGGGGAGGGCGGAAAGGGTCGGGAGGGAGGTCATGCGAACGTACGTACCCCGCGAGAGGGCTTCTGTGTCATCGCCCCATGCACCCGTTCGTGTGCATCGCGTTACGTTCGCGTGATGCTCCGGATGTATCGCGACACGTTCTCACTGCTCGGGCCGGTCCTGCCGGTCGTCTCCTTCCTCGGCCGGCTGCCCACCGCCATGTGTCAGCTCGGCAGCCTGCTCCTGGTCGCCGAGGCCAGCGGTTCGCTCGCCACGGCCGGCCTCGCGGGCGGCGCGCTCGCGGCCGGGCAGACCGTCGCCGGACCGGTCATCGGCCGCCTCGCCGACCGGCACGGCCAGCGCGGCGTCGTCCTCGCCGCCTCCTTCGCCAACGCGGTCGCCGTCACCGCCCTCGTCCTCGCCGCCCTCGCCCACACGGCCACCGGCTGGCTGATGCTGCTCGGCGCGCTCGCCGGTGCCACCGTCCCCCAGATCGGGCCGCTCGCCCGGACCCGCTCGGTGGCCCTCGCCCGCCGCTCCGGCGCGGACGACCGGCTCGTCGGAGCGGTGCTCTCCTTCGAGGGCACCCTCGACGAGGTGTCCTTCGTCCTCGGCCCGGCCTTCGTCGGCCTCGCCGCCGCCCTCGCCCACCCCGCCGCCGCGCTCCTCGTGGCCGCGCTCCTGCTCGCCGTCTGCGGCTCCGCCTTCGCCCTGCACCCCACAGCCCGTACGACCATGGGTAAAGCCACCCGTTCGGACGCGGCCGAGCGGGGGCGGCTGCCCCGGTCCGCGTACGCGCTGCGCGGCACGATGGTCCTCCAGGGCGCGATGTTCGGGGCCTCCCAGGCCGGGATCACCGCGCTCACCGAGGAGCTCGGCGCGCCCGCCCAGGCGGGGCTCGTCTACGCGGCGATGGGCGTGATGAGCGCCGCCGTCGGCCTCTCCCTCGCCGCCGTGCCCGCCCGCGTCGGGCTCACCACCCGCTGGCGCGCCGCCACGGCGGGGCTCGTCGTCCTCTCCGTGCCGCTGCTCTTCGTCGGCTCCCTCGGCGCGCTGTACGCGGTCGTGGTCGTCCTCGGCGCCGCCTACGCCCCGCACCTGATCACGGTCTTCGGGCTCACCGAACGGACCGTGCCGGCCGCCCGGCTCGCCGAGTCCATGGCCTTCCTCACCAGCGGGATCGTCGGCGGCCAGGCCCTCGCCCTCGCCGTCTCGGGGCGCCTCGCCGAGGGCCACGGCGCCCCCGCCGCCTTCGCGGTGGCGGTGGGGGCGGCCGTGGCCTGCGCGCTGCTGTCCTGGACGGTGCGGGTGTCGACTCCCGTACGGGAGTTCAGGCCGGCCGTCGGAGCACGGTCAGACTGAGCGGCGCGAGCGTCACCCGCTCGCCCCCCGCCAGCTCCGGCCCCTCCTGCGGCGGCATGCCCTCGGGGTCGGAGGTGTCCACGACCATGCGCCAGTACCGGCCGTGGCTGTCCGGCACCACGAACTCCAGCTCCTTCGCCGAGGCGTTGAACATCAGCAGGAAGGAGTCGTCCGCGATCCGCTCGCCCTGCGTCCCCGGCTCCGAGATGGCGTTGCCGTTGAGGAAGACCGTCAACGCCTGGGCGTGCGCGGCCTGCCAGTCCCTGGACGTCATCTCCTCGCCCTCGGGGGTGAACCAGGCGATGTCGGTGAGCTCGTCGTGGGTGCCCTCCACCGGCCGCCCGTGGAAGAAGCGCCGCCGACGGAAGACCGGATGCTCCCGCCGCAGCCGCACCATCGACCGGGTGAAGCGCAGGAGCGTGGCCTCCGCCTCGCTGTTCGCCTTCGGCCACCGCACCCAGGACACCTCGTTGTCCTGGCAGTACGCGTTGTTGTTGCCGCCCTGCGTCCGACCGAACTCGTCGCCGTGGCTCAGCATCGGCACGCCCTGCGAAAGCATCAGCGTGGCGAGGAAGTTGCGCATCTGGCGGGCGCGCAGCTCGGTGACCCCGACGTCCTCCGTGTCGCCCTCCTCGCCGCAGTTCCACGAGCGGTTGTAGTTCTCGCCGTCCCGATTGCCCTCGCCGTTGGCCTCGTTGCGCTTCTCGTTGTACGAGACGAGGTCGCGCAGGGTGAAACCGTCGTGGCAGGTCACGAAGTTGACCGAGGCGAGCGGGCGGCGCCCGTCGTCCTGGTAGAGGTCGGACGAGCCCGTCAGCCGGGAGGCGAACTCGGCGAGCGTACGGGGCTCGCCCCGCCACAGGTCCCGCACACAGTCCCGGTACTTGCCGTTCCACTCGGTCCACAGCGGCGGGAAGTTGCCCACCTGGTATCCGCCCTCGCCCACGTCCCAGGGCTCGGCGATCAGCTTCACCTGGCTCACCACCGGGTCCTGCTGCACGAGGTCGAAGAACGAGGACAGCCGGTCCACCTCGTGGAACTGCCGGGCCAGGGTGGCCGCCAGGTCGAAGCGGAAACCGTCCACGTGCATCTCGGTCACCCAGTACCGCAGGCTGTCCATGATCATCTGGAGGACGTGCGGGGAGCGCATGAGCAGCGAGTTCCCGGTGCCCGTCGTGTCCGTGTAGTACCGGGGGTCGTTCGAGAGCCGGTAGTACGAGGGGTTGTCCAGGCCCCGGAAGGACAGCGTCGGGCCCAGGTGGTTGCCCTCGGCGGTGTGGTTGTAGACCACGTCGAGGATGACCTCGATGCCCGCCTGGTGCAGCGCCCGGACCGCCGACTTGAACTCCAGGACCTGCTGGCCCCGGTCGCCCCAGGACGCGTAGGCGTTGTGCGGGGCGAAGAAGCCGATCGTGTTGTAGCCCCAGTAGTTCGACAGACCCGCGTCCACCAGCCGGTGGTCGTTCACGAACTGGTGAACGGGCATCAGTTCCAGCGCGGTGACGCCGAGTTTCTTCAGATGACCGATCACCGCCGGGTGCGCGAGCCCCGCGTACGTACCGCGCAGCTCCTCCGGGAGGTCCGGGTGGAGCATCGTCAGGCCCTTCACATGGGCCTCGTAGATCACGGTGTGGTGGTACTCGGTGCGCGGGCGCCGGTCGTCGCCCCAGTCGAAGTACGGATTGACCACGACCGAGGTCATCGTGTCCGGGGCGGAGTCGAGGTCGTTGCGCGCGTCCGGCCGCCCGAACGGGTAGCCGTACACCGCCTCGCCCCACTTGACCTGCCCGGACACCGCCCGCGCGTAGGGATCGAGGAGCAGCTTGGCGGCGTTGCAGCGGAGCCCGCGCTCGGGGGCGTACGGGCCGTGGACCCGGAAGCCGTACCGCTGACCGGGCATCACGCCCGGCAGGTAGGCGTGCCGGACGAAGGCGTCCGTCTCGCGCAGCTCCACCGCCGTCTCCGAGCCGTCGTCGTGGAGCAGACACAGCTCGATCCTGTGGGCGGCCTCCGAGAAGACCGCGAAGTTGGTTCCCGCTCCGTCATAGGTGGCGCCCAGGGGATACGCCTGTCCCGGCCAGACTTGCATGGATACGACTCTTCCTCTTCTGTCCGGGTCTAGGGGTGTTCTTCGGCCAGATCCTGCCCGAAAGAGGGGCAACCTCCTAGGACTTCGCTCCGTCCTACCGGGTGACCGCACATCAAGAGGGGGAAAGAGGGGGAAGTGTGTACGAAATAGCGCGCCGCCACCTGGGGAAGGTGGTGGCCGGAGCGGCCATGGCGGTGACGGGAACCGCCGTCGCGGTCGCGATCAGCCTCCCGGGGGTCTCAGCGGCGGAGGAAGGTGCGCCCAGGCCGGTGGGTGGTGCCACGCTCGGCGGTACGGCCGGTGTGGGTGGAGGAAGTGGGGACGCGGACGGCGCCGGCGCGGCGGAGTCCGGCGCCGGGGCGCAGGCGCAGGGCCAGGGGCAGGGTGCCGCGGCGGCGCCGCCGCCGGCGACCGTGGCCCCGGCCGCGGCCGAGGGGGAGAAGGGCATCGGCTCCGACCCGCTCACCGACGACGAGCTCGCGAGGGCCGAGACGCTGGCGCTGACCCCGCCGGCCGCCGCCGCCCAGGAGAACGTCGAGGGCGGACGGGGCCCGCAGCACCTGGGCACCCTGCTCGCCGACCCGCTGCCCGGGGACGGCACGCGCCGCGCGGAGGTCCGGTTCTACGACTACGCGAAGGACGAGCTCGTCACCCGCACCGTCAACCTCGGCACGGGCAAGGTCGAGAGGTCCGCGGCGCAGCGCGGGGTGCAGCCCTCCGCCCACCCCGAGGAGCTGCGCGAGGCCCTGGAGCTGATCCTCGCGAGCCCGCTCGGCAAGGGCGTCAAGGAGGACTACGAGGACGCCACGGGCAAGCAGCTCACCTCCACCGAGCAGCTGTGGTTCAACGGCGACGTCTACCGCCCCTACCGCGAGGCGAACGTGCCCGCGCAGCTCGCCGACTGCGGCGAGCACCGGTGCGTCCGCCTCGTCACCAAGGTCCTCAACGGGGCCTGGATCAACACCCGGAACCTCATCGTCGACCTCTCCGCGAGGACCGTCACGCGCGTCGGCTGACCATCGCCGCGCCCGGTTCCCGCGTTCCCAGACATCTCCGTACGAGGGAGTACGTTCCCATGTCCACCCAGCGCACCACGCGCACCCGCCGGAGGGGCGCCGTCCTGACCGCGGCCGTCCTGCTCGGCACCGCCACGGCCGCCGCGGGACCCGCGACCGCCGCGCCCCGCCCGCCGTCCCCGCCGCTGCCGACGGCCGCACCGCGCCCGCCGGTCCAGCCCGTCTGCTCGGCCGCGTACCGCATCACGCAGAAGCTCGAAGGCGGCGCCGTCTGGAGCATGTGCTGGCGTTACCACAACGACGCCGGACTCACCCTCGACCGCGTCACCTACCAGCCGCCCGGCGGCGCGCCCATCAAGGTCCTCACCAGCGCCCGGCTCGCCCAGATCCACGTGCCGTACGACGACGGCGCCGCCGAGTACGACGACCTCACCGGCGCCGGCTTCGGCGGGGGGCTGCAGAACCTCAAGCCCGCCGAGTGCCCCGGCGGCACCATCTCCACCGTCAAGGTGCCCGAGGTCGGCCAGGTCAAGGGCCTGTGCACCACGACCAGGGCGCGCGGCCACGCGTACCGCATGGCCGCCGACGGCGCCGGCGGCCAGGTGTACCAGGTGCAGGGCAAGGACCTGCTCGTCTACACCGTGAACAAGGTCGGCTGGTACGAGTACATCTCCGAGTGGCGCTTCTCCGCCGACGGCACCATCGGCGCCAACGTCGGGGCCACCGGAAGCCTTTCGCCGGTCGACTACAACGCCACCGACGGCCGCGGCTGGCCCATAGGCAAGGGCGCCCGCGCCTACGCCACCAGCCACGCCCACAACGTCTTCTGGAAGCTCGACTTCGGCCTCGACGGCTCCACCAAGGACCGGATCGAGCAGTTCGACTCCACCGTCACCGCGCCGCCCGCCAACGGCGGCGGACCGACCGTGAAGACGAAGCGCACCGTCGTCACCAAGGAGCTCGCCGGCGACGCGAAGAACATGCGCTGGTGGCGGGTGGTCAGCGGCACCGGCAAGAACGCCGACGGCCACGCCCGCTCGTACGAGATCGTGCCCGGCCACACCGACACCCACGCCGGCCGCGGCTTCACCAAGCACGACGTGTACTTCACCCAGTCCCGGGCCTGCGAGCAGTTCGCGAGCAACAACATCGGGAACTGCGGGACCAACGCCGGGGACAGCGTGGACAAATGGGTCAACGGTGAGACTCTGACCAAACCGTCCGTGTGGGTCAACATCGGGTTCCACCACGTCGCCCGGGACGAGGACCAGCAGCCGATGCCGGTCCACTGGCAGGGCTTCCAGCTCGCGCCCAGGGACGTAACCGCTATGAATCCGCTCACTCCGTCCGATCTTGCCTCCCAGAACGGGCAGCCCGATCTGGGGAGTTGAGCAAGCAGCCTGGCGATCCTGCTGCACCGCCTCCCGCTCGCGGAGTACCCTTCCTTGATCGTTGTCGGATGGGTCGAAACGGGCTTCCAGGAGCAGAAGGCGGTGCGCGGGTGAGCTCGGGAGGTCTGGAGCTGCCCCCAGGTGACGCGGGTCACGAGGGGGGCCCGGCCGACCCCGCCGAGGTGCCGCCCGGGACGACCGTCCCCGGCGCGGTGGTCCCGCCGGGCACGGTCGTCCCGCCCGGGACGGTCTCCGTCGCCCGGCCGGTGGAGATCGGGGCGGAACTCGACTGGGGCGCCGAGGCCTGGGGCGAGGTGCGCACCCGCGCGCAGCGCGCCGGACGCGCCTACATCTGGCTGAACCTGGTCGAACAGCGGCTGCGGGCCGTGGTCGCGGCCGTCCTCCGGCCCGTGTACGAACCCGTGCACGGCGAGGAGTGGGTCGTGGCCGCGGCCGGTCCCGCCGGCCAGGAGTGGGTGCAGCGGGCCGTCGCCGTGCGCGAGGTCTCGCGGCGCAAGGGCTATCTGCTCGACCCGGCCGACGACAACGTGCTGAGCTTCCTCACGCTGCCGCAGCTGCGCGAGCTGCTGGTGCAGCACTGGCCCTGCTTCGAGCCCTACTTCGACGACCGGCGCGACGTCGAACTCGCCCTGGACGAGCTGGAGGTCACGCGCAATGTCGTCTCCCGCAACCGGGCGCTCTCGCTGACCGTGCTCGCGCAGTCCGAGCGGGCGTCGGCGCGGCTCCTGGAGATCCTCGGCAGCGGGGCCGGGGTGCCGTCCGCCGATCGGCTGCCCGTGGACGCGGTCGAGGACCTCGTCGGCGACCGGTACGCGGACGTGGTCTCCGTCCATCCCGACCGGGTCCGCCTCCAGCGGCAGCTGCCCGCCGAGGACCTCTTCGGCGGGGCCCGCCGTCTCGACGCCACCGGCATAGGTCTCAATCTGCTCGTGCAGAACTTCTCCGGGCGCCGCATGGTCCGGCTCGCCGAGTCCGGCTGCCGGACGCGGCTGCTCTTCCTCAACCCGGCGAGCAGCGCCGTCAAGCGGCGCGAGCGGGAACTCGGCCTCAAGAAGGGCGAGCTGAGCCGCTCGGTCGAGATGAACATCCTGCACATGCGCCGGGTGCGGTCGAAGCTGCGCGACCCGGGCGCCTTCCAGATCCACGTCTTCGACGAGACGCCCCGCTTCACCGCGTACCTGGTGGACGGCGACGGCCCGGACGGGGTGGGCGTCGTGCAGTCCTATCTGCGCAAGGCCCGCGGCATGGAGGCGCCGGTCCTCGTCCTGCGCGGCGGCGGCCGGAGCGTGGTGCGCCACGGTCAGCAGAGCGGCGACGGCGAACACGGACTTTTCGAGACATACCGGGAGGAGTTCGAGTCCGTGTGGCTCGACTCCCGGCCGGTCTCCTGACCACCGCCCAGAGGCGTTGTCAGTGGTGCGTGCGAGGGTGGTCACCACCACGGGGGAGATCACGTAAGGAGGACCCGATGGCCTGGCACGGCGACACGCTGGTCGGCTTCGACCTGGAGACGACCGGCACCGATCCGCTGGAGGCCCGTATCGTCACGGCCTCGATCATCGAGGTCGACGGCGGGGGACACGTCGTACGACGGGGGGACTGGCTCGCCGACCCGGGCATCCGCATCCCGGAGCAGGCTTCCGCGATCCACGGCATCAGCACCGAGCGCGCGGCGGCCGAGGGCCGGCCGGTGCGCGAGGTCGCCGAAGAGATCGCGAAGACCCTCGCCGCGTACTGGGAGGACGGTGTCCCGATCGTGGCGTACAACGCCTCCTTCGACCTGACGCTGCTCTCCGCCGAGCTGCGCCGCCACGGACTGCCCTCGCTGAGCGAGCGGCTCGGCGGCGTCGACATCGGCCCGGTCGTCGACCCGTACACGATCGACCGGGCCGTCGACCGCTACCGGCGCGGCAAGCGGACCCTGGAGGCGGTCTGCGGGGAGTACGGCGTCGTCCTCGAAGCCGCCCACCAGGCCGCGGCCGACGCACTCGCCGCCGTCCGCGTCGCCGTCGCGATAGCCGAGCGGCACCGCCAGGTCGCCGAGCTGGACCCGGCCGAGCTCCACCAGCGCCAGATCGCCTGGTACCGCGTCTGGGCCGAGGACTTCCAGGCCTTCCTGCGCCGCAAGGGCGAATCGGAAGCGGTCATCGAGTCCACCTGGCCCCTGCGCCCGGCGGTCATGGCGGCGACTTAGCCGCCCTCAGGCACCCTTGGGTGCCCTGAGGGGCCGTGCCTCAGGAGTTCTCCTTGAAGAAGGAGAGCAGCAGCTCGTTGACCTTCTCCGGACGGTCCAGCTGGAGCCAGTGCCCCGCCTCCTCGACGCGCTCGTAGCGCCACGGCCCGGCGACGAACTCGCTCGTGCCCGACATCGAGCGCTCGGTGAGGAAGCGGTCGCCCTTCGACCAGACGCCCATCACCGGGATCGACTCCGCCAGCGGCGGCAGCGCGAAGTCGGGGCCGAACTGGACCTCGGGCGGCAGGCCCGCGCGGTAGATGTTCAGCGCGGCCGTCAGCGCGCCCGGCGCGCGCAGCGGTTCGAGGACGGCCTCCGCGTCCGGGTGCTCCCCGAGCATCTCCCGGAAGTTGGCGAAGTCGTCCCGCGCGAGCCAGTCCTCGGCCACCCCGGCCAACTGGAACAGCACCATGTACCAGGACAGCTGCCGCTGCTCCCAGCCCGCCGCCCGGATCGCACCCACGTGCCCCACCGACAGCAGGCTCAGGCTCCGCACCCGGTCCGGCGCGACCTGCGCGAGTACCTGGGCGATGCCCGAACCCCAGTCGTGGCCGACCAGATGGACCCGGTCGAGCTCAAGACGGGCGAGCAGTTCGACGAGATCGCGGACGTGCTTGCCCGGGTGGTACGCCTCCGGGCCGCCCTCCGGCCGGTCCGAGGCACCGAAGCCCCGCAGGGTGGGCGCGACACAGGAGAAACCGGCCGCGGTCAGCGCCGGGACCTGATGGCGCCAGAGGTCATGGCTGTCGGGGAAGCCGTGCAGCAGGAGGACGGCTGGGCCCTCGCCGCTCACCTGGACGTCGAGCGTCACCTCGGACAGTTCCACGCGCATCGCAACACCCCGTTCGACAGAGGGATCCGGGCCGGTCGCCCGGCCCGGACATGATGTCAGAACGGGTACCAGCGGACCTCGGGGTCGGCGTCCCGCAGCGAGCGCACCCGCCGCTCGAATTCGGCCAGTGCCTTCGGGTTCGTCGGCGCGTGCTGGGCCACCCACGCGCAGCTCGCGGTCTCCCGCGCGCCCCGCAGCACGGCACACCCCTCCCACTCCCGGACGTCCCAGCCGTACGCCTCGGTGAAGGCGTCGTAGGCCGCCGGGTCCAGGCCGTAGCGGTCCCGGGAGAGGGCGAGCACCACGAGGTCGTGCTCGCGCAGGTCGGAGGAGAACGTCTCCAGGTCCATCAGGACCGGGCCGTCCGGGCCGACGAGCACGTTCCGGGGGAGGGCGTCGCCGTGGATCGGGCCCGGCGTCAGACGCGGGGCGAGCGCGGCGGCCGCCGGGGCGAAGGCGTCGCGCCGCTCCCGGAGGAAGGCCGCGTCCGCCGGGTCGATCGCCTCGCCCGCGAGCCGCAGCCACCGCTCGACGCCGCCGAGCAGCTCACGCCGGGGAAGCGCGAACCCCCGCGGCTCGGGCAGGGCGTGCACGACCCGCAGCAGCGGGGCCAGATCACGCGGCTCGGCGGGCCGGACCGGATCGGGCAGCCGGTGCCAGAAGGAGACCGGGTGCCCGTCGACGAGCCGCGGCTTCTCCTCGGCGGCCCGCGGAGCCGGGACCCCCGCCTCGACGAGCCAGGCGGACAGCGCCACCTCCCGCTCGGCCCGCTCGAACAGCTCGGCGTCCCTGCCGACCTTCACCGCCAGGTCACCCACGGCGAAGACCGCGTTCTCCCCGAGTGCCAGCAGTCGCGCCTCCGCGACCGGCAGCCCCGCCGCGGCCAGGATCTCCCGCGCCCGCGCCTCGTCCATCGACCTCTCCCTACCTGTGCGTTTGAGCCAAAGTCTCGCATCCGGCCGAGCCCGGCCCGATCCCCACGCCACCCCCAAGTCGCCGCGCAGGCCGCCTTGACGGCCTCACGATCCGTCAGCACCATGACGGGGTTCCCACCGGCGCGGCACCGGCAGACGGGGGTCGGATCGATGAGCTCGGCGACCGCGACGAAGCGGCCGGGCGGGACGCGGACACCGCGGACCGTCCGCCCGGCACGCCCCCGGGGGCCCGACTTCGGCGCCTGGTTCCTGGTGCTCCCGGCGCTCCTGCCGATCCTCGTCCTCAGCGTCGGCCCGCTGCTCTACGGCATCGCGCTCGCCTTCACCGACGCCCAGTCCGGCCGCACCCAGGCCACCCGCTGGGTCGGCACCCTCAACTTCCAGGACCTGCTCCACGACACCCTCTTCTGGGACTCCTTCCGCATCGGCCTGGTCTGGGCCGTCGGCGTCACCGTCCCCCAGTTCCTCCTTGCCCTCGGCCTCGCCCTCCTCCTCGACCAGAAGCTCCGCTTCCGCTGGCTGGCAAGGGCGCTCGCGATCGTCCCCTGGGCGATGCCCGAGGTCGTCGTCGGCATCATGTGGCGGCTCGTCTACAATCCCGACGCGGGCATCCTCAACGAGACCCTCCGCGACCTCGGCCTCGGCCAGGGCCACGACTGGCTCTCCGGACTCGCCACCGCGCTCCCCGCCGTGATCGTCGTCGGCGTCTGGGCCGGCATGCCGCAGACCACCGTCGCCCTCCTCGCCGGACTCCAGAACACCCCGCGCGAACTCCACGAGGCCGCCGCCCTCGACGGCGCCGGCGCCTGGCGCCGCTTCCGCACCGTCACCTGGCCCGCGCTGAGACCCGTGGCCCTCGCCATCACCGCGCTCAACCTCATCTGGAACTTCAACTCCTTCGCCCTGGTCTACGTCCTGACCAGCGGCGGACCGGGCGGCCGGACCCGGCTCCCCATGCTCTTCGCCTACGAGGAGGCCTTCCGCTACGGCCAGTTCGGCTACGCCGCCGCGATGGGCTGCGTGATGGTCGCCGCCGTCTCGGTGCTGATCGCCCTCTCCCTCGTACGCCGGCTGAAAGGGGCCCAGGACCGGTGAGCGCCCTCCGGACGAGCAGACCCGCGCGGATCGGCCAGTACCTCGCCCTCCTCGCCTACCTGGTCTTCCTCGCCTTCCCCTTCCTCTGGCTGATCTCCACCGCCTTCAAGCCCGCCCCCGAACTGGCCTCGCTCCACCCCACCTGGATCCCGGAGGAGCCGACCCTCGCCAACTTCCGGCAGGCCTTCGCCGAGCAGCCCCTGCTCAGGGCGGCCGGGAACAGCCTGGTCGCCGCGCTCGCCGCGGCCCTGATCGCGGTCGTCGTCGCCACCCCGCTCGCCTACGTGACCGCCCGCCAAAAGGGCCGGCTCGCCACGGCGGCCACCGGCTGGGTCGTGATCAGCCAGGCCTTCCCCTTCGTCCTGGTGATCATCCCGCTCTTCCTGATCCTCAAGAACCTGCACCTCGTCAACAGCGTCCCCGGCCTCGTCATGGTCTACGTGGTGTGGTCGCTGCCCTTCGCCCTCTGGATGCTCATGGGGTACGTGAAGGCCGTCCCGGCCGAACTGGAGGAGGCCGCGGCCGTCGACGGCGCCGGCCGGCTCCGTACCCTCGTCTCCGTCACCGCCCCGCTGCTCGTCCCCGGCATCGTCGCCACCGCCCTCTTCGCCTTCGTCACCGCCTGGAACGAGTTCTTCTTCGCGCTCGTCCTGCTCAAGACCCCCGAGAAGCAGACCCTGCCCGTCGTCCTCACCCACTTCCTCGGGGCCGAGGGCGTCGCCGACCTCGGCCCCCTGGCCGCCGCGGCCTTCCTCGCCACCCTGCCCTCCCTGGTCGTCTTCGCCGTCCTCCAACGCCGGATCGCCGGCGGCATGCTGGCCGGGGCGGTGAAGTGATGAGACGACGGCTCCTCACCCTCACCGCCGCGCTCGCGCTGCTCCTCACCGGCTGCGCCGCCGGCGACGAGCGCCCCGACGACGGCGTCGTACGGCTCCGCTTCCAGTCCCTCGCCTGGCAGAAGGAGTCCGTCGACGCCAACAAGCAGCTCGTCGCGGAGTGGAACGCCGCCCACCCCGACGTCCAGGTCGACTACGTCCAGGGCAGCTGGGACTCCGTCCACGACCAGCTCCTCACCTCCCTCGAGGGCGGCGAGGCGCCCGACATCATCCACGACGCCTCCGACGACCTGGCCGACTTCGCCTACGGCGGCGACCTCGCCGATCTGCGCCCGCTGCTGCCCGAGCGGCTGCGCGCCGACATCCCCGCCCGCAGCTGGCGGACCACCACCTTCGGCGACGGCGTCTACGGCGTCCCCTTCCTCCAGGAACCCCGCGTGATCATCGCCAACCGGAAGATCCTGGAGTCCTCCGGCGTCCGCGTCCCCACCCCCGAGAAGCCCTGGACCTGGACCGAGTTCCGGCAGATCGCCCGGGACCTCACCACCTTCATGGGACCCGACCGGTACGCGGTCGCCTGGCCGCTCAAGGAGCCCGTCTCCGTCAGCCTCAACCTCGGCGTCTCGGCCGGCGGGGGCCTCTTCCACCGGGGCGCGGACAGCCGGATCACCGTCGACTTCACCGACGCGGACGCCGTCGTCACCGGCACCATCCACGACCAGGTCGTCGTCGACCGCACCGCCCCGCGCACCACGCTCGGCAGCGGCGGCTCCGACACCCTGCCCGGCTTCTTCGCCGGCAAGTACGCCATGGTCCCGCTGGGCTTCGCCTACCGGCAGCAGATCGCCCAGCAGGCGCCCAAGGGCTTCGAGTGGACGGTGCTGCCCGCCCCCGCCGGGAGCGAGGGGCTCGCCCAGGGCGTCTCCCCGCAGACCCTGTCGATCGCCGAGGACAGCCCGTACAAGAAGGAGGCGATGGCCTTCCTCGACTTCTTCCTGCGGCCGGAGAACATGGTGCGGCTCGCCCGCGGCGACTGGATGCTGCCCACCGGCACGGCCGCGCTCGCCGACCCCTCCCTGCACACAGCCCGGGACGGCTGGGCGACCGGCGCCGAGGTCGCCGAACGGCTGCGGCCCGCCCCCGCGCAGTCCGTGCGCGGATATCCGGAATGGAAGGACAAGGTGGCGACCCCTGCCTTCCAGGAGTACTACAGCGGGGCCATCGACGCCGCCGAGCTGCGCAGACGGCTGGTGGACGACGGCAACCGGGTCCTCGCCCGCTATTACCGCAAATGATGGATTCGTCATTACGAAACCTTGTTGAATAAGTCACAGATGGGTGAAGGGTCTTCTCCCGGATCACTCCCATCGGAGAGTGTTCGAACCGGCCACCGTGCCGCCCCCCACGAGGCGCGGTGGCCGCCTAAGGTGAAGCCATGGCGACGACGTACGCGGCCCTGCTGCGCGGCATCAACGTGAGCGGACACCGCAAGGTCCCCATGGCGGAGCTCCGTTCCGTCCTCGAAGGCCTCGGCCACCGGAACGTCCGCACGTACCTCCAGAGCGGGAACGCCGTCTTCACCACGGACTCGCCCGCCTCCGAGGGCGACCTCACCACCGAGCTGGAGGACGCGATCGAGCGCCGCTTCGGCTTCCGCGTCGACTGCCTCGTCCGCGACGGCGAGTACCTCGCGGCCGTCGCCGAGGCCTGCCCCTTCCCGGCCGCCGAGCTGGAGGGCAAACAGCTCCACGCCATCTACTACTCGGGCCCCGCCGAGCCCGGCCGCTTCGCCGCGATCGACCGGGCGACGTACCTGCCGGAGGACTTCGCCCTCGGCGACCGCGTGCTCTACCTCTACGTCCCCGAGGGCCTCGGCAGGTCCCGGCTGGGCGACGTGGTCACCCGCCCGGCCGTGGTCAAGGGGCTCGTGGCCACGGCCCGGAACTGGAACACGGTGGTCAAGCTCGTCGAGATGACCCACGAGGACTGAGAGCCAGGTGGCCCACTCCACCCACCGTGGATTGGCCCAGGGCGACGGGCCACCCGCTGGCTAGATTCAGTCGCATGACGAGCACCGCGACCGCGACCGAGCCCCGCACCACCGTCGACGTCTACTTCGACCCCGCCTGCCCCTTCGCCTGGATCACCTCCCGCTGGATGCTCGAGGTCGAACGCCACCGGCCCATCGACCTCCGCTTCAAGGTCATGAGCCTGTACTTCCACAACGAGGGCAACACCCTGCCCGACTGGTACCGCGAGCTCGTCGACGCCTCGATCGGCCCGGTGCGCGTGGCGGCCGCCGCCGCCGAGCAGCACGGCGAGGAGATCCTGCGCCCGCTCTACACCGCGTACGGGACCCGCATCCACGAGAAGAAGCAGAAGGACTTCGGCACGGTGGTCGCCGAATCCCTCACCGAACTCGGCCTCCCCGCCGCACTCGCCGAGGCCGCCCACGACCCGGCATACGACGAGGCCGTCCGCCGCAGTCACGACGCGGGCAAGGACCCCGCCGCCGAGGCGTACGTCGGTACGCCGACGATCCACGTCGACGGCACGGTCTGGTTCGGCCCGGTCCTCCGCGCGATCCCGCGCGGCGAGAAGGCCGCCGAACTCTTCGACCACTTCCGCGCCCTGGCCGCCCACCCCGACCTCTTCGAGCTGAAGAGGACCCGCACGGGCGGTCTCGACTTCGATTAGACGGCTTCGACAGACGGCTCCGACAGGCGGCTCCGACTAGACGGCGGCCGCGGCCACACGCTCCGAGGCGCGCACCGCGCCGTCGTAGCGCTCCACGAGGAGCGCGGCCAGTTCGGGGGAGGGGCCGAGGACGTCCGCCAGGACGTCCGCTCCGGCCGCGCCGCCGGCGATCCGGTCCGGGAGCCTGCCCGGGGCGATCACGTACGGGGCGACGGCCACCCGCCGGACGCCCGGGTCGGTACGGAGGGCCCGGACGGCCTCCTCGGTACGGGGGAAGCCCCCGGCATGCACAGCGGAGGCGAACGCGGGCCGCACGGAGCACCAACCGGTGCGCCGCAGCTCCCGCGCCGTTTCTGCGATCACCGCGATCGCCTCCGGGTCCGTGGAGCCCGCCGAGGCCAGGACGACCCCGGTCGCGCTCCTGTCGCCGGGCGTGAGCCCGGCCTCGTACAGCCGCCGTTCCACCGTCGCGATCAGCAGCGGCGAGGGTCCGAGGACCTCCGCCTGCCGGATCCGCAGGCGTCGGGGCGCCTGCCGCAGGACGGCGGGGATGTCGGCCTTCGCGTGGAAGGCCCGGGTGAGCAGCAGCGGCAGCGCCACCACGTCCCGTACCCCGTCGGCGGCGAGCCGGTCGAGGACCCCCGTCACCGACGGCAGGTTGAAGTCCAGGAACGCCGTCTCCACGCGCAGCCCCGGCCGCAGCGCGCCGGCCCGGCGCACGAGCGCCTGGACGGTCGCCGCGTGCCGCGGGTCGCGGCTGCCGTGGGCGATGACGAGGAGGACCGGCCTGTTCATGGTGCGGCTCAGCCCTTCGTGAGCAGTCCGCGGCGGCGCAGCACCGCACGCTCCAGCGGGCTGAAGATCAGCAGGTCGATGGCGATGCCGACGACCAGGATCAGGATGATCGCCAGGAAGATGCCCGCCATGTCGATGTTGTTGCGGCCGTTCTCCAGGAGCTGGCCGAGGCCGAGCCCGAGCTCGGGGGAGGAGGCGATGATCTCGGCGGCCATCAGCGAGCGCCACGAGAACGCCCAGCCCTGCTTGAGCCCGGCGAGGTAGCCCGGCAGCGCGGCCGGCATCACGATGAACCAGGCGCCCTTGAGCCCCGTCGCACCGAGCGTCTTGCCGGCGCGCAGGTACAGCGGCGGGACCTGGTCGACGCCCGCGACGAGGCCGTTGGCGATCGACGGGACGGCGCCGAGCAGGATGACCGCGAACATCATGCTGTCGTTCAGGCCGAGCCAGAGCACGGCCGGGGCCACCCAGGCCACCGAGGGCAGCGACTGGAGCCCGGAGAGGATCGGGCCGATCGCCGCGCGCACGAACCTCACCCGGGAGACCAGCAGACCGAGCGGGGTGCCGATGGCGAGCGCCATGAGGAAGCCGAGCAGGGCCCGGGACACGCTGGTCCACAGGACGTCGAGGAGCGTGCCCTCCAGCCACATGGTGGTCAGGCTGTCCCACACCGCGGACGGGGCGGGGAGCTTGTACTCGTCGGTGACCTTCCCCCAGACCAGCAGCTGCCACACGACCAGGATCAGCGCGACGGCGAGGAACGGCGGGAACACCTTCTTGAGCAGGACCTCACGGACCGGGGTCCGCCGGATCTGCACGCTGTCCAGGGCGTCCAGACCGGCTTCCAGACCGGCGAGGTCGTCGGCCTTCTGTGCCTTCGGCGTCTTTGGAGTGGTGTCAGTGCTGGCCATGACGGCGGATCTCCCCACGCAGGTGCTCGGTGATCTCGAGGGACAGCTCCGCGACGTCGGAGTCCTCGATGCGGCGCGGCTGAGGGATGTCGATCGTCCACTCGTGGGCGATCCGGCCCGGTCGGGACGAGAGGAGGACGACGCGCTCGGCCAGCCGCACGGCCTCGCGGACGTTGTGGGTGACGAAGAGCACCGACACCTTCGTCTCCCGCCAGATCCGGGTCAGCTCGTCGTGCAGCACGTCCCGGGTGATGGCGTCGAGCGCGGCGAACGGCTCGTCCATGAGGAGCAGGTCGCTGTCCTGGGCGAGCGCGCGCGCCAGCGCGACCCGCTGGCGCATGCCGCCGGACAGCTCGTGGACCCGCTTGCCGTACGAGCCGCGGAGCCGGACGAGGTCGAGCAGCCGCTCGGCCTCCGGGCGCCGTTCGGCCTTGGCCACCCCGCGCAGCCGCAGGGCCAGTTCGATGTTCTTGCCCGCGGTGAGCCACGGGAAGAGGGCGTGCTCCTGGAACATCAGGGCCGGCCGGCCGCCGGGGGTCTCGATGGACCCCGCGGACGGCCGGTCGAGCCCGGCGACCAGGTTGAGCAGCGTGGACTTGCCGCAGCCCGAGGCGCCCAGGAGGGTGACGAACTCGCCGGGGGCGACGTCGAGCGAGATGTCGTCGAGGACGAGCTGTCCGCCGGCGGGGCCGCCGAAGGACTTGGAGACATGCTCGATACGGGCGGCATGGGTCACCGCCGCACGGTCCTCGGCCTTGGCGAGCGTCGCGGTCGTGGCCATGGTCGTCACCTCCTGGTGAAGCTGAACTCGGGCTGCTGCACTGGTGTCTGACGTCTGGTTACTTGACGCCGAGACCGGCGTCGGCGACCTCGGGCTGACCCGCGGCCTTCAGGACCTTGTTGAGCGGCTTCAGGTCGTAGATGCCGACGAGCTCGGGCTTCTCCAGGAGACCGGCCTTCACCGCGTGGTCGGCCTGGGACTGGAGCGTGGCCGCCAGCGGGTCGTTGGTGAACTGGATGGACGGCCACGCGGAGTCGATGACCTTCGCGCCCAGCGCCTTGCCCGAGAGGTCCTTCAGCTTGGCGTTGGCCGAGGCCTTCGCCTTGTCCGGGTTGGCGTTGATCCAGTCGTTGGTCTTCACCGCGCCGCGCAGGAAGGCCTCGACGACGTCCGGGTGGGCCTTGAGGAACTTCTGCGACACGATGATGTTCGTGATGACGAACTTCTTGTCCGGCCACAGGTCGGACTCGTCGAGCAGGACCTTCGCCCCGTCGCTGACCAGCTTCGACGCGGTCGGCTCCGGCACCCAGGCGCCGTCGATGGCGCCGGAGGCGTAGGCGTTCGGGGTCACCTTGTTGTCCGTGCGGACCACCGAGACGTCGCCCTTGCCGCTCTGGGCGTCGACCTTCCAGCCCTTCTCGGAGATCCAGTTGAGGAAGGCCACGTCCTGCGTGTTGCCGAGCTGCGGCGTGGCGATCTTCTTGCCCTTGAGGTCGTCCAGGGTCTTGATCTTCGCCGGGTTCACCACGAGCTTCACGCCGCCGGAGGCCGAACCGCCGATGATGCGGAGGTTGGACCCCTTGGTCTTGACGTAGCCGTTGATGGACGGCGAGGGGCCGATGAAGCCGATGTCGATCGAGTCGGCGTTCAGCGCCTCGATCTCGGACGGGCCGGCGTTGAAGGTGGTGGGCACCAGCTTCGTGCCGCCCAACTCCTTCTGGAGGATGCCCTCCTGGTCACCGACGAGCGCGGTGGCGTGCGTGAGGTTGGGGAAGTACCCGAGCCGTACGGTGTCGGCGGAGAGCTTCGCGCCCTCGGCGGCCACCTTCTTCTCGTCGGTCTTGGCCTCGGAGCCGTAGCCGCAGGAGGCGAGCGCGCCGATCAGCAGCGGCAGGACGGTGGCGGCGGTGAGGCTGCGGCGCAGGGTGGTACGGGTGGTGGCAGGCACGGGAAGTGGTCCCCTCGATTCAACTTCTGCGAAGTCTGCGTCTATGTCGTTCGGGGTGGAGAAGGTGGAGCCGCGTCGCACCGCTCGCGCGGTGCGTGGAGGTCGGCGCGCAACATCGCGCGACGCCTCCCTGGCCCGTGCCGAGGGTGCCGCCGCCCACGCGACCACCCTCCTTGGCGAAGGTGGCGTAGATGTCCTGGAACATCAGAAGTCCCACCCCTCCTCGTCCTCGACGACCGCGACGGCCTTGGTGGTGGCGAAGGACTCGCCCGCCATGCCCGCCGCGAGCGTGGTGCCGTCCGCCGGGTCGATCAGCAGGAAGGAACCGGTACGGCGCGAGTCCGCGTACGCGTCGAGCGCGAGCGGCTCGGCGGTGCGCACGACGACCCGGCCGATGTCGTTGGCGACCAGCTGCCCGGGGTTCGGGTGCTGGGAGAGATCGTCCAGGGTCAGCCGCGAGGGGATCTCCTTGACGATCGCCTTGACCGTGCGGGTCGTGTGCTTGAGCAGCACCCGCTGGCCCACGGCGAGCGGCTGGTCGGCCACGTGGCAGACCGTCGCCTCGATCTCCTGGCTGGTCGCCGGGGCGTCACCGACCGGCGCGAGCAGGTCGCCGCGCGAGATGTCGATGTCGTCGGCGAGCCGGATCGTGACGGACTGCGGGGCCCAGGCGATGTCCACGGCCGTGTTCGATCCGAGACCGGTGCCGAGCGCGTCGATCCCGCTGATCGTGGACGTCTTCCCCGACGGCAGGACGGTGATCCGCTCGCCGACGCGGAAGGCGCCGGCCGCGATCTGACCGGCGTAACCCCGGTAGTCCGGGTGCTCGGCGGTCTGCGGGCGGATCACGTACTGGACCGGGAAGCGCGCGTGGCAGCCCGTCAGGTCGTGGCTGACCGGGACGGTCTCCAGGTGCTCCAGGACCGTCGGGCCGCCGTACCAGTCCATGTTCGCGGACGGCTCCACGACGTTGTCGCCGGCGAGCGCCGAGATCGGGATCGCGGTGATCTCCGGGACGCCGAGCTCGGAGGCGTACGTCGTGAACTCCTCGGCGATCGCGGCGAAGACGGGCTCCTGGTAGTCGACCAGGTCCATCTTGTTCACGGCCAGGACCACGTGCGGGACGCGGAGCAGCGCGGCGACGGCGGCGTGCCGGCGGGTCTGCTCGACCACGCCGTTGCGGGCGTCGACCAGGACGACGGCCAGCTCGGCGGTGGAGGCGCCGGTGACCATGTTCCGGGTGTACTGCACGTGGCCGGGGGTGTCGGCGAGGATGAAGCGGCGGCGGGCGGTGGCGAAGTAGCGGTAGGCCACGTCGATGGTGATGCCCTGCTCGCGCTCGGCCCGCAGACCGTCGGTGAGGAGCGCCAGGTCGGGCGCCTCCTGACCGCGCTTGAGGGACGCGGCCTCGACGGCCTCCAGCTGGTCGGTGAGGACCGACTTGGAGTCGTGCAGCAGGCGGCCCACCAGGGTCGACTTGCCGTCGTCGACGGAGCCGGCGGTGGCGAAGCGCAGCAGGGTGGTCGCCGAGACGTCGGCGAACTCGGCGAACTGCTCGGTCGTGCTCGTCATGGCTAGAAGTACCCTTCGCGCTTGCGGTCTTCCATCGCGGCTTCGGACATCTTGTCGTCGGCGCGGGTCGCGCCCCGCTCGGTGAGGCGGGAGGCGGCGATCTCGGCGATGACGGCGTCGAGCGTGGTGGCGTCGGAGTCGACGGCACCCGTGCAGGACATGTCACCGACGGTGCGGTAGCGGATGAGCCGCGTCTCGACCGTCTCGGTGTCCTTCGGACCGCCCCACTCGCCGGCGGTCAGCCACATGCCGCTGCGCGCGAAGACCTCGCGCTCGTGCGCGAAGTAGATCTCGGGCAGCTCGATGCCCTCGCGGGCGATGTACTGCCACACGTCCAGCTCGGTCCAGTTGGAGAGCGGGAAGACGCGGACGTGCTCGCCGGGCGCGTGGCGGCCGTTGTAGAGCTGCCACAGCTCGGGGCGCTGGCGGCGCGGGTCCCACTGGGAGAACTCGTCGCGCAGCGAGAACACCCGCTCCTTGGCGCGGGCCTTCTCCTCGTCGCGGCGGCCGCCGCCGAAGACCGCGTCGAAGCGGTGCCGCTGGATCGCCTCGGTCAGCGGGACCGTCTGCAGGGGGTTGCGGGTGCCGTCCGGGCGCTCGCGCAGCTTGCCCGCGTCGATGTACTCCTGCACGGAGGCGACGTGCAGCCGCAGCCCGTGCTCGGCGACGACGCGGTCGCGGTACTCGAGGACCTCGGGGAAGTTGTGCCCCGTGTCGACGTGCAGCAGCGTGAAGGGGACCGGCGCCGGGGCGAAGGCCTTCAGCGCCAGGTGCAGCATGACGATGGAGTCCTTGCCGCCGGAGAAGAGGATCACCGGCCGCTCGAACTCGCCCGCCACCTCGCGGAAGATGTGGACGGCCTCCGACTCCAGGGAGTCGAGGTGCGACAGCGCGAACGGGCTGCCGGTCGCCTCGTGGACGTTGACGACGGTGGTCACAGCAGACCCCTCTCGGTGAGCAGCGCGTGGAGCTGCGCCGCGGACTCCTGCACGGTCTGGTTCTGGGACTCGATCCGGAGATCGGGCGTCTCGGGGGCCTCGTACGGGTCGTCGACGCCGGTCAGGCCGCTGATCTCGCCGGCGGCCTGCTTGGCGTAGAGGCCCTTGACGTCGCGGACCGAGCAGACCTCGACGGGGGTGGCCACGTGCACCTCGACGAAGGCGGTGCCTTCGGCCGCGTGGCGCTTGCGGACCGCCTCGCGGCTGTCGGCGTACGGGGCGATGACCGGCACCAGGACCTGCACGCCGTGCGAGGCGAGCAGTTCGGCGACGAAGCCGATGCGCTGCACGTTGGTGTGCCGGTCCTCGCGGGTGAAGCCGAGGCCCGCGGAGAGGAACTCGCGGATCTCGTCGCCGTCGAGGATCTCGACGCGGTGGCCTTCCTCGCGAAGGCGGCCGGCCAGCTCGTACGCGATGGTGGTCTTTCCGGCGCTCGGCAGGCCGGTGAGCCAGATGGTGGCACCGGTCACGTGATTCTCCTGGGAGGTGTGGGAGGTCTGAGGGGTGGGGGTCATCAGCCGTGCAGCCCGCACTCGGTCTTGGCGCGGCCCGCCCAGCGTCCGGCGCGGGCGTCCTCGCCCTCCAGGACGCGGCGGGTGCAGGGCGCGCAGCCGACGGAGGCGTAACCGTCCATCAGGAGCGGGTTGGTGAGGACACCGTGCTCCATGACGTACGCGTCGACGTCGTCCTGCGTCCAGCGGGCGATGGGGGAGACCTTGACCTTGCCCCGCTTCTCGTCCCAGCCGACGACCGGGGTGTTCGCCCGGGTCGGGGACTCGTCGCGGCGCAGGCCGGTGGCCCACGCGCTGTACGCGGTCAGGCCCTCCTCCAGCGGCTTGAGCTTGCGCAGCGCGCAGCACAGGTCGGGGTCGCGGTCGTGCAGCTTCGCGCCGTACTCGGCGTCCTGCTCGGCCACGGTCTGACGAGGAGTCAGGGTGATGACGTCGACGTCCATGACGGCGTCGACGGCGTCCCGCGTACCGATGGTCTCCTCGAAGTGGTAGCCCGTGTCGAGGAAGACGACGTCCACGCCGGGCCGGACCCGCGAGGCGAGGTGCGCGACGACCGCGTCCTCCATGGAGGAGGTGACGCAGAACCGCGCGCCGAAGGTGTCCACGGCCCACCGAAGGATCTCCAGCGGCGAGGCGTCCTCCAGGTCGCGGCCGGCCTGCTCGGCGAGTGCCTTGAGGTCGGCCGCGGTGGCGTCCTGCTCGATCTGGGTGGCCGTCATATCTCTTCCCTTCCAGCGGTGTTGCCCGAAGCGCCCGGGGCGAGCAGCCCCAGGAACTTCAACTGGAAGGCTCGGCTGCACGTGGCGCATTCCCAGGCGCCGTGACCCTGCTCGTTCGGACGCAGGTCCTCGTCCCCGCAGTAGGGGCAGTGGAACGGTGCGGCGCGCTCGCTCACGACAGCGACTCCTCGGAGGCGCGGGCCGTCCAGGTCGCGAAGCGCTCGCCGTCCTCGCGCTCCGCCTGGAAGCGCTTGAGGACCCGCTCCACGTAGTCGGGGAGCTCGGTGGCGGTGACCTTGAGGCCGCGGACCTTGCGGCCGAAGCCGGCCTCCAGGCCGAGCGCGCCGCCCAGGTGCACCTGGTAGCCCTCGACGCGGTTGCCGTCGTCGTCCAGGACCAGCTGGCCCTTGAGGCCGATGTCCGCGACCTGGATGCGGGCGCAGGCGTTCGGGCAGCCGTTGATGTTGATGGTCAGCGGCTCGTCGAAGTCCGGGACCCGGCGCTCCAGTTCGTCGATGAGCGAGGCGCCGCGGCCCTTCGTCTCGACGATCGCGAGCTTGCAGAACTCGATGCCGGTGCAGGCCATCGTGCCGCGCCGGAACGGCGAGGGGGTGACCCGCAGGTCGAGCGACTCCAGCGCGGAGACGATCCCGTCGACCTGCGCCTCGTCGACGTCCAGGACGAGCATCTTCTGCTCGGCGGTGGTGCGGACCCGGCCCGAGCCGTGCGCCTCGGCGATCTCGGCGATCTTCGTCAGGGTGGCGCCGTCGACCCGGCCGACGCGCGGCGCGAAACCGACGTAGAACCGGCCGTCGTTCTGCCGGTGCACGCCGACGTGGTCGCGCCACTGGCCGGCGGGCTGCTCGGGGGCGGGGCCGTCGACGAGCTTGCGCTTCAGGTACTCGTCCTCCAGGACCTGGCGGAACTTCTCCGGGCCCCAGTCGGCGACGAGGAACTTCAGCCGGGCGCGGTTGCGCAGCCGGCGGTAGCCGTAGTCGCGGAAGATCGAGATGACGCCCTCGTACACGTCCGGGACCTCGTCGAGCGAGACCCAGGTGCCGAGCCGGACGCCGAGCTTCGGGTTGGTGGAGAGACCGCCGCCGACCCACACGTCGAAGCCGGGGCCGTGCTCCGGGTGACGCACGCCGACGAACGCGATGTCGTTGATCTCGTGCGCCACGTCGAGCAGCGGCGAGCCGGAGATCGCGGACTTGAACTTGCGGGGCAGGTTGGAGAAGTCCTTGTTGCCCACGATCCGCCGGTAGATCTCGTCGATGGCGGGCGTGCCGTCGATGATCTCGTCCTCGGCGATCCCGGCCACCGGCGAGCCGAGGACGACACGCGGGGTGTCGCCGCAGGCCTCGGTGGTCGACAGGCCGACCGCCTCCAGGCGGTTCCAGATCTCGGGAACGTCCTCGATGCGGATCCAGTGGTACTGGACGTTCTGCCGGTCGGTGATGTCGGCCGTGCCGCGCGCGAACTCCTCGGAGATCTCGCCGATCACCCGGAGCTGCTGCGTGGTCAGCCGGCCGCCGTCGATGCGGACCCGGAGCATGAAGTACTCGTCGTCCAGCTCCTCCGGCTCCAGAACACCCGTCTTGGTACCGTCCAGACCCTGCTTGCGCTGGGTGTAGAGGCCCCACCAGCGCATGCGTCCGCGCAGGTCGTTGGGGTCGATGGAGTCGAAACCGCGCTTCGAGTACACCGTCTCAATGCGTGTCCGCACATTGAGACCGTCGTCGTCCTTCTTGAACTGCTCATTGCCGTTCAGCGGGGTGAAGTGCCCCACGGCCCACTGACCCTCGCCACGGTGGCGCCCGGTCTTGCGTCGGGCGGCGGCGGGTGTGGGGTTTTCCGGGGTGGCGGCCATGGCGTCTTGTCCTTCGGGACTGCGAGAGGGCGGCTCCGACCTGCACACTCGCGCTGAGGTCAGAGGGTGGCGCGTCAGTGCGCAGCAGGGTCGGGCAGAGGAGATATCGCGGCGGTGCTGGTGGTCTCAGCGCGCCGGACAGATGGCGCTGGACATGCGGCCGAGGTCGACGTGCCGCCGACTCACCAAGGCAGTTCCAGTTCCAAACATGACGGAAGCGTGTCACGGGACTTTGGACCCAGTCCAGCATCGTCCGCAATGTGGACATTGGTGTCTCGATGTGCGAGACGCTGTGGTGCAGGTCACGAAAAAGGGGCCCTCTCGGGGCCCCTTCTCCGTGGTCGGTGCGTGCCTCAGGCGTGCGCGCCGGGCCACGAGCGGACGGTCTCCGGCTCCTCGACCTCCTCGACCTTCGTGTCGAAGAGCCGGAAGCCGCGCCGCTCGTAGTTGGCCATCGCGTGCGGGCCGTCCAGCGAGCAGGTGTGCAGCCACACGCGCTTCGTGGCCTCGCGCTCGGGCCACCGCTCGGCCAGGTCCCAGGCGCGCCGCACTCCCTCGGAGAGGAGGTGACCGCCGATCCGGCGCCCCCGGAAGGCGGGGATCAGGCCGAAGTAGACGATCTCCACGACACCGTCGGGCTGGGGGTCGAGCTCCACGTACCCGGCGGGCGTCCCGCGGTCGTACGCCACCCAGATCTCGGCCCCCGGCTTCTCGACGATCTCCTGCCACTGCTTGTACGTGAGCGCCAGGCGGTCGTTCCAGTGGATGTCGCCACCGACCGCCGTGTAGAGGAAGCGGCTGTACTCCGCCGAGGGCACCTCGGCCCGGGCGATCGTGACGTCGTCGCCCTCCGGGACGTGGGCGGGGCGGAGGTCGGACGGCGAGGTCTGTTCGAGGGACCAGGTGGTGAGGGTGATGTGCATGGGGCCATCGCATCACGAGCCCCTGTGGGGAGGCGACCGGGGTCGCCGCTCTTCGCGCTCCGCTGTCAGGGGTCAGGGGTCAGGGGTCAGGGGTCAGGGGTCAGGGGTCCGGGGTCGGAGGTCGGGGCCAGGTTCAGGGATCAGGCCAGGATCAGGGATCAGGTCACGTGTCAGCTGTCCGGTGGCCCCCGGTGGGCAGGGTGTCCAAGGAGTGGGACGCGCCCTACGCGTCCCTGACCGGGCGCGCCGCCCTCACCGCCGGGGCCGTCGAGTGCGGCAGCAGGTCCGCCGGGCGCTCCGGGCGGAGGATCTCGACCGCGACCTCCTCCCGGAAGCGGTACGGGCGGTGTGCCAGGACCCCCGCCAGGTTCCGGCGTACCCGGGACATCTCCGCCCGTACGGTCACCGTCCTCGTACGGTCCCCGAAGACGTCGTCCGCCAGCTCCGCCGCCGTCCGTCCGTCGCGGTGCAGCGCCAGGACATAGAGGAGCTCCGCGTGCCGGGGGCTGAGCTCCTGCTGCCAGCTGCCCGCCTCGCCCGAGACGGCCACCGTCCAGCGGCGCGGTCTGCTCAGGTCGAGGACCACCCGGCTCGCCGCTGCCGCGCCGGGCCCCACCGGCCGGGTCTCCTCCTCGACCCGCAGCAGCCAGCCGCCGGGCAGCGGTTCCACCGCGCACACGCCGAGCGAGGGCAGCCACACCCGGCCCGCGCGGAAGGACTTGGGGAGGGGGATCCGGTCCACCGGTGCGAGACCGGTCACCGCGGCGGTCCAGCCGTGGACGTCGACGGCCACGGCCCGCCCTCCCACCCGGCACAGGATCGGCGCGGCCACCGCCCGCAACCGCTCCACCGACCCCCGGTGCCGCTCCCGCATCTCCGCCTCGGCGAGCAGGGCGACCGAGGCGACCAGCGCCAGCATCGCCGGATGGAAGCTGGACGCCGGCCCGCTCACGTCCAGGATCCCCAGGAGCCGCTGATCGCGCGGATCGTGCACGGGCGCGGCGGCGCAGGTCCAGTTGTGCAGCGACTGCACGTAATGCTCGGCGGAGTGCACCTGAACGGCCCGGCCCATGGCGAGCGCCGTGCCGACCGCGTTCGTCCCGGTCGCGTGCTCGGTCCAGGCCGCGCCTTCCTCCAGGCAGATGCCGTTCGCCCGGCGCAGCACCGAGGAGTTCCCCTGACGCCACAGCACGCGGCCGCTCTCGTCGGTGACCACCATGATCTGGAGAGAGGTGTCGGCGATGCCGGCGAGGCCGCCGCTGAGCGTCTGCATCACCTCGGACAGGAGCGTGCTCCTGCGCCGCTGCTCCAGTTCGTCCCGCTGGAGCAGCACGCTGCTCGTGCCCTGGTCGGGGTCGAGCCCCAGCCGGGCCATCCGCTGCCAGGACGCGTCGATCACCGCGCGGGGCGCGATCGGAGGCGTACGGCCCGCCAGGGTCGCGTCACGGACCCGGTGCAGCAGCCGGGCGGCCTGGGCGGCGTCCATGGCGGCAAGCCGCTTCATGTCGAGCTGCGTGTTCTTCATCGGTCTCTCCCAGCCACCCGTGGTGCTGTATCGGTTCTGCAAGGGCAGATGTCCGGAGTGTCGCTGCCCATCGTGCCGTTCGGGGCCGTCCGGCGCGGCCGGGTTCGGGTAATCCTGCAACCCTTTGCAACTCTGGCGACCGACCGGGCCCGTGCGTGAGGGTGGTGTGAGCGGTGGGTGGTGCCGTGTCGGCGCAGCACCACCCCCGCTCTCCGCGCGTGCCGACCCTCGCGGGTCCACCCCTGGTACGCGCGGCTCAACACTCCGGCCGACGCGAGCCGTACGACATGTCGGACCGTGACCACACCGGCCGCGCGCGGCTCGTACGGCGTCTCGCGCCCCGTGACCACACCGGCCCCGCGCGCACCGCACGCCGCCTCAGACCGCCACCCGCGCCCGCTCCACCACCGCCCGCAGGTCCAGCGTGTGCGCCAGCGTCCCGAACGTCGACCCCCCGTCCCCGCCGAGCCGCGACGCGCAGAACGCGTCCGCCACCTCCGGCGGCGCCCACCGCACCAGCAGCGCGCCCTGGAGCACCAGCGCCATCCGCTCCACGAGCCGCCGCGCCCGCGCCTCGACGCCCTCCAGATCGGCCAGTTCGACCAGCAGGTCCCGGATCGCCCGGTCGAGCCGGTGGTCCGCGCCCCGCGCCGCCCCCACCTCCCGCAGGAAGGCGTCGAACGACCCGGGCCCGGTCCGCAGCGCCCGCAGCACGTCGAGCGCCTGGACGTTCCCCGAGCCCTCCCAGACCGAGTTGAGCGGCGACTCGCGGAGCAGCCGCGGCAGCCCCGACTCCTCCACGTACCCGTTGCCGCCCAGGCACTCCAGGGCCTCCGCCACCACCGGCGTACACCGCTTCGTCACCCAGTACTTCGCCACCGGCACGGTGATACGGAGCAAAGCCCGCTCACGCTCGGCGTGGTCACTGCCGTCGGTTTCGCCGGCGCGGTCGGTTGCGGCGGTGCCTTCGGCTGCGTCGTACGCCGCCGCGAGGCGCATCGCGAGCACCGTCGCAGCCTCCGACTCCAGGGCCAGATCGGCGAGCACGTTCCGCATGAGCGGCTTCTCGATCAGCACCCCGCCGAAGGCCTCGCGGTACGCGCAGTGGTGCACGGCCTGCGCCACCGCCTGCCGCATCAGCGCCGCCGAGCCGAGCACGCAGTCGAGCCGCGTCGCCGCCACCATGCCGATGACCGTCCGGACCCCGCGCCCCTCCTCGCCGATCCGGCGCGCCCAGGTCGTCCCGTCGAACTCCACCTCGGCGGAGGCGTTCGAGCGGTTGCCCAGCTTGTCCTTCAGCCGCTGGATCGCGAACGCGTTGCGCGAGCCGTCCGGGAGGACCCGCGGCAGCAGGAAACAGGTCAGTCCCGCCGGAGCCTGCGCCAGGACCAGGAAGGCGTCCGACATCGGCGCCGAACAGAACCACTTGTGCCCCGTCAGGACGTACTCCCCGTCGGCCGCCAGCGGACGCGCCTCCGTCGTGTTCCCCCGTACGTCGCTGCCGCCCTGCTTCTCCGTCAGCGCCATCCCGAGCAGCGCCCCCGTCTTCTCGGCGAGGGGACTCAGCTCCCGCTCGTACACGTGCGAGGTGGCAGCCGGCTCCCACACCGCCGCGAGCTCCGGCTCGGCGCGCAGCGCCGGCACCGACGCGTGCGTCATCGACAGCGGACAGACGTGCCCCGCCTCCGCCTGCGACACGACCAGGAGCCCGGCGGCGCGCCGCACATGACCACCCGGGCGGCCCCACGCGTCCGTGAGACCTGCCCCCACCGACTTGCCGAGCAGCCGGTGCCAGGCCGGATGGAAGTCGACCTCGTCGATCCGGTTGCCGTACCGGTCGTGGGTCCGCAGCCGAGGCGGGTACGTGTTCGCGAGCTCGCCCCACTCCCTGACCTGCTCCGACCCCATTGCCTGGCCCAGCACGGTCAGGTCCTCGCGGGCCTCCGTCAGAACCTCGGGCGCGACGTGCCGTTCGACGGCCTCCGTCAGCGTCCGGTCGCACGTGAAGACGTCGTATCCCACCAGGGGCGGAGGCTGGTTGGTCACGGTGTGGGTGCTCGCTGCCATGCCGCTACGGTAAGCAGGTGCAGGCAGCAAGCGAAACACCCGATCGGCCCGAGCGGCGGCCCTGGAGCAAGCTCCACCGAGCGCGCGTCCTCTACCGCAACGTCTCCAAGCGGAAGATGGTCTGGCTCCTCCTCAAGGACACCGTCAATTCGGGCATCGAGTACCGGATCCTCGGCCTCGCCGCCGAGGCCGCGTTCTTCACGCTGCTGTCGCTGCCGCCCCTGCTCCTCGGCCTGATCGCCCTCCTCGGCTACGCCGACGACTGGACCAACACGGACACCGTCGCGAGCATCGAGGAGAACATCCTCCGTGCCGCCGGAACGGTCCTCTCCGACCGCGGCGTCCACGACATCGCCAAACCGCTCCTCGACGACGTCACGCAGGGAAAACGGCCCGAACTCGTCTCCCTCGGCTTCGCCATCGCCCTCTGGTCCGGCTCGCGCGCGGTGAACGTCTTCATCGACACCATCACCGTCATGTACGGGCTCGACGGCCACCGAGGCATCGTCAAGACCCGGCTCCTGGCCTTCCTGCTCTACATCGTGGCCCTGATCATCGGCGCCGTCGTCCTGCCGCTCGCGGTCGTCGGACCCGACCGCGTCGTCGAACTGGTGCCCTGGGGGACGGAAGTCGTCGCCGTCCTGTACTGGCCGGCCGTCATCCTGCTCTCCATCGCCTTCCTCACGACGCTCTACCACGTGTCCGTACCCGTCAGATCGCCGTGGATCGAGGACATCCCCGGCGCCCTCGTCGCGCTCGGCATGTGGGTCCTCGGCAGCTTCGTGCTGCGGATCTACCTCACCAGCCAGGTCGAGGGACCGACCATCTACGGCTCCCTCGCCGCGCCCATCGCCGTCCTCCTCTGGATCGGCATCTCCGCCTTCGCGGTCCTCGTCGGCGCCGCCGTGAACGCCGCCATCGACCGCGTCTGGCCCTCCGTCGCCACCGCGGCGGCCCGCGAGGCCAACGAGCGGGCCCGCGCCGTCCAGGCCGCCGAGCTGGTCGCCCGCGTCCGCGCCGAGGCGGAGGACGTCGACGAGGACGACCCGGACATGCCCTCCGAGTTCCCGGAGCGCTGGTCCAAGTTCCTGCCCCCGGACGACGTGAAGTCGCGCATCCACTCGGGCTGGGAGAAGGAATGAGACGGCCCGCCGTCCCGGCGTAGGCTCGAAGGATGTACGAGGAGCGCCCGGCCGTGCTCGACGGAGCCGTCCTGTGGACGAGGACCCTGCCGCGGTCCTCTCGTCCCGTACGTCCCGTCCTGCCCGACGGCTGCATGGACCTGATCTGGGCCGACGGCCGGCTCCTCGTCGCCGGGCCTGACACGCACGCGTACGTACCGGGGGAGCCCGCCACGCGGTACGCGGGCATCCGCTTCGCCCCCGGAGAAGCGCCGGCGATCCTCGGCGTACCGGCCCGTGAACTGCGCGACCGGCGGGTCGCCCTCGGCGCGCTCTGGGGCGAGGCCGAGGCGCGGCGGCTCGGCGAACGGATCACGGAGGCCCCCGACCCGGCCGCGGCCCTGGAGGCCCTGGCCCTGCGCAGGGCGGCCGACGCCCCCGCCCCCGACCCACTGCTGCGGGCCGTCGTCGCCCGCCTGGACGCGGGCCGCCCGGTCGCCGAGACCGCCGACGCGGTCGGACTCGGCGCCCGGCAGCTGCACCGCCGCTCCCTGGACGCCTTCGGCTACGGGCCCAAGACGCTCGCCCGGATCCTGCGCCTCCAGCGCGCCCTGGCCCTGGTCAGGGCCGGGCTGCCGTACGCCGAGGCCGCCCTCCGCGCGGGCTGCGCCGACCAGGCCCATCTCGCGCGCGAGACCAGGGCCCTGGCCGCCACGACCCTGAGTGCCTACGAGGCGGCCGTCGGCGCGTCCGCGAACAGCGACACGCCGTTGCCGTCCGGATCGAGGACCACCGCGTAGCGCTGGCCCCAGACGGCGTCCCAGGGCTTCAGATGCCCGCCGTGGCCCGCGCCCACGAGCTCCTCGTACACCGCGTCCACGTCCTCGGGCGTACGGCACCGGAAGGCGAGCTCGATCCGGTTCCCGCCCTCGGGGCGCCGCCAGGAGGGATCGAAGGAGCGCACGGTCTCCTCCGTGTCCCAGGCGATGCGCAGCCCGCCGGGCAGGGCGGCCTCCACGTGCGGGGCGGTCTCCGCCCCGGCCGGGACGTCCAGGCCGAGACGGCGGTAGAAGGCGAGCGAGGCGGCCATGTCCGAGACCACCACGCCGACGAGGTCCAGGTGGGGTGTGATGCGGGGTGCTGTGTCCATACCCCGCACGCTAGGGGCCGCCGGAGGGCCCGGTCTTGAACGAAACGGACGAGTGCCCCGGCCACGAGCCGCCCCGGATTCCGGCAACGCTTAAATCGGTGGACCGAGCCGCTTGGCCGGGCTAGGGTTCTGCTCGTTCCACGGAACAGGGTCTGTTCGTAGAGAAGAAGCAGGAGGTGAGGACATTGATGACTGTCACGGTGACGGGCACTGCCCGCATTCAGGAGTTCATCGTTCCCACCCCTGTGGTCTCCGGCTGACACCCACTCGACTTCCGCGCGCAGAGCGCGCCGCCGGGGCCACCCTTCGAAGGGTTCCCCTTGTTCAACGCTTCTCTCCACCCGTCTTCCCTCTCCTCCCTCACCGCCTACGGCTGGGACGAGCACTGGGAGGCGGAGTTCGCTCCGTACGCCCGGCAGGGACTCCTCCCCGGCCGGGTCATCCGGGTCGACCGCGGGCAGTGCGACATCGCCACTCCCGAGGGGATCGTGCGCGCCGACACGGCGTTCGTGACCCCGCACGACCCGCTCCGGGTCGTCTGCACCGGTGACTGGGCCGCCGTCGACCCCGAGGGCGCCAGCGACCCCCGCTACGTACGGACGCTGCTGCCGCGCCGTACGGCCTTCGCGCGCTCCACCTCCTCCCAGCGGTCCGAGGGCCAGATCCTCGCGGCCAACGTCGACCACGCGGTCATCACCGTCTCGCTCGCCGTCGAGCTGGACCTCGGCCGGATCGAACGCTTCCTCGCCCTGGCGTGGGAGTCCGGCGCGCAGCCCACCGTCGTCCTCACCAAGGCGGACCTGGTGCCCGATCCCCTCGGGCTGTCCTACCTCGTCGAGGACGTGGAGACCGTCGCGCCCGGCGTGCGGGTCGTGCCCCTCAGCTCCGCCACGGGGGAGGGTCTCGACGTGCTCTCCGCGGTGGTCGCGGGCGGGACGACCGTGCTGCTCGGCGTCTCCGGCGCCGGCAAGTCGACCCTCGCCAACGCGCTCGTCGGCACGGACGTGATGACCGTCCAGGCCGCCCGGGACGTCGACGGCAAGGGCCGCCACACCACGACCACCCGCAACCTCTTCGTCCTGCCGGGCGGGGGCGTCCTCATCGACACCCCGGGGCTGCGCGGGGTCGGGCTCTGGGACGCCGAGACCGGCGTCGGCCAGGTCTTCGCCGAGATCGAGGAGCTGTCGGCGCAGTGCCGCTTCCACGACTGCGCCCACGAGTCGGAGCCCGGCTGCGCGGTGGCGGCGGCGATCGAGGACGGCTCACTGCCCGTGCGCCGATTGGAGAGCTACCGCAAGCTGCTCCGCGAGAACCAGCGGATCGTGGCCAAGACCGACGCCCGGGTGCGCACCGAGATCCTCAAGGACTGGAAGCGCAAGGGCGCGGAGGGACGCGCGGCCATGGAGGCCAAGCGCGGGCGCGTCCGGTAGGGGCTGTCTTGGCGTCGTGTCGCGGTCCGGGACGCGCTCCCGGACCGCAGCGTCGTGTCCGAAATCCGCGAGTCGGGTGTCGTCGTGTCCCGCACACTGGGAGGCATGAGGGACGACGACACCCGCTACGAGGCGGTCAGCAGCAGGGACGCCCGGTTCGACGGAGAGTTCTTCTTCGCCGTCCGCACCACCGGCATCTACTGCCGGCCCAGCTGCCCGGCCGTCACCCCGAAGCGGCGCAACGTCTCGTTCTTCCCCACGGCCGCCGCGGCCCAGGGCCACGGCTTCCGCGCCTGCCGCCGCTGCCGGCCGGACGCCGTGCCCGGCTCCGCCGCGTGGAACGTACGGGCCGATGTCGTCGGCCGCGCCATGCGCATGATCGGCGACGGGGTCGTCGACCGCGAGGGCGTGCCCGGCCTCGCCGGACGCCTCGGCTACAGCACCCGGCAGGTGCAGCGCCAGCTCACCGCCGAGCTCGGCGCCGGACCCGTCGCCCTCGCCCGCGCCCAGCGGGCGCACACCGCGCGCCTCCTGCTCCAGACGACCGGCCTGCCCGTCACCGAGATCGCCTTCGCGGCCGGCTTCGCCAGCGTCCGCCAGTTCAACGAGACCATCCGCGCCGTCTACGCCCGCACCCCCACCGCCCTGCGAGAAGAGGCGGGCAGCGGCGCGGGAAGCCGTACCGCGCTCGCCGCCGGGGTCCCGCTGCGGCTCGCCCACCGGGGGCCGTACGCCGCCGGGGAGGTCTTCGACCTGCTCGCGGCCGAGGCCGTGCCCCGCGTCGAGGAGGTCGTCGGCGCCCCCGGCACCCGCACCTACCGGCGCACGCTCCGCCTCCCGTACGGCACCGGCGTCGTCTCCGTCGACGAGCGGTCCGCCGGGCGCTGGCTCGACGCCCGCATCCACCTCACCGAGCTGCGTGACCTGACGACCGCCGTGCACCGGCTGCGCCGCCTCTTCGACCTCGACGCCGACCCGTACGCGGTCGCCGAGCGCCTCGGCGCCGCCCCCGGGCTCGCCGCCGAGGTGACGGCCCGCCCCGGCGTACGCTCCCCGGGGACCGCCGAGCCGGAGGAGTACGCGCTGCGGACCCTCCTCGGACCCGAGGAGTCGGCCCGGCTCGTCCCAGCGCACGGCACGCCCCTGGCCACCGCCTGCGGCGGCCTCACCCACCTCTTCCCGGCCCCGGCCGACCTGACCGGCCACCCCGTCGCGGGACCGCTGGCCCGCGCGCTCGCCGACGGAGCCGTACGCCTCGACCCGGGCGCCGACCGCGACGAGGCCGAGCGGGCACTGCTCACCGTCCCCGGCGTGACTCCCGAGGCCGCCGCCCTCATCCGGATGCGGGCCCTCGGCGACCCGGACGTCCTCCCCGGGGGCGCCCCGGACGCAGCGGAGTGGCGTCCCTGGCGCTCGTACGCGGCGCGCTACCTCGCGACCGCACCGTAGGAGACCTCACCGGGCACGGCTCAGCCCCAGAGCACCGCACCCGCCCACGCCCCCACGATCAGCAGGCACGAGAAGAGCTCGACGAGGACGCTCGTGCCGGCCGCCCGCATGACCGTCCGGGTCGCCGCCCTGGCTTGGCCGTGGCCGCCGAGGCGGAGCCGTTCCGCGACGTAGATCCCGCCGACGAAGCCGGGGATCGCGCCGAGCACCGGGACCAGGACGAAACCCAGGAGCGCGCCCAGGCCCGCGTACAGGATCATCCGCCGGCTGATGCCGACGCCCCGGAACCGGCGTTGCGGGAGCTGCCAGACGATCACCTGCGTGAGGAGCAGCAGACCGGTCGAGGAGGCCAGCAGGATCCAGGCGAGGTCCGTCCGCTCGTGCAGGGACCACCAGAGCATCGCGGCCCACACCAGCCACGTTCCCGGCACGCCGGGGGTCAGCACCCCGAACAGACCGAGCAGCATCACCGTCGCGACCATCAGGAGCTGCCACACACCCACGCTGCCCAGCGTCCCCCAGAAAGCGAGTCCACGCAGGTCGCACGTGGCATATGGGGAGCGAGCGCGCGTCCGGCAGCGGTCAGCCGCGGGCCACCCAGCCCTTCTCGTACGCGTGCCAGCCGAGCTGGAGCCGGGTCGTCACCCCGGTCAGCTCCATCAGGCCCTTGACCCGTCGCTGTACGGTCCGCAGCCCCAGGTCCAGCTGCTTGGCCACGCTCGCGTCCGTCATTCCGGCGAGCAGCAGTGACAGGATCTCCAGGTCCATCACGTCCGGGCCGGGGGCCTCGTCCTCGGTGACCTGCGCGCCCGCCCCCAGCCGCAGCGGCAGCGCCTCCCGCCACACCGACTCGAAGAGCCCCATCAGCGATTCGAGGAGCCCGCTCGCGTGCACGACGATCGCCGCAGGTTCCGCGCCCCGCCCGGTCAGCGGCACCATGGCCAGGGACCGGTCGGCGACCACCAGCTTGGTGGGGACCCGGTCGGCCACCCGGATCAGTTCCTCGCGGCCGAGCGCCGCTGACAGTTCGAGCAGCCCGGTCGGGAGGGTGAGCACCTCGCGTTCGAGCACCACCCGGTAGCGCACCCCCCGCCCGGCGGCCTGCTCCTCCGCGTCGTTCTCCATCCCGGAGACCGCGATCGGCTTTCCCGTCACCAGGGCGCAGACCTCCTCCTGCGCGCCCAGCTGGAGCTGGAGGAAGCGGTGGGTGACCGCGCTCGCGCCGGTCACCACCTCCACCAGGTCGTGGACGGCGGACTCCGCCGCCTCCGCCCGGTACTCCTCGGCGAGCAGCGCCGCCGCCAGCTCCGCCTGCTCCAGCTCGTGGCGCTGCTGGGTCAGCAGCGCGCCGAGCGCCACCCCGGGCGGCGCCGCCACCCACCGTCCGGTCCTGGCCGAGGACTGCGCGGCGAGCCCCTGGGATTCCAGCCGGCGCAGCGCCCGCTCGGTGTCCTGCTCGGGCAGGGCGAGCCGGTGCGCGAGATCGGTGACCTCGGCCGCGCCCAGCGCGACCAGCGCGCGGTAAGCGGACTCCTGGCGTTCGTCGAGCCCTATCGCTCCCAGCATGGTTGCCCCACCCCTCGCCGTACGTCCGATGGGCGCCCCGGATCTTCCCGGGACCTTCACCGGAGGCATTCGTTCCGTTGGTGACCTGGCGGGAAACGGCCACGGCGTATTCCCGCCGTGCTCATCATCCCTGTACCGCCCTCACCTCTGCCAATGTGGCGCCACCGCAGCACCAACAGCCTCCGGAGACGGGTGCTTTATGCCTTTTTTCCGGAATCAGATGGGGAGAGCGATGCGCCCGATTTCGCGTACGGCCCTGGGGGCGGCGACCGCCGTCGTCCTGGCCGTCACCGCGGTCGCGCCGTCCATGGCGAATGAGCCGCAGGACGACACGGCCGGCAAGCGACCGCTGGTCGGCAGCGAGGCCTCGGCCCGCGCCGGCGACCGGACGGCCACGGTGACCCTGGTCACCGGCGACCGCGTCCTGGTCACCCACGACGCCGAAGGAAACCCGGCGGCCACGGCGCTGCCCCGCGAGGACGGCACCGTCCCCCTCGTCCAGACCCGCCGCTCGGGCCACGACCTGTACGTCTACCCCGAGGACGCCACCGACGCGCTCGCCGCCGGCCGCGTCGACGAGGAGCTCTTCAACGTCACCGGGCTCGTCCGCCAGGGCTACGACGACGCCGCCACCACGACGCTGCCCCTCATCGCGGTCTACGGCTCCGACCTCGCCCGCTCGGTCCCCGCCACCCCGCGCGGCGCACAGCGCGGCCAGGTCCTCAAGACCGTCGACGGCGTCGCGCTCAAGGCCGACAAGAAGCGGGCAGCGACCTTCTGGGCCGACGTGAACACCCCGAAGGCCCGCTCCGCCGCCGGCATCGAGAAGCTCTGGCTCGACCGAAAGGTTCAGGCCACCCTGGAGCAGTCGACGAAGCAGGTCCACGCCCCCGAGGCCTGGACCGCCGGCTACGACGGCACCGGCACCAAGGTCGCCGTCCTCGACACCGGTGCCGACACCGAGCACCCCGACCTCAAGGGCCGCGTCACCGCCTCGGAGAACTTCACCGACTCCGCGACCGCCGGCGACCGCCAGGGCCACGGCACCCACACCATCTCCACCGTCGGCGGCTCCGGCGCCGCGAGTGACGGCAAGAAGAAGGGCGTCGCCCCCGGCGCGGAGCTCCTCAACGGCAAGGTCCTCAACGACTCCGGCTCCGGCGCCGCGTCGTGGATCATCGCCGGTATGGAGTGGGCCGTCGCGCAGGGCGCCGACGTCGTCTCCATGAGCCTCGGCAGCTCCGTCCCCACCGACTGCACCGACCCGATGAGCGTCGCCGCCGAGGAACTCTCCCAGAACAAGGGCGCGTTGTTCGTCATCGCCGCCGGAAACGCGGGGCCGACCCTCAACACGGTCTCCTCGCCCGGCTGCGCGCCCAGCGTCCTCACCGTAGGCGCCACCGACCGCGACGACTCCACCGCGTACTTCTCCAGCCGCGGCCCGACGCTCGTCAACCACACCCTCAAGCCCGAGATAGCCGCCCCCGGCGTCGAGATCTCGGCCGCCGCGGCAGGCGGCCGGGGCGTGTACGCCTACCAGTCCATGTCCGGTACGTCGATGGCCACCCCGCACGTCGCGGGCGCCGCCGCCATCGTCAAGCAGCGCCACCCCGACTGGACCGCCCAGCAGATCAAGGCCGCCCTCGTCTCCTCCGCCGAGAGCGACCTCCCCGGCGACGTCCGCGAGGTCGGCGGCGGCCGCCTCGACGTCAAGGCCGCCATCGACCAGACCGTCCTCGGCGCCTCCACCGTCCAGGGCGGCACGTTCAACTGGCCGCAGGACGCCGGCGACCGCACCACGGCATCCGTCCCCTACACCAACGCCTCCGACGCCCCGGTCACCCTGAACCTGGCCGTCGAGAAGGTCACCGGCAACGACGGTTCACGCGTACGGAGTTCGGTCGCCCGCCTCGGCAAGCGCACCGTCACCGTCCCGGCCGGCGCCACCGTCCAGGTCCCGCTGGAGCTCGACCCCACCGCCCGCCTGGAGCGCGCCCAGTACGGCGACGTCACCGGCCGCGTCCTCGCCACCGGCAACGGCGGCGTCCACGTCTCCACCCCCTTCTCGCTCTACGTCGAGCCCGAAACGGTCACCCTCCGCGTCAAGCTGATCGACCGTCAGGGCAAGCCGGCGAACGGCGCCTCCTCCCTCGACGTCATCGGCACCGACGACGCCAGCGGTGAGCGCCGCTTCAACGACGGCGCCGCGGACCAGATCTACCGCCTGCGCCCCGGCAGCTACTTCCTCTCCTCCTTCGTCACCACCCCCGACGCCGGAGAGGGCGCCACGCTGAACGACTCGCTCAGCTACCTCGGCCGCCCGCAGCTGGAGCTGAAGAAGGACACCACCGTCGTCCTCGACGCCCGCAAGGCCCACAAGCTGTCGGTCAAGACCGACCAGGCCTCCGAACTCCGGGGCGCCACCCTCGCGTTCTCCCGCACCTGGGACGACTTCTGGCTGCACGCCGGCACCGCCGCCGGGCCCCGCACCATCCGCGGCTACTACGCCTCGGTCGAAGGCGCCGCCGACGACGGCGACTTCGAGTTCGGCAGCTACTGGCGCGCCGCCGCCCCGCAGATCACCTCGCTCCGTACGGGCGACGGCCTGACCCTGCACCCGCTCACCGGCACCCTCGGCTCCGACAACCTCGACGGCACCGGCTCCGCCCGGCTCGTCGACGCGGGCGCCGGCACCCCGGACGAACTGAAGGCCGCCGGAGTCCAGGGCCGCATCGCCCTCGTCCGACTGCCCGACGCCTCCACCGCCGCGGGCACCCTCGCCCGTGACGCCAAGGCCGCCGGCGCCGTCGCCGTGATCGTCTACCACTCGACGCCCGAACGCTGGTACCCCGGAGGCTCGTTCACCGGCCTCGGCCTGCCCGTCCTCTCCGTCCCGTCCGGCGAGGCGTCGGCCCTCCGCGGCAAGCTGGCGGCCGGTGAGGTCACGCTCGACTGGAAGGCCACCGCGAGGAGCCCGTACTCCTACAACCTGGCCTTCCCCGAGTCCGGCTCCGTCCGCGACGAGAAGACCTACCGCGTCCAGGACTCCCGCCTCGGCCGCAAGGACGCCCGCTACGGCTCGGCCGGAATCGCCGCCGACTTCATGTACTTCACGGACGCGTACCGCCCGAACGGCACCCGCGTCTCCTTCGGCTCCCTGGAGAGCGTCCCGGCGCCCGGCAGCCGCACCGAGTACTACACGGGCGGCGACACCGCCTGGGCCGAGATGGTCGGCAGCAGCTTCCCGTTCGGCGAGCTGATGATCGGCACCGCCCACACCTACAAGTCCGGCGAGAAGCGCACCGAGAACTGGTACGACGGCGTCATCGCCCCCACCGCCCCTCGCGACGCCACCGGCAAGCCGGTCCTCGCCGCCGAGCGCCAGGGCAACTACATCGGCTTCTCCGCCGCCATGTGGGGCGACAGCACCCACCACGCCGAGGCCGGTTCCTTCGGTGACATCGGCAACCTGAGCCTCAGCCGCGACGGTGAGCTCCTCGGGCAGAACGGCTGGCCGTCCGGTGCCTTCGAGGTGCCGGCCGAAGCCGGGACGTACACGCTCGAACAGAACACCATGAAGATCGGCAGCAAGGTGTGGGCCCGCTCCACCTCCGTCAACTCGGTATGGAAATTCACCTCCAAGCTTGACGAGAGCGTCTATTCTCAGGGCATCCCGATTCTCTTCCCCCGGTACGACCTTCCGGAGGACGGACTCAAGACCCTCGCCGCGACCGACGGCCAGCAGATCGGCCTCACCGCGACGGGTCACGCGGGCTACACCCCCGCAGCGCTCACCTCGGCCAAGCTCTCGTACTCCTATGACGGAGGCACGACCTGGACCGAAGCGCGGGTCTCTCAGCAGGGCGGCGACTGGACCGCGACCGTGAACCACACGGGCGCGACCGGCAAGCCCGTCACCCTGAAGACCGAACTGACGGACGCCAACGGCAACTCCGTCACCCAGACCGTGGTCCGCGCTTACGACGTGCGCTGATCACGACGATCCGCCGGGCGTCCTTCCCGTGGGGGGTGGGGCCGCCCGGCGGATCACTCATTCGAAGCAACGGTTTTCCTGATGTCCGTTTTCGGGCGCCGTGCGCGGTGGACAATAGGGGCATGACTCAGCAGGGGGACAACTGGTGGGACAAGCTCTACGACGAGTCGGCGCCGGACACGGCCCCGGCGGTCTCGGGTGACACACTCGACGACCACTTCGCGACCGCGCCCCGCGCGTCCACGGGCCCGCCGGGCCCGGCCCCGGACCTGAAGCCGGACCCGGACCCGGCCCCGGACCTCAAGCAGGACCTGAACCAGCCCGAACCCGAGCAGGCCGCGATGCCCGCTCCGGATCCCCGGCCAGCGCCGCCGCCCGTCCTGTCCGACCGGGCGCCCTGGGAAGCGCCCGAAGCGGGACCGCGCTCCTTCCCGGCACCCCCGCCGCCGCCCCCGGTCACCCCGCCGGTCGCCCCGCCGGTCGAGACACCCACCGTCCAGGTGCCGGTGCCTCCGGCCGACGGAGATCCCGGCGTCGACGCGGACGCCGACCTCACCGTCCAGGCGCCCGTGCCCCGCCCCCGGGCCGCCGGGTTCGTCGGCAGCAGACCGCCGACGTACGAGTCCGAACCCACCGCCCTGCCCGTCGCCCGCCCCGGCGAGCTCGCCGAACTGGTCGCCGACACCGTCCTCGACGGCGCCCGCTACGGCACCTGCACCCTGCGGGCCGCGTCCGTACGCGGCGACTCCGCCCGCTACCGCGGCGAACCCCGCAGAGACGCCCTGCTCACCGCCCGCTTCGGCCACGACGAGGCCGCGCTCGTCCTCGTCGCCGTCGCCGCCGGCTCCCGCGCCGCCGAGGACGCCCACCTCGCCGCCGCCGACGCCTGCCAGTGGATCGCGGAAGCCGTCGGCCGCAGCCACGCCCGCCTCTCGGAGGACATCAGGACCGGCCGCCGCGGCGACCTCAAGTCCGGACTGCACCGGCTCACCGACCGTACGTACGGCAAGCTGCGCGCCCGCGCCGCAGACCGGGGCCTCGCCTCCGACGAGTACACCGCGACCCTCCGCTGCCTCCTCGTCCCCGCCGACCCCGACTGCCGTACGCGGGTCTTCTTCGGGATCGGCGGCGGCGGCCTGTTCCGGCTCCGCGACGGCTCCTGGCAGGACATCGAACCGCTCCTGCCCGAACCGGCCGCCGTCACCGGTGCCCCCGTCGTCGGCTTCGGCTCACCGCCCGCACCCGACGGCCGCCCCGAGGCCGAGGCCGAGACCGGCATCGAGGCCGGGGCCGAGGCCGAGGAGGGCGACCGGCTCACCATGAACCTCGGCGTCACGACCGCGCCGGGCCCGCTCATCGAGGAGCCCGTGCCGCCGCCCGCCGAACCGTTCCGCTTCCGGGCCTCCGTCGCCCGCCCCGGGGACACCCTGCTCCTCGCCTCGCCCGGACTCGCCGAGCCGATGCGCGGCGAACCCGCCCTCGCCCGCGAGCTCGCCGCCCGCTGGGCCGACCAGGAACCGCCCGGTCTCGCCGCCTTCCTCGCCGACACCCAGCTGAGGGTGACGGGTTACGCCGACGACCGTACGGGGGTGGCCGTCTGGGAGGCGTAACGCGCCGGGTCATGTGTTGATGGAGCCATGGCCAAACAGAACGTCGCAGAACAGTTCGTCGACATCCTCGTGCGCGCGGGCGTGAAGCGTCTGTACGGCGTCGTCGGGGACAGCCTGAACCCGGTCGTCGACGCCATCCGCCGCACCCCCGCGCTCGACTGGATCCAGGTGCGGCACGAGGAGGTGGCCGCCTTCGCCGCCGGTGCCGAGGCCCAGATCACCGGCAGCCTCGCCGCCTGCGCCGGCTCCTGCGGCCCCGGCAATCTGCACCTCATCAACGGCCTGTACGACGCCCACCGTTCCATGGCCCCGGTCCTGGCCCTCGCCTCGCACATCCCGTCCAGCGAGATCGGCCTCGGCTACTTCCAGGAGACCCACCCCGACCAGCTCTTCCGCGAGTGCAGCCACTACAGCGAGCTCATCTCCAACCCGAAGCAGATGCCCCGGCTGCTCCAGACGGCGATCCAGCACGCCGTCGGCCGCAGCGGCGTCAGCGTGGTCTCGCTGCCCGGCGACATCGCCTCCCTGCCCGCCCCCGACAAGGCGGTGGAGACCGCGCTCGTCACCTCCCGCCCCACCGTCCGTCCGGGTGACGAGGAGATCGACGCGCTCGTCCGGATGATCGACGCGGCCGACCGGGTGACGCTCTTCTGCGGCAGCGGCACGGCCGGCGCGCACGCCGAGGTCATGCAGTTCGCCGAGCGGATCAAGTCACCCGTCGGCCATGCCCTGCGCGGCAAGGAATGGATTCAGTACGACAATCCGTTCGATGTCGGCATGAGCGGTCTGCTCGGCTACGGCGCCGCCTACGAGGCCACCCACGACTGCGACCTGCTGATCCTGCTCGGCACGGACTTCCCGTACAACGCCTTCCTGCCCGACGACGTGAAGATCGTCCAGGTGGACGTCCGGCCCGAGCACCTCGGCCGACGCTCCCGGCTCGACCTCGCCGTCTGGGGAGACGTCCGCGAGACCCTGCGCTGTGTCGTCCCGCGCGTCCGGGCCAAGACCGACCGCCGCTTCCTCGACAAGATGCTCAAGAAGCACGCCGACGCACTCGAAGGCGTCGTGAAGGCCTACACCCGCAAGGTCGAGAAGCACGTCCCGATCCACCCCGAGTACGTCGCCTCCGTCATCGACGAACTGGCCGACGGCGACGCCGTGTTCACCGTCGACACCGGCATGTGCAACGTCTGGGCGGCCCGCTACCTCTCGCCGAACGGACGGCGCAGGATCATCGGCTCGTTCAGCCACGGCTCGATGGCGAACGCGCTGCCGCAGGCCATCGGCGCGCAGTTCACCGACCGCAACCGACAGGTCGTGTCGCTCTCCGGCGACGGCGGATTCTCCATGCTCATGGGCGACTTCCTCACCCTCGTGCAGTACGACCTGCCGGTGAAGGTCGTCGTCTTCAACAACTCCTCGCTCTCCATGGTCGAGTTGGAGATGCTGGTGGCGGGACTCCCCTCGTACGGGACGACGAACAAGAACCCCGACTTCGCGGCCATCGCGCGCGCCGCCGGGGCCTACGGCGTCCGCGTCGAGAAGCCCAAGCAGCTCGCGAGCGCCCTCAAGGACGCCTTCAAGCACAAGGGCCCGGCCCTCGTGGACGTCGTCACCGACCCCAACGCCCTCTCGATCCCGCCCAGGATCAGCAGCGACATGGTCACCGGCTTCGCGCTCTCCGCCAGCAAGATCGTCCTCGACGGCGGAGTGGGCCGCATGCTCCAGATGGCCCGATCCAACCTGCGCAACGTCCCCCGGCCCTGAGTCCCCCGGCTCTGAGGGAATGCGGGCGCCCCCGCGGGGCATGCATCCCCGTGAGCCTGTTCGACGACGTGTGGGTGGGGGATATGGCCGGGGAGGCGCGACAGCCGACTCAACTGCTCAGGAAAGTGGGAGGCGCGGATCTCACCGCGGTGCCGGAGGTGCGGCATGCCTTGCGGGAACTGCTGCGGAAATGGGGCGGACCGGGCGCGTCCGACGTGGCCGAACTGCTCACCAGCGAACTGGTGACCAATGCCCTGGTCCACACCGAGCACGGGGCCGTCGTGACCGCGACGGTCGTCCCCGAGCAACTGAGGGTCGAGGTCCGCGACTTCGTCCCCGGGCTCGCACCGCCGCACGTACCGCCCGCCGACGACGGTACGCACGGCAGAGGGCTCATCCTCGTCCAGGCACTGGCCGACTCCTGGGGGGTCGAGGAGATCGGGGCGGGGAAGGTGGTCTGGTTCGAACTGAACGGCGGGGCCGCCTGAGAGGCGGCCCCGCCGGATTTCGTACGTCCCTTATTCAGCCGAACTGCTGCTCCAGGTCCTTGAGCTTGCGCTCCAGGGAGTCGAGCCGGGGCAGCGTCTGGGTGTCGTCCTCAGCGGTGAGGTCCACCGTGCGGGACTCGGCGCCCCTCACGGCTTGCAGGGAGGGCCGGGGTCGAAGCGGCAGCTGTCCGGGATCCGCTATGGCGGGCTCCGCGACGGCGGCCTGCACGGCTGGCGTCGCGGAGCCGGAGCCCGTACCCGATCCGGCACCCGGGCCAGAGCCCGTACCGGCGTTCCCCGCGGCGCCCAGTGCCGCCATCTCGACCTGTCGGTCGGTGCCGCCGCCGCGGCCGAGCCCGAAGGCGCGGTGCTGGCGGTTGATGGCCTTGAGCCGCGCCCGGTCGAGCTTGACCTGGTCGCGCCGGCGGAGCCGGTTCTGCTCCTTCTCCCGCCGGTCCTCGCGCACCTCGTCGACCGCCTCGTCCAGCGTCCGTACGTTCTCCAGGAGCATCAGCGACCAGGCCGCGAAGGTCTCCCGGGGCGCCCGGAGCCACCGTACGATCCGGATCTGCGGCAGCGGGCGGGGCACCAGGCCCTGCTCGCGGAGCGCGGCCCGGCGGGTCTGTTTCAGCGCCCGGTCGAAGAGGACCGCCGCCGAGAGGGACATGCCCGCGAAGAACTGCGGTGCCCCGTCGTGGCCCAGGCCGCGCGGGGCGTGCACCCAGTTGAACCAGGCGGCCGCGCCGGCGAACAGCCAGACCAGGAGCCGCGAGCCGAGCGCCGCGTCGCCGTGGCTGGCCTCGCGGACCGCGAGGACCGAGCAGAACATGGCGGCGCCGTCGAGGCCGAAGGGGACGAGGTACTCCCAGCCTCCGGTGAGGTTGAGGTTCTGCCGGCCGAAGCCGACGAGTCCGTGGAAGGAGAGGGCCGCCGCGACCGCGGCGCAGCAGAAGAGCAGGACGTAGGAAGCCGTTCCGTACACCGCCTCCTTGCGTCTGCGGCGCTCCTCGTTGCGTTCCCAGGAGTCCTCGGCCGCGGCCTGGTCACCGGCGCGCTTCCCGCGCGCGAGCACCGCCACCGCCGTCAGGACCCCGGCCACCATCACGCCGCCCGGAAGCAGCCAGTCCAGCGATATGTCGGTCAGTCTCATGCGGTGTCCCTTGCATCGCAGTAGGGCGTTTGGCGGCCCATACTGGCCGACCCCGCGAGGCGCTCAAGCGGTTTCGGGGCAAGAGCACGCCATCGGGGTCCCAGGGCATACGAATAGGTGCGATCTGGTCGAACACCCGTGCAAGGGGAGGGAGTCGAGTTCGATTGACGCCACCCGTTCGGGTGGCGTAATCACTCGGGAGCCTCAGGCGGTCGCGGCCAGGCGGCGGGCGCGCTCGGTGTCGCAGGTGCGCGGGCAGGTGAGGCAGGTGTCCTCGGGGCGCAGCGTGTAGAAGAAGCAGCAGGTCGCCCGGTCGCGGGTGGCGCGCGGGGCGCCGTCCGGTCCCTCGGTGCCGGCGAGCTCGCGGAAGCCGGCCGACCCGGCGTACGGCCTGTGCTGCTTGCGGGTGGCGGTGGTGCCCGGCAGGAGGAGTTCGAGCTCGGCCATCGCCCGCTCCTCCTCGCCGAGCAGGGCGCCGACGTACCAGAGGCCCTCGACGATCTCGTCCGTGGCCATTCCCCACAGGGCCCGGCGGCCGCGCTTCATCCGGGGGCCGAAACCGCCCAGGATCGCCTCGAAGTGCTCGGCGAGCGAGGCGCGCACCTCGGTCCGCAGCGCCTCCTCGTCGGCGACGACGCGTGCGCCGGGCAGGGCCGCGGCGGGGTCGCCGGGGAGGCAGGCGAACTCCTCGACGCGGACGGACATGCGGCCGAGCGCACGCTGGAACGACACGTTCGCGGCGGGCAGCCGCGGCACCCTCCGGTGCAGGAACCAGGGGACGGTGACGAGGAGACAGGCGGGCCAGGCGTAGCGGTGCAGTCCGAAGCTCGCGACGACGTCGGGGCGGGCCTGGGTGCCGTAGTCGCGCAGCACCTGCGCGTTGTCCCAGGCGAGGAAGGCGTCGAGGGCGGAGCCGCCGGCCGCGAGCTCGTCGGCGCCGACCCAGCCGACGCCGCGCGGCAGCCGTTCGTCCGGGGCCGATTCCTCTATCCGCAGGCCGGAGAAGACCTCGGCGAGCCGGGCGTACGAGGCCGCGACGGGCGAGGTCAGGGGTGCGGGCAACAGAGCGGGGACGGTCATGCGGACCACCGAATCGCGATCGTTAGCAGGTAAGCCTTACCTTACCCGAATCGCGATCGGCTCTCACCACCGCACGGACCGCGCCCACCCCCGGGTCCCGCGGGTCGACCCCCCGTGCCCCAAATGTCGGTCCGTTCGCCTATGGTGCACAGGGGACCCGGGTAACGCGAGCCGGGCCCCGCACGAGGCCGCAGGAGGACCCGGGTGGAGCAGGGCGCAGCGCGCGAGCGGGCGACGGAGAGGCCGTACCCGCCCTTCGGCGACGCCGTACGCGTACCGGAACAGGCCCGTGGCGAGCACACGCACGGCGAACCGGCGGCGCGTCGTCCCGCGGCGGTCCCCGCCCCCGCCCCGCGCGTCGTCCAGCGGCACTCCGTCCGCGACCAGATCCTCGAAGCGCTCCGCACCGCCCTCGTCGGCGGCGAGCTCGTCCCCGGCGAGGTGTACTCCGGCCCCGCCCTCGCCGAGCGGTTCGGCGTCTCGGCCACCCCCGTCCGCGAGGCCATGCAGCGGCTCGCCGTCGAAGGGGCCGTCGAGGTCGTCCCGAACCGCGGCTTCCGCGTCACCGAGCGCACCCCGCGCGAGCTCGCCGAGCTCGCCGAGGTCCGCGCGCTCATCGAGGTCCCCGTCATGCTGCGGCTCGCCCGCACGGTCCCGGCCGCCCGCTGGGCAGACCTCCGCCCGCTCGCCGAGGCGACCGGGGCCGCCGCCGCGCGGGGCGACCGCGCCCACTACGCGGAGACCGACCGCGCCTTCCACCGGGCGGTCCTCTCCCTCGCCGGGAACGAGCAGCTGCTCGCCGTCGCCGACGACCTCCACCGGCGCTCCCAGTGGCCGCTGATCAGCGCCCCCGCCCTCCGCCACGGCGAGCTCGTCGCCGACGCCGCCGAGCACACGGCCCTGCTCGACGCCCTGATCGCCCAGGACCTGGTGGTCGTCCAGTCGCTCGTACGGGAGCACTTCGCCGGATCCGAGTACTGATCCACGACACACCCCCCGGAGGGTGTCCGGAGCATTAAGGTCGTTGACGTCAGACCGCCCGCACCGCGTCGTCCGTGAGGTGTCCCATGCCGTCCGCGACCCCGCCCCCGGCACGGGAGGGAGGCCGAGCCGTCACCGGTACGGAAGCCGAGGCCGCGGCCCTGCTCGGCTGGCTCACCGACCCGGAGGCGCCCCGGCTCTGCCTCGTCACCGGCGCCCCCGGCAGCGGCAAGACGGCCCTCCTCGACTGGCTCGCCGCGCACGGCCCGCGCGCGGGCGGCCGCCGCCGCACGCCCCGGGTGCTCGTCCCGCTCGCCGGGCAGAGCGCGCTCGGCGCGACCTGGACGATCGCCGACCTGCTCGGCGTGGTGGCCAGGTCGCCGGACGAACTCGTCCGCGCCCTCGCCACCAGCGAGGCGCGGCCCTCGGGCCGGGCCGTCCTCCTCCTCACGGACCTCCACGCCGCCGCCGAGCCCGCCGCGCTCACGGAACTCATCGGCGAACTCGCCGGGGTGGGCAGGGTCCGGCTCGTCGTCGAGGCCCGGACCGGCAGCCCGGCGCCCGGGACCCTGCGCGCCGCGCGCCGGGCGACGGTCGTGGACCTGGACGCGGACGGCGAGCCGGCCCCCGCCGACGGCGCCCCCGCGGCGCCCCCGCGCCCGCTGCCGGACCTCTCCGACCCGCTCGCCGTCTGCGCCGCCGACCCGCTCCTCGTCACCACCGCGTACGTCACCGGAACCGGTGAAGGCCCCGGAGAGGCGGGCGTTGACGACCACGGGGGGCTCAGGACCGCCTGGCTGCGGGCCGGGCAGTCGCTCTGCCGCGCGCAAGCGCCCGCGGAACGGGCGCTGGTGCTCCTCGCCGCGCTCGGCGACGGTGCCGACCCCCGGCTGCGGCCCGCGCTGGCCGAGCTCGCCGAAGGGGCGCCCTGGCGGCTCCGCTGGGCCCGCAACCGCGGCGACCTGACACCGCCCTGGCCGGGGCCCGTCACCGTACTCGGCGCGGCGGGCGGCCCGTTGGAGGGCACCCTGCTCGTCGGCGACCGCACCGGCACCGTACGCCTGCTCCACGAGGCCGACGCGAGCTCCGCCGGGCGGCTCCCGCACACCGTCCCCGGCCGGGTCACGGCTCTCGCGCCCGCCCCGGACGGCACGGTGCTGCTCCTGGACGACCAGGGCCGGCTGCACTCCGTCCGGGGGACGGTGCCCAGGGCCCCGTATCTGGAGCGCCTCACCGAGGCCGTCTCGAAGACCCTGGCCCGCCACCCCGGCACGGCCCTCGCGGCGATCGCGGGCTCGGTCGTGGTGGGGGACCGGCTCGGCTCCGTGCACGCCTTCGGCCTCACCGGCCTGCACCAGGCCGCCTCGCACAGCGGCCGGGTCACGGCGGTCGCCGCCGTGGAGTCCGAGACGCCGTTCGTGTGTTCCGGCGGAGCCGACGGGACGGTACGGCTCTGGACCCCGGGCCGCGACCCGCGCCCCGAACCCCTCGCGGAGCGCCGCTCCCCGGTGGTCTCCCTGCACGCGGCGGAGACCTCGCACGGCCCCCTGGTCGCCGCGGCCTGGGCCGACGGCCTCGTCGAACTCCACCGTCCCGAGGGCGGCGCGACGCTCTCCTTCCGCCCGGGCCCCCCGGTCCGCGCGGTCGCGGTCACCGGCGCGGGCGCGCTGCTCGTCGGCACCGACGAAAGCCTGGTGTGCCTCGTACCCGTGGCGAAGGAGAGGCGCTTCCCGCCCTCGCCCGAACGGTGACCTCGGCGCGACGGAACGGAGGGGTGGCCACGCGCCCCGCCCGCCGGGCATCGGCGTGTGGCCCTGGGCGTGGTCCCCGATCCGGGTCGCCGACCGGGACCCGGCGGAACCCGATCGCTTCCGCATCCTCCACACCGGCCGAGAGACCGGTGTGGAGGCGCATCGCACGACAACCGGGGGAACGTCACTTTGGAGTTCCCGTCGGCGATTTCAGGTCGCCGTCCGGGGTGTCAGCTGAGCCGAGAGCCAGGTCGGTACGCCGCCGAGGAGGCGGAAGAGGCGCCTTGCCTCCGCGCGCAGCCGGCCCGCCTCCGGTTCCGTCTCCGTGTCGGCGAGGGCGGTGAGGGCCGGGGCCGTGCCGACCAGATAGCCCAACTCCTCGCGGATCCGCAGAGATTCGGCGAAGCCGTGCCGGGCCTCCGCCAACTCGCCCTCCCGCAGGGCCAGTCCGGCGAGATGACGCCAGGTGGAGGAGAGCAGCAGCGAGTCCCCCTGGTCCGTCGCTCCCGCGTGCGCCCTGCGGTACGCGGCGCGGGCCGCCTGCGGGGAGTCGCCGAGGTTCTGGGCGATGAGCCCGCGCCGGAAGTCCAGCAGGGGCCTGCCCCCGGCCGAGGGCCCGATCAGGGCCGCCGCCCGGCCCAGGGCCATCCGCGCCTCGTCGGCCCGGTCGCGTACCCCGAGGAGCGTGGACGCGTAGGCGAGATAGCCGCGTTCACAGGCGGCGGCCCCGCGCTCCTCGTCGGTACGGGCGATCGCCTCGGCCGCCCGGAGGGCCTCCTCGGCGTCGGCCCAGCCCTGTTCGGTGTAGAGACACCGCTCGATCAGCAGGGCCGCCCGTTCGAGCGCGGCGGCCGGTTCGGTCGCGTACGGGGCGAGCAGTGCTGCCGCGTCCGTCCAGCAACCTCGGGAGCGGAGCCGCCATATGGCGGTCTCCATGGGAGTCTCCTTGCCGTAGGCGAGGGACGGGTCTTCGCCACCCCTTGATTCGGAACCAGACATGGCGGTATCCGCCACATTGCCCTCCCCGAGCGCGCCATTGAGCTGTTGAGTAGACCCGCATCTCAGCACGAAGGGCAGCACCTGGCCAAGGGGTCAGGTGAAAGAATTCACAAGAGTGCGGCGCGGGCGGACGCCGTCGTCCGGACGGCGCCCGACAGCCCGTCAGATCGCTGTCGGGCCCGGGATCAGGCCCTGGCGCGGCCCGTCCGTCACCCCCGCCGACGGGCCGCCACCAGCCCGGATGTCACTCCTGCGGACTCCTCCGAAAGAGTGAATCCGCAGGACGCGGGTGCCCGTGGATCAGCCGTCGATCAGCTCATCCGGAGGGCGAGGAAGAAGTCGAGCTTGTCCTCCAGACGGGAGAGGTCGCGGCCCGTGAGCTGCTCGATCCGGCCCACCCGGTAGCGCAGCGTGTTCACGTGCAGGTGCAGCCGAGTGGCGCAGCGCGTCCAGGAGCCGTCGCAGTCGAGGAACGCCTCCAGGGTCGGGATGAGCTCCGCACGGTGGCGCCGGTCGTAGTCGCGCAGCGGGTCGAGCAGCCGGGCCGTGAACGCGCGGCGGACGTCGTCCGGCACGAACGGCAGCAGCAGGACGTGCGAGGCCAGCTCGTGGTGGCCCGCGGCGCAGACCCGGCCCGGACGGGCCGCGGCGACCCGGCGGGCGTGCCTGGCCTCCTCCAGGGCCCCTCGCAGGCCCTCCGCCGACTGCACGGCCGCGCTGACGCCGAGCGTCAGCCGCCCGTCGTCGGCGAGGCCGGAGGAGAGCGGGGCGCGTACGGCGGCGAGCAGCGCGTCCGCGTGCAGCCCGAGCGCGGTCGCCGCGCCCTCGTCCTCGCTGTCCGGCAGCGGCGCGGCGGCCAGCGGGACCAGCGCGATCGCCTCGTCGCCGCTGTGCGCGACGGCGATCCGGTCCGCGGACTCGGCGCCGACGGTCGCGGGGTCGACGAGGATCTCCTCCAGGAGCGCCTGGGCGACCGGGCCGCCGTCCACGGCGTTGCCCTGGCCGGCCTCCTGCTCCCAGTCGACACGGGCGACGACGACCTGCCAGTGCGGGGCCGTGCCGAGCCCGGGCAGCAGCACCGGGGCCGCGACCCGCAGGCGGGCCGCGATCTCGGCGGGCGCGGCGCCCGTCTGCACCAGCTCCAGGACCTCCTGGGCGAGCCGGCGCCGTACCGTACGGGCCGCGTCGCGCCGGTCCCGCTCGACGGCGATCAGCTGGGTAACGCCCTGGAGCAGGTCCAGCCGGGCGGCGGGCCAGTCCCCGGCGTCCGCCTCGACGGCGAGCAGCCAGTCCGACAGGACCGTCTCGCGCACGTCACGGGAGGCGGGGGCAGGGCCCCTGCCGGTGTTGCGGATCGGGAACAGCGAGTACGTCGTTCCGGCGACGCCCAGCCGGTGCGGGCCGCGCCGGCCGGTCCTGGTCGCCGCCAGGTGCTCGCCCGCCAGGGTCGCCGCGAGGCCGCTGTCGAGGGGCTCGCCCGCGCCCGCGATCTGGCGGCCGGTGGGGGACAGGACCCAGGCCCGGAGGTCCAGGTCGGAGCCGAGCAGGTCGAGGACGAGCTCGGGGCCGCCACCCGCCGGACCCGAGGTCATGAGCCGCCGGTGCCGGTCGACGACGGCCGCCAGGTCGCCCGCCCGCTCGCCGGAGACCTGTCGAACAACATGCTCGGTGATCGTCGCGAACGCAACGGTCTCGTTCACCGCGAAGAGCGGCAGCCGATGGCGCAAACACGCCTGTACGAGATCGTCGGGGATGTCGCCGAGCTCCGCCTCGCCCGCCGCGAGGGCAGCCACCCCGGCCGAGGCCAGGATCCGGACGAAGGGCTCGGCGTCGGCCGCGTCCCGCAGCCAGGCGAGGCCGGTGAGCACCAGCTCGCCGCCCGACAGGTACCGGCTGGGATCCTTGAGGTCCGTCGTCATCACGCCGCGGACGGTGCGGTCCAGCTCGTCCTCGCCGCCGAGCAGGCGCAGCCCCAGCGCGTCGTTCTCCAGCAGTGCGCGCAGCCGCATCGTGTCGCCGCCGTTCCTTCGATTGAGTGGTCGTGGGTGTCGCGTTGTCGACGGTGGCGTGGTGCCACCGTTTCCAGGGGAAAACGGAGAGGTTGCTGTTCCCCGCCTTTCGTTCGAATCTACAAGACGACAACAGGCACCAGCCAACTCCTTCATGTTTTCGGTGACTGCACCCGGGCGAAGGTGGCCTTGTGTACTAGGCCACACACCGCGTTAACAGCACATGAATAAGAAGTCGAGGGCCGGCCGTCCCCCCGGGCCCATGCGATCCCCGATCACTAGAAGCACTAGAAGAGAGCCACCATGGACTTCCTTCGCCCCGCCAGCTGGGAGGAGGCGCTCGCCGCCAAGGCCGAGCACCCCACGGCCGTGCCCATTGCGGGTGGCACCGACATCATGGTCGAGATCAACTTCGACCACCGGCGCCCCGAGTACCTCCTGGACCTGAACCGTATCGAGCTGCTGCGCGAGTGGGAGGTCGGGGAGGAGAACGTCCGCCTGGGCGCGTCCGTTCCGTACACCCAGATCATGGAGAACCTGCGGACCGAGCTTCCGGGTCTGGCACTCGCCTCGCACACGGTCGCCTCCCCGCAGATCCGCAACCGCGGCGGCGTCGGGGGCAACCTCGGCACCGCCTCGCCCGCCGGTGACGCCCACCCCGCCCTGCTCGCCGCGGGTGCCGAGGTCGAGGTCGAGTCGGTCCGCGGCAGCCGGTTCATCCCGATCGACGAGTTCTACACGGGCGTGAAGCGCAACGCGCTCCAGCCCGACGAGCTCATCAAGACCGTCCACGTCAAGAAGGCGGACGGCCCCCAGCAGTACTCCAAGGTCGGCACCCGCAACGCGATGGTCATCGCGGTCTGCGCCTTCGGCCTGGCCCTGCACCCGGAGACCCGGACGGTGCGTACCGGCATCGGCTCCGCCGCGCCGACCCCGATCCGCGCCAAGGAGGCCGAGGCCTTCCTGAACGCGGCTCTGGAGGAGGGCGGCTTCTGGGACAACGGCAAGATCATCACCCCGTCGATCGCGAAGCAGTTCGCCGACCTCTGCTCGGGCGCCGCCAACCCGATCGACGATGTCCGAGGCACCGCCAAGTACCGCCGTCACGCCGTCGGCATCATGGCCCGCCGCCAGCTCGGCTGGACCTGGGAGCAGTACCGCGGAACCGGCCGCACGCTTGAGGGAGCTGCATAACCATGCGCGTCAATTTCACGGTCAACGGCCGTCCCCAGGAAGCCGACGACGTCTGGGAGGGTGAGTCCCTCCTCTACGTCCTGCGTGAGCGGATGGGCCTCCCCGGCTCCAAGAACGCCTGCGAGCAGGGCGAGTGCGGTTCCTGCACCGTCCGCCTCGACGGCGTGCCGGTCTGTTCCTGCCTCGTCGCCGCCGGCCAGGTCGAGGGCCGCGACGTCGTCACCGTCGAAGGCCTCGCCGAGTTCGCCAAGGACCGCGCGGAAGCCCGTAGGGAGGAAGGTGCTTGCGCCACCGGCGCCTGTGGCACCTCGCTCGACGCCGCCAAGCGGTGGGAGTCGAAGCCCGGTCAGGACTCGCAGACCGGTGAGGGTGTCGAACTCTCCCCGATCCAGCAGGCGTTCATCGACGCCGGCGCCGTCCAGTGCGGATTCTGCACCCCCGGTCTGCTGGTCGCGGCCGACGAGATGCTGGAGCGCAACCCGTCCCCGACGGACGCGGACATCCGCGAGGCGCTCTCCGGCAACCTGTGCCGCTGCACGGGATACGAGAAGATCCTCGACGCGGTCCGCCTCGCGGCCGCTCGCCAGGAGCGTCAGGAAGAGGCGGTCTGACGATGGCTCAGAACACACGCACCGTTCCGGTGGGCACGCCCACCGACGTCACGCAGAACCACGTCAAGGGCGGCATCGGCGAGTCCACGCTCCGCCCCGACGGCACCCTCAAGGTCACCGGCGAGTTCGCGTACTCCTCGGACATGTGGCACGAGGACATGCTGTGGGGCCAGATCCTGCGGTCCACCGTCGCGCACGCCGAGATCGTCTCCATCGACACCTCCGAGGCCCTCGTGATGGACGGCGTCTACGCCGTCCTGACGCACGAGGACCTGCCGGCCGCGAAGAACTACGGCATGGAGTTCCAGGACACCCCGGTTCTCGCCTACGGCAAGGTCCGTCACCACGGTGAGCCGGTCGCCCTCGTGGCCGCCGACCACCCGGAGACCGCCCGCCGCGCCGCCGCGAAGATCAAGATCGAGTACCGGGAGCTCCCGCTCATCACGGACGAGGCCTCGGCCATCGCTCCGGACGCGATCCTGGTCCACGAGAACCGCGACGACCACCACTCCGGTCACGTCCCGCACCCGAACATCGTGCACCGCCAGCCGATCATCCGCGGCAACGCGACCGAGGCCGCCAAGAAGGCCGACGTCATCGTCACGGGCGAGTACACCTTCGGCATGCAGGACCAGGCCTTCCTCGGCCCCGAGTCCGGCCTCGCCGTGCCGGCCGAGGACGGCGGCGTCGACCTGTACGTCGCCACCCAGTGGCTGCACTCGGACCTCAAGCAGATCGCGCCCTGCCTCGGCCTCCCCGAGGACAAGGTCCGCATGACGATGGCGGGCGTCGGCGGCGCGTTCGGCGGCCGCGAGGACATCTCCATGCAGATCCTCGCGTCCATCCTCGCCCTCCGCACCGGCAAGCCGGTCAAGATGGTCTACAACCGGTACGAGTCCTTCTTCGGGCACGTCCACCGGCACCCGGCGAAGCTCTACTACGAGCACGGCGCCACCAGGGACGGCAAGCTCACGCACATCAAGTGCAAGATCGTGCTCGACGGCGGCGCCTACGCGTCGTCCACGGCCTCGGTCGTCGGCAACGCCGCTTCCCTCTCCGTCGGTCCGTACGTCGTCGAGGACGTCGAGATCGAGGCGATCGGCCTCTACAGCAACAACCCGCCCTGCGGCGCCATGCGCGGCTTCGGCGCGGTCCAGGCCTGCTTCGCGTACGAGGCCCAGATGGACAAGCTCGCGGCGAAGCTGGGCATGGACCCGGTGGAACTGCGCCGGCTCAACGCCATGGAGCAGGGCACGATCATGCCGACCGGCCAGGTCGTGGACTCGCCGGCGCCGGTCGCCGAGCTGCTCCGCATCGTCAAGGCCCGCCCGATGCCGCCGGAGCAGCAGTGGCTCGCGGCCGGCGAGGACGCGGACGTCCGCGCCCTTCCGGGTGGCCTCTCCAACACCACGCACGGCGAGGGTGTCGTCCGGGGCGTCGGCTACGCCGTCGGCATCAAGAACGTCGGCTTCTCCGAGGGCTTCGACGACTACTCGACCGCCAAGATCCGCATGGAGGTCATCAACGGCGAGGCCGTCGCCACGGTCCACACCGCCATGGCGGAGGTCGGCCAGGGCGGTGTCACCATCCACGCGCAGATCGCCCGTACCGAGCTCGGTGTCCAGCAGGTCACCATCCACCCCGCGGACACGCAGGTGGGCTCGGCCGGTTCGACCTCCGCGGGCCGCCAGACGTACATGACCGGCGGCGCCATCAAGAACTCCTGCGGGATCGTCCGCGAGAAGGTCCTGGAGATCGGCCGGCGCAAGTTCGGCTCGTACCACCCGGCGTGGGCCAACGCCGAACTCCTCCTGGAGGGCGGCAAGGTCGTCACCGACGGCGGCGACGTCCTCGCCACCATCGCGGACGTCCTGGAGGGCCAGGCCGTGGAGGTCGAGGAGGAGTGGCGCCACCGCCCCACCCAGGCCTTCGACCTCGTCACCGGCCAGGGCGACGGCCACGTCCAGTACGCCTTCGCCGCGCACCGCGCGGTGGTGGAGGTCGACACCGAGCTCGGCCTGGTCAAGGTCATCGAACTGGCCTGTGCCCAGGACGTCGGCAAGGCGCTCAACCCGCTCTCCGTCATCGGCCAGATCCAGGGTGGCACCACCCAGGGCCTGGGCGTCGCGGTGATGGAGGAGATCATCGTCGACCCGAAGACCGCGAAGGTACGGAACCCCTCCTTCACGGACTACCTGATCCCCACCATCCTCGACACGCCGACCATCCCGGTCGACTACCTCGAGCTGGCGGACCCGAACGCCCCGTACGGAGTGCGCGGCATCGGTGAGGCCCCGACCCTGTCGTCCACCCCGGCCGTCCTCGCGGCGATCCGGGCCGCGACGGGCCTGGAGCTCAACAAGACGCCGGTCCGCCCCGAGGCGCTCACCGGCACCCTCTAGGACTCTCCGGGCGGTGCGTGCCTCCCAGGAACGTCACACTTCCCAGCCCGCACCGCCCGGAGTACTTCCCCCCAGCGGTACCCGCAGTACCCGCACCACCGCAGTACCCGCACCACCGCAGTACCCCCGTAGTACCCGCAGTGCCGATTCATTCCGTTCGTCTCGGGCCGTCCCCCGGGTCGTGCAGCCCACGCAGCATCCCAAATCCCGCAGCTTCAACCAGATCAGAATCCCTTCGACGTCTGATGCGGGTGCCCCTTTGAACCTTGGGAGTAGGCCCCATGACCCAGTCGTCCGTGGAGCCCAAGACCGCATCGGAGGACGCGGGCTCCGGCTCCAACGTCCCCGCCGGCCGTTCTTGGCTCGACCGGTACTTTCACATCTCGGAGAGAGGATCCACCGTCGCGACGGAGATCCGAGGCGGCGTCACCACCTTCATGGCGATGGCGTACATTCTCCTGCTCAACCCGATCCTCCTCGGTGGACCGGACGTCGAGAAGAACGTTCTCGGCTCCTCCGCCGTCATCACGGCGACCGCCCTCGCGGCGGCGGTGACCACCCTGCTGATGGGCTTCATCGGCAAGGTCCCGCTCGTCCTCGCGGCCGGTCTCAGTGTCTCCGGTGTGCTCGCCACCCAGGTCGTGCCCCAGATGACCTGGCCGCAGGCCATGGCCATGTGTGTCGTCTACGGTCTGGTCATCTGCCTCCTGGTGGTCACCGGTCTCCGCGAGATGATCATGAACGCGATCCCGCTCGCGCTCAAGCACGGCATCACCATCGGCATCGGCCTCTTCATCGCGCTGATCGGCTTCAACAAGGCAGGCTTCGTCGGCGCCGGCCCGCAGTTCGGCCCGCCCGTCACCATGGGCTCCGGCGGTGAACTCGTCGGCTGGCCCGTCCTGATCTTCGCCGTCACCCTGCTCGCGATCTTCGCGCTCCAGGCCCGCAAGATCCCGGGCGCGATCCTCATCGGCATCGTCGCCGGCACGATCATCTCGCTGATCGTCAACGCGATCGCCGACATCCCGGCCAAGGGCCCGGGCGCCTGGGCCAACGGCTCGCCCGAGCTCAAGGGCAGCGCGGTCTCGACCCCGGACTTCTCGCTCTTCGGCGACGTCGACTTCGGCGGCTGGGGCGACGTCGGCTACATCACGGTCGGCGTGATCGTCTTCACCCTGGTCCTTGCCGGCTTCTTCGACGCCATGGCCACCATCATCGGTGTCGGCACCGAAGCCAACCTGGCCGACGACAAGGGCCGGATGCCCGGCCTGTCCAAGGCGCTGTTCATCGACGGCGCGGGCGGCGCGATCGGCGGCGTCTCCGGCGCCTCCGGCCAGACCGTGTTCGTGGAGTCCGCCACCGGCGTCGGCGAAGGCGCCCGTACCGGCTTCTCCTCCGTCATCACCGGCCTGTTCTTCGCGGCCTGCCTCTTCTTCACGCCGATCACCCAGATCGTCCCCCGTGAGGTCGGCTCCGCCGCCCTGGTCGTCATCGGCGCGATGATGATGATGAACGCCAAGCACGTGAACTGGGGCGACAGCTCCGTCGCCATCCCGGTCTTCCTGACCGTCGTGCTGATGCCGTTCACGTACAGCATCACCCCGGGTGTCGCGGCCGGTGTCATCGCCTACGCCGTCATCAAGGTGGCGCAGGGCAAGGCCCGCGAGGTCGGCGCGTTCATGTGGTGCCTGACCGGCATCTTCATCGTGTTCTTCGCTCTTCACCCGATCGAGAGCTGGCTGGGCGTCAGCTGACGTCGTACCGTCGCCCTCCGCACACACCCAAGGAGACCGAAATGCTGGACATCGCCGAAGAGCTGCACCGGTGGGTCGAGCAGGGACGCACGTTCGCCGTCGCCACCGTCGTGGCGGTCGGCGGCAGCGCGCCCCGGCAGCCAGGAGCCGCTCTCGCCGTCGACAGCGAGGGCACGGCGATCGGCTCGGTCTCCGGCGGGTGCGTGGAGGGCGCGGTCTACGAGCTGTGCCGGCAGGCCCTCGAAGACGGGCAGACCGTCGTCGAACGCTTCGGCTACAGCGACGAGGACGCCTTCGCGGTCGGCCTGACCTGCGGCGGCATCATCGACATCCTCGTCACCCCGGTCCGCGGCGGGGTCTTCCCCGCCGCGCTCGCCGCCGCCTCCACGGGGGAGGCGGCGGCCCTCGCCCGGATCGTGGAGGGACCGGCCGAGCTACGCGGCACCGCCCTCCTCGTCCGCCCCGACGGCTCGTACGAGGGGAAGCTCGGGGGCCACCCCGAGCTGGACCGCACCGCGGCGGGCGAGGCCCGCGCGATGCTCGACGCGGGCCGCACCGGCACCGTGGAGATCGGCGAGGACGGCAGCCGCTGCGGACAGCCGCTGACCCTCCTGGTCGAGTCCTCCGTCCCCGCCCCCCGCATGATCGTCTTCGGTGCCATCGACTTCGCCGCCGCCCTGGTCCGGGTCGGCAAGTTCCTCGGCTACCACGTCACCGTCTGCGACGCGCGGCCCGTCTTCGCGACGCCGGCCCGCTTCCCCGAGGCCGACGAGATCGTCGTCGAGTGGCCCCACCGCTACCTGGAGTCGACGGAGGTCGACGGCCGCACCGTGCTGTGCGTCCTCACCCACGACGCCAAGTTCGACGTGCCCCTGATCAAGGCCGCCCTGAAGCTTCCCGTCGCGTACATCGGCGCGATGGGCTCCCGCCGCACCCACGAGGACCGCAACAAGCGCCTGCGCGAGGTCGGCGTCACCGAGCTCGAACTCGCCAGGCTGCGCTCCCCGATAGGCCTCGACCTCGGCGCCCGTACGCCCGAGGAGACCGCCCTGTCCATCGGCGCCGAGATCGTCGCCAACCGGCGCGGCGGCACCGGCGCCTCGCTCACCGGCGCGCACACCCCGATCCACCACGACGGCCCCCGCGAGCCGGACGGCCGCATAGGGTCCGTTGCCTAGGGCCGGACCGCCTGAATCAAGGCGGGCGGAGTCACACGCCCAGCAGCGCGCGGAGGTGGGCGCAGGCTCCTGCCTCGGTGTCGTGCGTGGCGACGGCCTCGTGGGCCCCGCGCTCGTACACCCCGGTCTCCCACACCGTCGTGCCGCCGCCGACCCTGCCGGTCCCGCCGGCCCCGCCGTCACCGGCCCCGCCGCCGGTCCCACCGTCACCGGTCGAACCGTCACCGGCCCCGCCCGGCCTCGTCCGCAGATAGACGAAGTCGGGCGGGGTGGGCGCCGGTTCGTGGACGCCCTCGATCCAGTAGTACGCCTCGGGCACCCCGGCCTCCCGGAGTGCCCGTTCCAGCGCGTGGCGGTCGGTCACGCGGGGACGCGCACCAGGTAGCCGTTGTCGAGCAGCCACTTGACGCTGAGACGCTGGCCCTCGCCCGGGTTCAGGAACGCAGGGTCCAGCTTGATCTGGCGGCCACCGCCGGGCTGCTCGAACCAGGGCGCGATGGAGCCCTCCCAGACCACGAACGACCGCGTCACCTCGTACAGGTGGTAGTCGCAGGGGAAAGCGGCGTCGCGGGTGTTGAGGTTCTGCGGAGGCAGCGCCCGCTTGGCGTAGGCGTCACCTGCCGGGGCCAGGTAGGAGCCGAACTCCGAACCGAACCGGTCGAGGCGCTCGCCCTCCACCAGCAGCTCGGGCGCCTTGTCGACGGTGCCATTGACCTCGCCGAAGCCGTCGTTCGGCGGGTACTTCCAGCTTCCGGTGTCGGCCGGGCCCTCCCAGTACTTCTTGAGGAAGTCGGCGGAGGAGAGCTTCCCGGTCCGGTGGTAGCGGTTGAGCAGCGGGCCGACCGGCTCCTGCCACTTCTTCGGCAGGAACTTCGGGCCGAGTCGCTTGTCGCCCTGGAACTCCCCGGTGCAGGGCTCCGGGGGAGCGGCGTGTGCGGCCGCGGCCTGCTGCCGGGCGGGCGGCTCGGCGGGTGCGGCCTGCGCCGCGGGGGCCGCGGCGAGGGCGGCGGTCACGCCCATGGCGGCGAGCACGGCACGGATCCTGAAGGCGGTACGGCTGGGCTCCACGCGGAGGTCTCCCTGGGGACGGAGTGGTCAGTGGCGCCGCTCACGGTAGTGGATCACCTGCGCAGAGTGATCGAACGCGGACGGGATCCGGCCATCCGCGTTTCGCGTGCGCGGTCGCGCCCGCTCAGGCCTTCCGGAGTCCGCTGAGGAGCAGTTCGGCCAGCTGTTCGTACGCCTCGGCGTCGGCCAGGCCGGTCGCCGCGGCCACCTGGCGCCGCTGGATGCGGACCATCACCGAGGCGATGACGTCCGCCGCGAAGGTCACGTGCACCTCGCGGAAGACACCCGCGCGCACGCCCTCCTCGATGAGCTGTTGGACCCGGCCGGCCGCCGCGCGCGTGTTGCGCTCGTACACCTCGGCCGCGGGCTCGAAGGCGGCGACGTCGTCGAAGAACTGCGGCGAGACCGGCGCCAGCTCGGCCGAGACGGCGCGCAGATAGGCGGCCAGCCGCTCGGCGGGGTCGGTCGCGGCGGCGAGGACCGCCTCGACCCGGGCCGTGGCGCGCCGGAAGAAGTGCACGACCGCCGCCCGGACGAGCTGTTCCTTGCTGCCGGCGAGGCCGTACAGGGTGCGCTTCGAACAGCGCAGGCGGGCGGCCAGGTCGTCGAGCGTCAGGCGGGCGAAGCCCTCGCCGACGAGCAGGGCGACGAGCTCCTCGAAGAGGGCGGAGCGGCGGGCCGCCCCGCGGCCCGTCAGCTTCGGGGCGTCGGCGGAGGGGGTCTCGATCACCCGGCCAGTATTCCAGGCCACCCCTCGGCGGGATCTCGACCCCCGCTGAGGGGGGGTTACGCCGACACCCGCCTGCGCTACGCTAAGCGGTACTGCAGTACCTGCCCCAGTACCACTTTGCGCGCCGCTGGAGTCGCCATGGATGTCGACCGCCTGCTTCCCACCCCCGAAGCGGCGGACCTCATCGCCCTCACCCGGGAGATCGCCGACAAGGAGCTCTCTCCGCGGGTGACCGAGCACGAGGCCGCCGAGACCTATCCCGAAGGTCTCTTCACCACCCTCGGCGAGGCCGGGCTCCTCGGCCTCGCCTACCCCGAGGAGTACGGCGGCGGCGGCCAGCCGTACGAGGTCTATCTCCAGGTCCTGGAGGAGCTCGCCGCCCGCTGGGCGGCCGTCGCCGTCGCCACCAGCGTCCACACACTGGCCTGCCACCCCCTCCACACCTTCGGTACGGCGGAGCAGAAGGAGCGCTGGCTGCCCGCGATGCTGGAGGGCCGGACCATCGGCGGCTACAGCCTCTCCGAACCGCAGGCCGGCTCGGACGCGGCAGCCCTCTCCTGCAAGGCCGAGCTCCAGGACGACGGCAGCGGCTACCGCGTGACCGGCACCAAGGCCTGGATCACCCACGGCGGCCGGGCCGACTTCTACGCGCTCTTCGCCCGTACCGCGCCCGGCAGCCACGGCATCTCGTGCTTCCTCGCCCCCGGCGCCACCGAAGGGCTGAGCTTCGGCCTGCCCGAGCGCAAGATGGGCCTCCAGGCGGTCCCGACCACCTCCGCGTACTGGGACGGCGCCCTCATCGACGCCGACCGGCGCGTGGGGGAGGAGGGGCAGGGCCTCCAGATCGCCTTCAGCGCCCTCGACAGCGGCCGCCTCGGCATCGCCGCCTGCGCGACCGGCCTCGCCCAGGCCGCGCTGGACGCCGCCGTCGACTACGCCAACGAACGAACCACCTTCGGCCGCCGGATCGTCGACCACCAGGGCCTCGGCTTCCTCCTCGCCGACATGGCCGCCGCGGTCGACGCGGCCCGCGCCACCTACCTGGACGCGGCCCGCCGCCGTGACCTCGGCCGCCCCTTCAGCCGCCAGGCCAGCGCGGCCAAGCTCATCGCCACCGACACGGCCATGAAGGTCACCACGGACGCGGTCCAGGTCCTCGGTGGCTACGGCTACACCCGCGACTTCCCGGTGGAGCGCTTCATGCGCGAGGCGAAGATCATGCAGATCTTCGAGGGAACGAACCAGATCCAGCGGCTGGTCATCAGCCGCGGCCTGGCGCGCCCGGAGTAGGGCTGATCCCGGCGGGGCGGCCTACGTTCCGCGGGTGGCCTGCTTGCCGCGCACGGCCTACTTGCCGAGCGCGGCCACGCCGGCCTGGGCGAACTTCTCGTCGAGGTCGCCGGAGGGGGCGCCGGCGACGCCGATGCCGGCGATGGGCGCGCCCTTCGCGGTGACGGGGGCGCCGCCGCCGAGGAAGAGGGTGCCGGGGATGTCCTTGAGGTTGGGGGCCTGGGCGAGGCGCTTGGCGAGCTCGGAGGTGGGGGCGTTCCAGGAGACGGCGGTGTACGCCTTCTTCGCGGCGGACTCGTAGGACTGGGGGCCGGCGCCGTCGCCGCGCAGGGTCACGAGGGTGTTGCCGTTGCGGTCGACGACGGCGACGGAGACGCGCTGGTTCTCCTTCTCGGCGGCGTCCAGCGTCGCCTGCGCGGCCTTCGTCGCGGCCTCGATCGTCAGGTGCGTCGAGGCCGTCGTGTTCTTGTTCTTGGCGTCCGCCTTCGCGACGGCGGCGGCCGGGGCGGCCGCCGTGTCCTCGCCGGTGGCGCTGGCGGAGTAGGCGCCGAAGCCGCCGAGCGCGATGGCCGCGGCGAGTGCGCCACCGGCCACGGCACGGGTGCGCGAGGAGGCCTTCTTCACGTGCTTCATGGGGTCTGCTCCAGTGAACTCGGGGAACCACGAGGGCCGTCGGGAAGCCGGGGCCCGCTCTCTCCCTTCCATCCTGGTGTCGTCCCGCGCCGCACCCTGTCGGCGTCCCGGCTGCACCCGGAGGACTCAACGGCCGACCCCCGGGTCAACCGATCGGATGACCCCGCTCCGTCTCGTCGCCCTCCAGGGCCAGTTCGGCGAAGGCCTCGGCCGCCGCGCTCCGGTAGCCGCCGGAGCGGCGCAGCAGGGCGACGCCCCGGGACGGAAGCGCGGGGGAGAGCGGAACGGGCGTCAGGTACGGGTGGTCCCGGGCGACGGCGTCGGGGAGGACCGTGGCCAGGTCGGTACGCCGGACGATCTCGGTGAGCGCGCTGACGGAGTTGGCCTCCACCGCGATCCGGGGCTCGACCCGGTGCTCGGCCACGTAGGCGTCCACGTGTCGCCGTGTCGCGAAGTCCTCGGTCAGCAGCGCGAGGTGATGTGAGGTCAGCTCCGCCACGGGCAGCGGCTCCGTGCGGCCCGCGTACGGGTGGGCGGGGCCGACGACGAGACCGAGCGTCTCGGTGAAGAGCTCCACGGCCTCGACGCCCGGGAGATGGACGCCGTCGAAGGCGATGCCGAGATCCACCCGGTCGGCGAGGAGTTCGGCCTCGATGCGGTCCTGCGTCAGCTCCCGCACCTCCACGGTGATGCCGGGGTGGCGCGTGTGGAACGCGGCGACGAGCGGACCCGTGAGGTACGCGGTGAAGGTGGGGGTGACCGCCAGCCGGAGGAGGCCGCGGGACAGGTCCCGTACGTCGAGCACGGCCCGCTCGCCGGCAGCCAGGTCCCGGAGCGCGCGCCGGGCGTACCGCGCGTAGGTCTCCCCGGCGTCCGTGAGGCGCACGGTCCGGCCGGTGCGATCCAGGAGCTGGGCCCCGAGCGCCTTCTCCAGCTGCTTGATCTGCTGGGACAGCGTCGGCTGGGCGATGCGGAGCTCCTCGGCGGCGCGGGTGAAGTTGGCGTGCTCGGCGACGGCGAGGAGATAGCGGAGGTGGCGGAGTTCCGGCTGCATGAGGCCAGTGTACGGCTGGTATAGATCGCATCTATGGCCGAGATCGATGACCGGTCTTGGACGCTATAGCCCCTGGTCGTGCAGGGTGAAGGCATGCCTCATCTCGCCGAGGGAATCGACCGCTTCCAGCGGGAGGTCTTCCCTGCCAAGGCCGGGCTCTTCGCCCGCCTCGCCACCGTCCACCGCCCCCGAACCCTCTTCATCGGCTGCTCCGACGCCCGCGTCGTCCCCGAGCTGATCACCCAGACCGAGCCGGGCGAGCTCTTCGTCATCCGTACCGCCGGCAACCTCGTCCCCGCCCACGCCCCGGGCACCGACGCGGTCTCCGCCGGCGTCGAGTACGCCGTCGCGGTCCTCGGCGTGCGGGACGTCATCGTCTGCGGGCACTCCGCCTGCGGCGCGATGACCGCGCTCGCCGAGGGCCACGACCTCGGTTCCGCGCCCGCCGTCGCCGCCTGGCTTCGGCACGCGGACGCCTCCCTGGCCCGCGCCGCCGCGGCTGGACACCAGGGGGACGTGGCCGCCCTGGTGCGCGAGAACGTCGCCGCCCAGCTGGCGAACCTCGCCACCCACCCCTCCGTCGCCCGCGCGCTGGCCGCGGGCGACATCCTGCTGCACGGCTGGGTCTTCGACATCGCGGAGGGCTCCGTCCAGGAGCTCGACACCGTCGCCCGCCCCGCCCTCGCCGCCGCCTGACCCCCGAGATCCCCCACAGAAACGAAGGACGTACTTCTCATGGTGCACGCCCAGTTCGACCCCACCGCCCGCCGCGAGCTCGCCCTCGCCGCCGTCGAGGCCAAGACCGTCAAGGACCTGACCTGGCAGCGGATCGCGGACGCCGCCGGATTCTCCGTCGCCTTCACCACCGCCGCCGTCCTCGGCCAGCACGCCCTGCCCGAGGCGTCCGCGCGGGCGGTCGCCGAGCTCCTCGGCCTGGACGAGGACGCCGTACGGCTGCTGCGCACGATCCCCTCCCGGGGATCGATCGACGGCGGCATCCCGACCGACCCGACGATCTACCGCTTCTACGAGATGCTCCAGGTGTACGGCACCACCCTGAAGGCCCTCGTGCACGAGGAGTTCGGCGACGGCATCATCTCCGCGATCAACTTCACGCTGGACGTGAAGAAGGTCGCCGACCCCGAGGGCGGCGAGCGCGCCGTCATCACGCTCGACGGCAAGTACCTGCCGACCAAGCCCTTCTGATGAAAGGTCAGTTATCAGTGGGGGGCGCCGCCGCGCCGAGCAGGGTCAGGGAGTTCGCCCACATGACGTCGAAGCGCCCCACGTCGTCGTACAGCTTGGCGAAGAGGACCTGGCCCTCCAGCTGGGCGACGAGGGACCGCGCGGCCTCGTGGGCGTCGGCGACGGTGACCTCGCCGCGCCCGCGGGCCTCGGTGACGGTCCCCTCCACCAGGGCCACCTGCTCGTCGAAGATCTCCCGCAGGCGGTCGCGCACGGTCGCCGTCCCGGTGCTCATCTCCAGGGCCAGGTTGCCGAGGAGGCAGCCCGTGACGGTGCCGCAGCTCCGCTGTCCGGTGCGCAGTTCGGCCGCGGTGGACTCGTAGAGCCTGCGCAGCCTCTGGAGGGGCGGGACGTCCTTGTCCAGCGCTCGCGTCCACTCGGCGCGCTGGACCGTCCAGTGCTCGTCGATCACGGCGAGGGCCAGCTCTTCCTTGGAGGCGAAGAAGTAGTAGAAGCTGCCCTTCGGGACCCCGGCCGCCTTGCAGATCTCCGCCACCCCCAGGGCGGAGTAGCCGCGCGACAGCATCAGCGTCTTCGCGGCGGTCAGGATGCGCTCCCGCGCGTCACTCGTTCGCCCCATGGCGGAAGTGTACGACCGGTCGACTACCGCCGGAGGATGTCTTGGTTCCGCTTCCGGGGCGCTGCCTGCGGTTCTATGGTGGGCGGCGCAGATCGCGCGGACCGCGCGGTTTTCCGCGGGTACGCGCCCGATCCGGCGGCCATCCCGGCGGCAGGGTCCCACCCGCACGACACGAACGAGGAGTTCCATGGACATCGCCGGCTCCGCCGCTCTCGTCACCGGCGCCGCCTCCGGCCTCGGCGCCGCCACGGCCGCCGCGCTCGCCGCCCGCGGCGCCGCCGTCTACGGCCTCGACCTGGACAAGGCCGTCGCGGCCGCCGGGCCGCTGCCCGACGGCGTGCGTCTGCTCGCCGCGGACGTCACCGACGAGGACCAGGTACGCGACGCCCTGGCCGCGATCGACGCCGACGGCGCCGAGCTCCGGCTCGCCGTGAACTGCGCGGGCATCGCCCCCTCCGCCCGCATCCTGGGCCGCAAGGGTCCGCACGACCTCGACCTGTTCCGTACGGTGCTCAACGTCAACCTGCTGGGGACGTTCAACGTGATGCGGCTCGCCGCCGAGGCCATCGCCCGGCACGAGCCCGACGAGCACGGGCAGCGCGGCCTCGTCGTGAACACCGCCTCGATCGCCGCCTTCGAGGGCCAGGTCGGCCAGATCGCCTACGCCGCCTCCAAGGCGGGCGTCGCGGGCATGACCGTCACCGCGGCCCGTGACCTGGCGCAGTTCGGCATCCGGGTCGTCACCGTCGCCCCCGGCATCGTCGACACCCCGATGATGGCCGGATTCGGCGAGGACGTCAGGGCGGGTCTCGCGGCGAGCGTCACCTTCCCGCAGCGCCTCGCGCGCCCGGAGGAGTACGCCCGGCTGGTCACGATGATCGTCGAGCACGACTACCTCAACGGGGAGACGATCCGGATGGACGGCGCCCTGCGCATGGCCCCGCGCTGACTGGTGGGGCCGGGGCCCCTCTGACCCTCCGTACCCTCGATGCGGTACTCAGTGCCGGAATCACCCGGCACCAAGTGCCGCATCGGGCGGTTCGGGTGTTAGGTTCGGGGCCATGGGAACTGCCTCGACGAACTCTCCGAAGCCCGCGATGCGGGACTCCCTCATCGCCGCGGCCTTCCAGCTCTTCCTTGAGCGCGGCTACGAGCAGACCACCGTCGACGACATCGTCGCGCTCGCGGGCGTCGGCCGCCGCTCCTTCTTCCGGTACTTCCCGTCGAAGGAGGACGTGGTCTTCCCCGACCACGAGCAGTGCCTCGCCGACATGACCCGCTTCCTCGCGGCGAGCGCCGACTCCGACGACCCGATCGTCCGCGTCTGCGACGCCGCTCGGCTCGTCATGCGGATGTACGCCGAGAACCCGACCTTCTCCGTGCAGCGCTACCGGCTCACCCGCGAGGTGACCGGACTGCGGACGTACGAGCTCTCGGTCGTCTGGCGGTACGAGAAGACCCTCGGCGACTATCTGCGCACCCGCTGGGCCGACCGCCGGGACGGCACCCTGCGCGCCAACGTGGTCGCGGCGGCGGTGGTCGCCGCCCACAACCACGCCCTGCGCCACTGGCTGCGCTCGGGCGGCGAGGGCGACCCGCTGGCGGAGGTGGACCGGGCCCTGGAGTTCGTACGGGCGACCTGGAGCCCGGACGCGGTGGCGGACGCGCCGGCCGAGGAGAACGAGGACGTCGTGGTGGTCATCACCAAGCGGTCCACGCCGATGTGGCGCGTGGTGCGCGAGGTGGAGTCGAGCCTCGGCGAGGGCTGAGGGGCGGCCCTGCGCCTCCCGCGGGGCCCAGGGGTTCTCGGTATCTCGAATTGAGGGAACTCAGGTCTTTATTTGATGGCACTCAGTGCCATATCTTTGCCCTGCACGGTCGAGCCGCCGAGTGCAAGGAGAAGGCATCGTGTTCCACACGGGACTGAGGAGCGGGACCGCCGTCCAGGCCGAGGAGTCGGCCCCCGACTCCGAGCTCTACTTCCAGCGCTGCCGCTGGTGCCACACCACGACGTTCCAGCGCCTGCTCTGCCCGACCTGCGGGTCGACCGAGCTCACCCCCGAAGTCAGCGAGGGTGAGGGCGTGATCTCCGTACGGCGTGGGGTCGCCGCGGCCGACGCGGACCTCTGGCCGGTGTACATGTCGGAGGGCTTCACGGTCCGCTGCCGCGTCGACGGGCCGCTGCACGCGGTACGGCCCGGGGTCCGGGTCAAGCTCTCCTCCGGCGTCGGGGTGACCGGACGCAGGCCGGTGGTCCGGCTCTGCGAGGAGGTCCCGCTCGACGGCTGGTTCTGACGCGCGACGCACACGGAAGGGGCGGGTGGCTGGCACAGAGTGCCAGCCACCCGCCCCTTACCGTTGGGCGACGAGGACGGTCAGCGGGCGCCGATCTCGTCCGTCAGCTGCGGCAGTACCTCGAAGAGGTCGCCGACCACGCCGTAGTCCACGAGGTCGAAGATCGGGGCCTCGGCGTCCTTGTTGACGGCCACGATCGTCTTCGACGTCTGCATGCCCGCCCGGTGCTGGATCGCGCCGGAGATGCCCGCCGCGACGTACAGCTGCGGCGAGACCTGCTTGCCGGTCTGGCCGACCTGGTTGGCGTGCGGGTACCAGCCCGCGTCCACGGCGGCGCGGGAGGCGCCGACGGCCGCACCGAGCGAGTCGGCCAGCTTCTCGACGACCGCGAAGCCCTCGGCCGCGCCGACGCCACGGCCGCCGGAGACCACGATCGCGGACTCGGTCAGCTCGGGGCGGCCGGTGGAGACGCGCGGCGTGCGCGAGACGACCTTCGCGGCGTTGCCGGTGAAGGCGACGGCGACGTTCTCGACCGTGCCGGCGGCCGGGGCGGCCTCCGGGGCGGCGGAGTTCGGCTTGACGGTGATGACCGGGACGCCGTGCGAGACCGTCGAGCGCACCTGGTACGAGGCGGCGAAGACGGACTGGGTGGCGACCGGGCCGTTCTCGCCGGCCTCCAGCTCCACGGCGTCGGTGATCAGACCGGAGCCGAGGCGCAGGGCGACACGGGCGGCGATCTCCTTGCCCTCGCCGGAGGAGGTCACCAGGACGGCGGCGGCCCCCTTCTCCTTCGCGAGCTGGGTCAGCGCGTCGACCTTGGGGACGACCAGCTGGTCGGTGAACTCGGCGCCGTCCGCGACGTACACGGTGGCCGCGCCGTACTCGCCGCCCGTCGCGGCGATCGAGGCCGCGGCCTCGCCCGCGCCGAGCACGACCGCCGAGGGCTCGCCGATGCGGCGGGCCAGGGTGAGGAGTTCGAGGGCCGGCTTGCGGACCGCACCGTCGGCGTGGTCCACGAGAACCAGGATCTCAGCCATGATTCATTGCTCCTGAGTGGGTGTCTGGCTGACGGTGGGTCAGATGAACTTCTGGGTGGCGAGGTAGGCGGCGAGCTGCTTGCCGCCGTCGCCCTCGTCCGTGACGATCGTGCCCTGCGTACGGGCCGGGCGCGCGGCCACCGCGTCGACGAGGGTCCAGGACCCGGCGAGGCCCACCTCGTCGGCGTCGATGTCCAGGTCGTCCAGGTCCAGCTCCTCGACCGGCTTCTTCTTGGCGGCCATGATCCCCTTGAAGGAGGGGTAGCGGGCCTCGCCGGACTGGTCGGTGACCGAGACGACGGCCGGCAGCGGGGCCTCCAGGAGCTCGGTGGCGGAGTCGCCGTCGCGGCGGCCCTTGACCGTGTCGCCGTCGACCGAGACCTCGGAGAGCAGCGTCACCTGCGGCACGTTCAGCCGCTCGGCGAGCAGGGCCGGCAGGACGCCCATCGTGCCGTCGGTCGAGGCCATGCCGCAGACGACCAGGTCGAAGCCGGTCTTCTCCAGGGCCTTGGCCAGGATCGCGGAGGTGGCGATGACGTCGGAGCCGTGGATGTCCTCGTCGTTGACGTGGACGGCCTTGTCCGCGCCCATCGACAGCGCCTTGCGCAGCGCGTCCTTGGCGTCGTCCGGGCCCACGGTCACGACGGTGACCTCGGCGTCGTCGGACTCCTCGGAGATGCGCAGGGCCTGCTCGACGGCGTACTCGTCGAGCTCCGACAGCAGACCGTCGACCTCGTCGCGGTCGACCGTCAGGTCATCGGCGAAACCGCGGTCGCCGGTCGCGTCGGGGACGTACTTCACACAGACAGCGATCTTCAGGGTCACGGCCTGTCTCCTTCCAACAGACTTGTGATTACGGGAGGTTGCGGGCCATGACGATGCGCTGGACCTGGTTGGTGCCTTCGTAGATCTGGGTGATCTTGGCGTCGCGCATCATGCGCTCGACGG